>NZ_JAPMIW010000009.1:0-109324 GCF_033088395.1 Sporosarcina sp. GW1-11 | reverse complement strand
ACAACAGCTGGCTTCCAGACGTGGAAGTCATGCCTGTGGAGGCTCCATGTCAAGTCGCCCTTTTGATAGAAATAGCAACGGAATAAACAAGCGGAAAGAGAATAGTGAGCGGTTTCTAAAGATGTCTACTTGACAGGGTGTAAGGCACAACGACCAAACCGCGCCATTCCTCGAACATATTGAACGCACAAAAAAACACCAGACAAGTCTATCTGCCTGGTGCTCTAAATTATCTCTTCAATTTTTCAAACACAGTATGGAATGCTTCCACTGTTTTCGCAATATGCTCTTCTGTATGTGCTGTTGACAAGAACATTCCTTCAAACTGGGAAGGTGGTAGGAAAATACCTTCTTCCGCCATCAGACGGTAATATTCAGCGAATAACTCTAGATCAGAGGTTTTAGCTTTATCATAATTATTGACGCGCTCATTTGTAAAGAAGAATCCAATCATTGATCCCGCGCGGTTAACTGTATGCGGAATATTATTGGCAGTAGCTGCTGCACGGAACCCTTCTTCTAGTTGATCGCCTAGCTTAATAAAGCGCTCATAAGATTTCGGTGTTAACTTCTTCAACGTCTCGATTCCTGCAGTCATCGCTAGTGGATTTCCAGATAATGTACCTGCTTGATAAACCGTTCCTGCAGGTGCCATATGCTCCATAATCTCTCTCTTCCCACCGTATGCTCCAACAGGTAAACCGCCACCGATTACTTTTCCAAGGCATGTTAAATCAGGCTTGACGCCGAAATGACCTTGTGCGCATTTATACCCTACACGGAAACCAGTCATGACTTCATCGAAAATCAATAACGTACCATTCGCTTCTGTCAAATCACGTAAACCTTGCAAGAATCCGTGATCTGGACCAACAACACCCATATTACCAGCAACTGGCTCGACAATAACGCCTGCCAAATCGTCTCCAAATCGTTCGAATGCTTCTTTAACACTTGCTAAATCATTGTAAGGAACAGTAATCGTGTTTAGAGCGATTGATTCCGGTACACCCGGGCTGTCAGGCAAGCCTAACGTCGCAACGCCAGATCCCGCTTTAATCAGTAATGAATCCGCGTGCCCGTGATAACAACCTTCAAATTTCAAGATTTTATTACGCTTCGTATAACCTCGCGCCAAACGAAGTGCACTCATTGTAGCCTCTGTACCCGAAGATACCATACGTACCATTTCAATAGATGGTACACGGTCAATTACAAGTTCTGCTAACTCGTTTTCAAGCAATGTAGGTGCTCCGAAGCTTGTTCCTGTTTCAGCAACTTTCTGAATTGACGAAACAACATCAGGATGTGTGTGACCCAAAATAAGGGGACCCCAAGATAATACAAAGTCGATATATTCATTGCCATCGATATCTTTGATGATAGCACCTTTACCGCTTTCCATGAAAATCGGATCCATATTGACGGATTTGAATGCACGAACTGGAGAGTTCACGCCACCAGGCATAAGATCTTCCGCTAATTTGAATGCTTGTTTTGATTTCGAATAGTTATTTCCCAATTACTTCTCCTCCAACCAGCGAGCGGCATCTTTTGCATGATACGTCATGATAATATCCGCGCCTGCACGCTTCATACTTGTCAACGTTTCTAGTACAATTTTCTTTTCATCCACCCAGCCGTTTAACGCTGCAGCTTTGATCACCGCATACTCACCACTTACGTTGTAAGCAACGACTGGTAATAGCACATGATTCTTCACATCACGGATAATATCTAAATACGATAGCGCGGGTTTAACGATTAAAAAGTCTGCACCTTCAACAATATCAGACTCTGCTTCACGCAAAGCTTCCATACGGTTCGCTGGATCCATTTGATAAGTTTTTCGATCACCAAATTGTGGAGTTGAACCTGCCGCTTCACGGAATGGACCATAATAAGCCGAAGCATACTTCACCGCATACGACATAACTGGAATGTGTTTAAATCCATTTTCATCAAGCGCTTGACGAATGACGGCAACAAAACCATCCATCATATTCGAAGGTGCAATAATATCTGCTCCTGCTTGCGCTTGACTCACCGCCGTTTTTGCAAGTAGTACGAGACTTTCATCATTATCCACATCTTCTCCATGCACCACACCACAATGTCCGTGGTCAGTATACTCACATAGACAAGTATCCGCAACAACGACCAGGTCCGGATGACGCTCTTTTACGGCACGCGTCGCACGCTGAATAATTCCTTGATCGCTATATGCACCCGTTCCAAGTGCGTCCTTTTCAGTCGGAACACCGAATAGAATAATGGATGGAATGCCGAGTGCTACGACTTCATCTGTTTCTAGAAGCAATTGGTCAATTGAAAACTGATCGATTCCAGGCATAGACGCAATTGGATTACGAACGTTCTCGCCTTCTGTTACAAATATGGGATAAATGAAATCCGCTGCTTTGAGTTCTGTCTCTCGCACCATTGAGCGCAAGTTTGCGTTTGCACGAAGTCTGCGGTGACGCTTAAATTCTACTGGATTCATTTCATTACTTCCTTTCCTTTAGCTAGCGCGTGGACTAGCTCGACTAATGTGTACGTTTCAGGTTTTACGTGTACAGGCGCGCCTACTTTTAACAATGCGCGTTCTGTCACATGACCGATTGCGCATATCGTAAAACCGCTCCATGTCGTCTTCGGGGCAATGCGCGAAGAAAAGACTTCGACTGCAGACGGACTAGCGAATAATACGGATACTTGATCTTTATGGGTGATTTGTCGAATCAGTTTGTCTATTTCACTCGTTGTGCTTTTCGTTTGATAGACGGTCCACTCGGAAACATGGAATGGTAGTTGTTCCCTAATCAAACTGCCTGCGAGCGAACCTTTCAAAAACACGACATGCAATTTTTCGGATTCATTTGGTTTGAACTGCTTGACGAAGACATCCGCACTAAAAACACTAGGAATGAACGACACCGTAAAGCCAAGCTTATCAAGTGCAGCGGCTGTCCTCGTTCCAACAGCCGCCACTTTTCCTTTAAATATTTCTGAAGACACTTGAAAGCGTTCCATTTTTGCACGAAATGCCGCAACAGCGGATTGGCTAGTGAAAATTAGCCAATCTGCTTTCATTGCTTGTCGAAGTTTTTGTAAATCTGCTTTCTTTATCACTTCTTCCACTTCAATCAATGGAATCGAAATCGGCGTACCACCGTAGGATTTAACCAAATCGGCAGCTTCCTGAGATTTCGGGGTACCTGTGAAAATAACCGTTTCCCCTAATAACGGTAGATCTTTACGCATCCATTTCCGCCTTCACTTTCTCGATAACTTCAGCGGCCCCTTGATCACGTAAAAGTTTACTCACTTCTTTACCAACGGCAATCGGGTCTGTTCCTTTCACCGTTTCACGGAAGACTTCAATCGCATCAGGAGAAGCAATGAAACCTGTTAGCTCAACTTCTTTTCCATCATACTTTGCGAATCCTGCGATTGGAACTTGACATGAACCATCCATTTCATTTAAGAATGTACGTTCAGCTTGTAGTTCTATCCACGTATTTTGGTCTGTTAGCTTAGACAATTCACGGAGTAATTCAGCGTCATCTTCACGACACTCAATCGCCAATGCACCTTGTCCAACAGCTGGGATACAGTCTTCAAGCGATAAATGTTCCGTAACAATATCCTCGTCCCAGCCCATGCGCTTCAGTCCCGCAGCCGCTAAAAGAATCGCATCATATTCGCCATCACGCATTTTACGTAAGCGTGTGTCGATATTACCACGGATCCACTTGATTTCAAGATCAGGACGTAGCATCAATAGCTGCGAACTACGACGTAAGCTTGACGTTCCGACGACTGCACCTATAGGCAAGTCCATGAAACGAACATGATCATTTGCGATATACGCATCGCGCGGATCCACACGTTTTGGAATACAGCCAACTGTTAAACCAGCAGGGATTTCTGCAGGCATATCTTTCATACTATGAACTGCAAAATCAATTTCTTTATCAAAAAGCGCTTGTTGAATTTCTTTAACGAATAATCCTTTGCCGCCGACTTTCGACAACATGACGTCCAGAATCTGGTCACCTTTCGTAACGATTTCTTTCACTTCAAACTCAAATGGTGCACCTGCTTGCTTCATTTGATCGATAAACCAATTTGTTTGCGTTATTGCCAATTTACTTCTGCGGGAACCTACAATAATTTTTCTCACTAGACTCTTCCTTCCTTATATCCATATATGAAATTGAGACAGCGTGCTGCCTAAAAAGAAATTTACGACGGTTAATAGAAATGCAAAAATCGTCATCCAAGCAAACTCCATCGACTGCAGTTTCCCTTTATAGTTAAAATACACTACGGATGTATAAATCAGTAATACCGCGAACGAACCCATAATTTTAACATCCCACACAGACCATTCGGAAAGTGCGACGTATGCCCACTGAACACCGAACAATAAGCTGACGAATAAAATAGGGATGCCTGTATAAATAGACATTTTCATACCCATCATCGTCTGATGTAAATTCGGAAGGCTTGAAAATCGTTTCGTCCATTTTTTCTTCTTTAATACTTTATAAACGATTAAATATAAGACCGCAAAGACAAATGCTAGGGCGAACACCGCGTATGAGAGGATCGCTGTCGTAATATGAATAAATAATACTTCGGATATGAGTGAATCTCCGACTGTAGAAGCTGAGTATTTCAAGTTTGAAAATACGTGAATCATTAAGAACCCAAATCCGATAATGTTCGTAAAGAAGACCATGAAGTTCACTCGGTAAATGAGTTGGAACACGATCGATAGGGTGACTAGCAACCAGACGTAAAAATAAATTCCTTCGACTAACGATAGTACTGGGAACCGTTTCATCTCAATGATATACAGTGATAGTATAGCGGTTTGAGTCACCCAGACAGTAACGATTAGCCAGAATGCTATGCGTTGCATGGCTTTTTGTTTTTTAATATAGTCTATTAAATAAAAGACAAGTCCGAGGGCGTAAAGGACAATCATGAATTCCTGAAGCCTTGCCATTGTCAATTCCACCATAAGTTATTCTCTGCCTTTCGAGCGGATCCCTCTCTTTTTGCGTTTCGAGCTTTTCCCCTACATTGTCTCAAACGTAAGGCCATTCCTGCAAATTAATGCATCTATAGTGTTAAAACACTAAAATCAACTTCACTAACTTACTTCAGCACACTTGAAAAGTATAACTTATTTATAAGTGCATGAATGTTGTAGTAAATCCACAAACAAAAAGGAGCTCTGTATCGTTCTTGTGAAAGAGCAGATACAGAACCACCAGTCAATTAGTATAAGTAATTTAATTCGTTTGTGTTAAGTTCTTTGTTCTTTTCATCTGCACGCTTTTGCAGGCGCTTCTTTGCTTGAACGCCTAACTGCTCTTTTTCTGCGACTACATCTTCCGCTATACCAAAGATTTGTTCGAATAGAGCTAGTTTTTCTGCAGCCTTTTTGTCAGTAGACAACTCTTTCACCTGTAGAATCGGTTCTTTAAGCAATTGATTGATGATGGATTTCGTGTGCTTGTTCAGCACTTTCTTTTCGCGTTCTGTTAAGTCTGGCATCTTATTTTCGATACTGAGCATTGTTTCGCTTTGAATGCGGTTCGCCTTTTTACGCAATGCGGAAATCATTGGAACTACCCCTAGAGTCGATAGCCATTCTTTAAAAGCAACGACTTCGCCTTCGATCATTAGACCAATTTCATTTGCTGCACGTTTGCGTTCTGCAAGATTTGCTTCAACTATTCCTTGTAAATCATCGATATCGTACAAGAACATGTTTGGTAGATCACTGATTTTCGGATCTAAGTCTCGTGGAACTGCAATATCTACTAAGAATAAAGGCTTCCCTTTACGTAACTTCTCAACGAAGCCCATCAGTTCAAAGTCAATGACATACTCTGTTGACCCAGTTGAACTGATTAGAATATCCGCTTCAAGCAAAAGACATTGCAACTCTTGCATAGACTTCGCTTCACCGTCGAACTTCGCAGCTAGTAACTCTGCTTTGGAGAACGTACGGTTAATCACAGTGATCTTACCTACGCCGCTTCCTTGCAAGTTTTTAACAGCTAGCTCACCCATCTTACCAGCACCTAAGATGGCGATATGTTTATTCTTCAATGAACCAAAAATTTTCTTTCCAAGTTCTACAGCAGCATACGAAACAGAAACGGCATTTTCACCGATTGCTGTTTCTGTATGAGCTCTTTTCGCAGTAGTAATTGCTTGCTTGAACAATTCATTGAAAATGGTACCTGTAGTACCGATTTCTTGAGCGGCTAGGAAACTGCTACGAACTTGTCCCAAAATTTGAGTTTCGCCAAGTACCATAGAATCGATACCAGCAGCTACTCGTAATAAATGTTCAACAGCGCCATCTTCTTCATGAATAATCAAGTGAGTGGAGAATTCCTCGATTGGAATAGAAAACCAATCCGCAAGAAATCGTTTTATATAGTATCGTCCTGTATGAATCTGATCAACTACCGCGTAAATTTCTGTGCGGTTACAAGTGGAAATAATAATGTTTTCCAAGATGCTCTTTTGCTGTTGCAACGTTTGCATCGCTTGTGGTAGTTCAGTTTCGACGAATGATAATTTCTCTCTAATTTCGACAGGGGCGGTTCGGTGATTGACACCGACAACAACTGTATACATTAGGTGCTCACACCTTTCAAAAATCTTTTCGTACATTCATTATAGCATACATAGTGATGTGCTCGGAATACAAATTGTGAACATCGTTTGACGTCATTTTAGCCATAACTGTCTTAGATGTATAGTAAGTTACATACGACTTTCAATTTCACGCCAAGCTTCTTCCATACCTAATCCTAATTCAGATGAAAAAACGATTAGTGGATGGTGTTTTTGCATATTCAACGTAGTACGCACAATTTTCTTATGCTTTTCCCATTTCCCTTTTGGAATTTTATCCGCTTTAGTCGCAATAACAATTGTCGGAATATTGTAATGTGTCAAGAAATCATACATCATGCAGTCATCTTGGGATGGTGGATGGCGTAGATCGACAATTTGAATGACCGCACGTAACTCTTCACGTCCAGTTATATAACGCTCAATCATTCCACCCCAAGTTTCACGTTCTGATTTCGAGACTTTCGCATAGCCGTAACCTGGGACATCGACAAAAAATAGTTGTTCTTCAATTTTATAAAAGTTCAACGTTTGAGTTTTTCCTGGTTTAGATGACGTGCGCGCCAAACTTTTGCGACCAATCATCTTATTAATGAATGAAGATTTTCCGACATTCGAACGCCCAGCTAACGCAAATTCCGGATAGCCTTCTGTTGGATATTGTTCGGGTCTAACTGCACTCATAATCATTTCTACATTATGGACTTTCATTTCTTTTCCTCCAAAGCGATATCGAGTACTTCATGAGCATCCGACACGAGTTTAAATGTTAGTTCTTCGCGTACACTTTCTGGTATATCATCTAGATCACGTTCATTGTCACTCGGAATAATGATTGTACGTAAGCCTGCACGATGGGCACTAAGCGTCTTCTGCTTCAGACCACCTATGGGCAACACACGCCCGCGCAATGTCACTTCCCCTGTCATACCGACTTCACGGCGCACTGGTCGTTCCGTCAACGCGGAAACTAATGCAGTAACGATGGTAATCCCCGCAGAAGGTCCATCTTTTGGTGTAGCCCCTTCAGGAACGTGAATATGGATATCCCATTTTTCATGGAACGTAGGATCAATGTCAAACTGCACGGCTTTTGAACGCACATACGATAATGCGGTTTGAGCAGATTCCTTCATGACATCCCCGAGTTTTCCAGTCAGCAATAACTTTCCTTTACCCGGTGATAAAGAAACCTCGATTTGAAGTGTATCTCCACCAACCGCTGTATACGCAAGTCCTGTAGCCATCCCGACTTGGTTGACTGTTTCAGCTTGTCCAAATCGGAAGCGCTTTTTACCAAGCAACGATTCCAATGTTTTCGAGCTCACCGTCAGACTTTTCTTATCTTTAGCAAGGATTTGACGTGCAGCTTTACGGCAAATACTTGCCACTTGACGCTCCAATGAACGAACGCCAGCTTCACGCGTATAATAACGCACGAGATCTAATACAGCTTGCTCTTTGAAGCGCACTTGAGACTTCGTCAATCCATGCTCTTTCAATTGTTTCGGAATTAAGTGACGAAGTGCAATCGACTGTTTCTCCTGTTCCGTATATCCAGGAATCGAAATGACTTCCATACGGTCGCGTAACGGTCCTGGAATCGCACCTAGGTCATTCGACGTTGCAATGAAAAGAACATTGGATAAATCATACGGTTCTTCAATGTAATGGTCGCTGAATGTACTATTTTGCTCTGGATCTAATACTTCCAGCATTGCGGAAGATGGATCTCCACGGAAATCGTTGGACATTTTATCGATTTCATCTAGTAAGAACACCGGATTGATCGTGCCCGCTGTTTTCATACTTTGTATAATACGGCCTGGCATCGCACCTACATATGTGCGGCGATGGCCACGAATTTCAGCTTCATCACGCACACCACCAAGCGAAATACGCACAAACTTGCGACCAAGTGATTCTGCAATCGAACGTGCCAATGACGTTTTTCCGACTCCCGGCGGTCCATCCAAACAAAGAATCGGTCCACGCAATGAATTGGTCATCTGACGCACTGCTAAAAACTCCAAAATCCGCTCTTTGACATTTTCTAGTCCTTCATGATCACGATCTAAAATTGCTTCTGACCTAGATAAGTCCAACTGGTCTACAGTTGCATTAGACCATGGTAACGTGATGAGCCATTCAATATAGGTACGGATAATCCCACTTTCCGCAGAAATAACTGGAATCTTTTCAAAACGTTCCAACTCATGCTCTGCAGCTTCTTTAACACTTTCAGGCATTTTGGCTTCTTCAATTCTCTTCTTCAGTTCTGCCACTTCAAGCCCTTTACCATCTTTATCGCCAAGCTCTGTCTGGATTGCTTTTAGTTGTTCACGCAAATAAAATTCTTTCTGCGTGCGCTCCATTGCTTCCTTCACTCGCTCATTGATCTTTTGTTCGAGTTCCATAATTTCCTGTTCGTTATACATACGAGTAATTAACCAATCTAAACGTTTCTGAACATCTGTCATCTCCAGAATTTCTTGTTTCGCCGATAATTTCAACGGAAGATTAGATGCAATCATATCAGCTAAACGTCCGGCATCAGGGATTTCTGCTGCTGTTTGCAACGTTTCGTCAGATATACGCTTACTATTCTTCGCATAGCGTTTAAATTGTTCAAGCAACATCCGCATCAACGCTTCAGTTTCCGCATCTTTTTCCTGATTCTCTTCGTATCCAACGATATTAACCACTGGAAAAAGATCCGCCTCTTCATACGAAATCCATTCTGCACGATGTAAACCCTCTATTAAGACGCGATATGTACCATTAGGAAGTTGTGTCATCGATTTAATCGTAGCTAATGTCCCGATACGATGTAAATCTTCCATCTCAGGATTTTCTAAACTAAGATCAATCTGCATCGCTAAAAATACTTGGTGATCTTCAGATACAGCTTGTTCGAGCGCGTAAATCGAACGTTCTCTGCCAACATCAATATGTAAAACCATTGTCGGATAAACAATCACTCCGCGGAGTGGCAATAAAGGTATGTTATTTTTTTGAATACTCGGCATTGCAAGCCACCTCCAGTAAGTTATGTATGTATTGACTGAATACTAATGCAATCATATGTAAGAAAAAAGCCGACTGCCTAGCGTGGAATTACGCATCGGTAGAGCCGGCTTTTTTGCCTTTTCGGCGTTATGCGGTATTTTTTTCTTTGTCGTTATCATATACGGTTCCATCTTCTTTATAAAGAATAGGAGTTGCTTTACCGAGGACTGAATCCTTCGTAATGATACATTCCTTCACTTCTTCAAGTGATGGTAATTCGTACATAACATCTAACATGATGTTCTCAATAATTGAACGCAATCCACGAGCACCCGTCTTACGCGCTATTGCTTCTTTTGCGATTTCGAGTAATGCATCTTCTTCAAATCGAAGAGCTACATCATCAAGTTCGACCATCTTTTGGTATTGTTTAACGATCGCGTTTTTAGGTACTGTTAGTATTTGATACAGAGTATCGACATCTAACGAATCTAAAGTAGCAATAACAGGTAAACGACCGATAAACTCCGGAATCAAGCCGAATGCTTGGAGGTCTTCTGGAATCAATTTAGACAACAGACTTTCATTTTCATCAATCTCTTTGTTAGGATCTGTGCCGAAACCGATAACCTTGCGCCCAATACGACGCTTAACGATGTCTTCAATGCCGTCAAATGCTCCACCGACAACGAACAAGATATTTGTCGTATCGATTTGTAAGAACTCTTGGTGAGGATGCTTACGTCCGCCTTGTGGTGGCACGCTAGCAACTGTTCCTTCCAAGATTTTCAGCAATGCTTGTTGAACACCTTCACCCGATACATCGCGTGTGATTGACGCATTCTCAGACTTACGAGCTACCTTATCAATTTCGTCGATGTAAATAATTCCTTTTTCAGCTTTTTCAATATCGAAGTCAGCTGCTTGAATCAATTTCAAGAGAATATTTTCAACGTCTTCCCCAACATAACCAGCTTCAGTTAGAGAAGTCGCATCTGCAATTGCGAAAGGAACGTCCAGTATTCTAGCGAGCGTTTGTGCTAGTAATGTTTTACCACTACCAGTTGGCCCAATCAAGACGATATTCGATTTTGCCAACTCTACATCATCAATTTTACTGCCTGAATTTACACGTTTATAGTGATTATAGACAGCTACAGCGAGTGATTTCTTTGCACGATCTTGTCCGATGATATATTCATCGAGGATGCTTTGGATTTCTCTTGGTTTCGGAACATCTTTCAATTCAAAGCCTTCTTCTAGCCCGACTTCTTCTTCAACGATTTCCGCACAAAGTTCAACGCATTCATCACAAATATATACACCTTGACCTGCTACTAATTTGCGGACTTGATCTTGTGATTTTCCACAAAAAGAACAGCTTAGGTTATCGTTTTCATCATTAAATTTGAACATTATGCTCACCCCTATTCAAGTGAATATACTACAAGATTACCATGACTTTATCAACTATTTAGAACTTGACGCTAAAATATGTATGCGCTTTACATTTTAGTCTGTGGAGTTTTCCAATGACTATACACGTAAGCTTTTTAAGAAAAACAAGGCACGGGTAAACCGTACCTTGTTTCATCTATTATTGAGAAATTAGTTAGTAACTTTTGCGCTATCTACAAGCAATTGAACTGTCTTGTTGAAACGCAGGTCATTTTCAAGTACAGATGTGCCGCCAAGAGTTGTCTTGATTTGCTCAATTTCCATACCAAATTGCTCTGACATTTTCTCAAGTTCTGCATTGATTTCTTCTTCTGTTACTTCAACGTTTTCTGCAGCACCGATTGCTTCAAGTGTTAATGAAACGCGAACGCGGCTTAACGCATCGTCTTTCATTTGGTCGCGAAGAGTTGCTTCGTCTTGACCTGAGAATTGGAAGTACAGTTCAAGGTTCATGCCTTGCATTTGTAGACGCTGTTCAAAATCTTGCATCATTTCAGAATCGATCATCGCTTGTGGAATTTCCATTTCAGCGTTGCTAGCTGCTTGTTCTACTAGGTCGTCACGAAGAGCTGTTTCAGAATCATTCTTCTTCACTGCTTCAGCTTCTTCTTTCAACTTCGTGCGTAGTTCTTCAACTGAAGAAACACTCTCGTCAAGTTCTTTAGCCAGCTCATCGTCAAGTGCTGGAACTTCTTTAAATTTGATTTCGTGAACTTTCACTTTGAATGTAGCAGGTTTTCCAGCTAATTCAGCTGCATGGTATTCTTCAGGGAAAGTGATTTCGATTTCTTTCTCTTCTCCCGCTTTCATACCAACTACTTGCTCTTCAAACCCAGGGATGAATGATCCAGAACCGATTTCAAGATCATAACCTTCTGATTTCCCACCTTCGAATGCTTCACCATCAGCGAATCCTTCAAAATCGATTGTAGCTGTGTCGCCTTCTTCAGCAGCGCCATCTTCTTTAACAACCATTTCCGCAAGACTTTCACGGCGTTGTTCTAGTTGAGCGTCAATTTCTTCTTCAGTTACTTCTGTAGACTGACGAGTTACTTCAAGACCTTTGTATTCGCCTAATTTTACTTCTGGCTTTAAAGCGATAACTGCTGTGAATACAACCGGCTCGCCTTTTTCTAGCTTTTCGATGTCGATTTCAGGTGCTGCGATTGGCTCTACGTCAGCTTCGTCAACTGCTGCAGAGTAAGCTTCTGGAAGTACAATATCAATCGCATCGTTGTAAAGTGATTCTTCACCGTACATTTTGTCGAACATCTTGCGTGGCATTTTCCCTTTACGGAAACCTGGTGCCTGTACTTTCTTTACAACTTTTTTGAACGCTTGATCTACTGCTTCGTTGAAACGTTCTACAGAAACTTCAAATGTAAGTTTCCCTTGACTACCTTCTAATTTTTCCCATTTAACTGTCATATGTATGACCTCCAAATCATTTAAACAACTAGTACTCGTTTATTTTAATCAATTATACCTTCGCCTACTTGCTTTCACACTTTATCGGTACTACTTGAAAAAGTCTTCTGCATCTATCGAAGGCTTTACCTGAATTCAGCTATTTTTCGTTACCGTCCGATGCATGATAACGGGGCTGTAGACAGATAAACAGTTGACAACCATTTTAGTATAACATAGTCTAATCATCTTTCAAGATTTTTTCCTTATCAGCTATCCATTTCCTCATCGACCGAACGTACGAACTGCAGCAGTGCGGTTTCATCAACTATTTTACCGTAGAGTAATTGCTTCGCATACGCTATATATGCTTCCGCTACTTCCTCCGCCGTATAGGGTCCCCAGTGGAATGGAAATAGTAAGACACTGTACTTCAAGATTAGATTAACGACTAGTTCACTAGCTGTTGGATCTTTTTCAAAACGCGATCGAGCTATGAATTGTACTTCGTCTATGAATTGATCATTTTCAGGCGAGATCAGTCTAGTGGGCTTCGTCTCTGTTTCAAAATGATATTTTCTTATATGGACTGGCTCATCCGAACCACCTTCTTGCAATAAAAGAAGCGCATACGTCTTGACAATCGGCAAATTCTCTTCGAACTGAACAATTTCTTCAAGCAATCGTATATAAGGCTCCAATTTTTGGTTTTGTAACGACAGCAGGAAATCCTGTTGTTCATGAGGCGACAGCTGCACGAACTCTTCTATCTTAATTATTGGTTCTTCAGTATATGCTGAGTCTTCTATATAACGTTTGGATAATCTGCCGTTTAGTTCCCGCAAATACCGGAATTTCTGAAGACTATGTTCTGGAATCATTTCTTTTTCCATCAATCCCTGAATCGTCAGTTCGACTTCTTCATATTGTTGCAATTGAATGGAGATGGATAAATACAACTCCAAAATTTCTATATAATTACCTGATTGATTTCGCATCGAAAGAAGCGCAAATTCTTTTGCGCGTTTATACTCCTTCATCTCATATAAGGAAATTGCGAGTAAATCCAATACAGACGTATCTTTAGGATTAATATCTAAGATCGCCTCAAAATGCTCAATCGCTTCATCATGGAGATCTCGCTCCATCGCTTCTTTACCTTTTCGATGCAGTCGTTCCATCGTTCCAGGAAAGACGATTACATTTCCTTTTTTTATCACTGGTCTGCGTTTTTTCTGCAACGCCATTCACCTGCCTGTTCGGTAATACTATAGCATAGCAGGTAAAAGAGTTTCCAGTTCTGGATATTCCTAATTACTATCTAATTATTCTACAACACAAATAGCGCTAAAAGCAGTGGATTAGACGCCAGATTAGCCATAAAACCGCCACCATATGCTTTTCTCGATTCTTCAATCGTCCATAACTTCAAACGGATATTCGGATCAAATGACACGGGAATATCATTAGCTCGAATGATTTCAGTAGAGAACGTAAGCAAAATATTTGCCACAATAATGCCTATCGTATTCGACTCTTTTCTTTTTAAACTTCTCGCCATGTTGTTCGGAATATATCCTAGTTCTTCTATAGACTCCTGTATTTTCACTTGGGTTGTTTCAGCCATGTACTCGTATCGTTTATTGATAAATTGTGAAACAGTACTTTTGGAGACGCCCGCTTTTTTTTGCTACATCAGCCATTGTCACCTTCATTGCACTTCACCTTTAAAAATCAACCGTTCGTATCAATCAAAGTCCGCCACAAAAAACTTCCTCAAATCGACCGCACAAACAACCGATTGATGAATCTTCGTCGTCCCTATATATTCACCATCCGTATGACAACCCACTTCCCGAGCGGCATCGATGACGAACTTTTTACCCTTGTACGCAGACACACCCTTAAATCGTGTGTGTCCACCCGTAAATACTAGTAAAAAAACGAACAAGAACTTAATCACCGGAATTGAATGTACTACCGTCAATTCGAATTTTCCATCATTGTTCACGGAATGTGGTGATATCTTCATACCTCCACCAAAATATTTTTGATTGCTGACAGTGATCAACCAACAATCTTTAAAAACTCTCTCCTCATTACCGATTTTGATAGTCGCGTCAAAAGGTTTGAAAAGCAGCAATGAACGCACAACGGTCAATACATACACTAGACTGCCAAGCTTCCATTTATTCAATGTTTTCTTCAATTTCGATTGACTAACCGCCAATGATATCTCAGCATCTAACCCAAATCCGCAGCTACCTGCAAAATAGAGAGTTGGTTGATCGGACAGTTGCACATAACCTAAATCCACTTTCTTTCGTTTTACGGACGTTTCTTCTATATAAGACTCGATATCCGCTAGACTGCGAAAAGTAGAAACACCCCGTGCAAAGTCATTGCCAGAACCTGCCTTCACAACACCTACCGTCACATGAGTACAGCCTACTATTCCATTCAACACTTCATGAATTGTGCCGTCGCCACCGATTATGATTAGCAGCAGTGGATTGGTGTGCTGTTGCGCAGCTCGTCTAGCTAATTCTGTAGCATGTCCGCGGAAACACGTGAATTCATGGGGATAAGAGTGGGCTCTTAATTCTTTCCACACAACTAGCCCCTTCCCCTCTCCCGCTTGTTCGTTAATGATAAACCGTACGTCCATACACGCCCACCTCTTTCGAAAGCTTTCTCTCATAGTAGCAGACGATGAAACGCTACACTAGACTTAAACGATTCGGTATTTTACTAGCAAACTTGCACTTATCGTTAATGTGCCGGACTCAATAGGAGTCACGGTGTCAGCCATCGCCATAGCACGGAACGCAACAGGCTGTGATGTATGTTGTTCCTCCACTTTCATTACTAGCGGTCGGTTTGCTAGTTTCAATGAAGAACCAATGGTCACCATCTTCGTTTCTGCATCATGTAAAGCTAGAGTTAATGCTTTTTGATAGAACTCGTCTGAATTTTGTACAGTAAAATCAATCGAGCCGATTTGATTTACACCGTTTTTCACAGCTGTATCTACAATCTCACCCACTTTTGAAAGTTCATTGCTTGTAATCCTGATTGTATTGACGACTTCATACCCACGAAAAACTTGTTCGCCGTTGATGTAATCATTGACTGGACGAATTTGATAGTCAATCGTTTGAATAGCGGGCTCTGGAATACCTAACTCGACTAGTGAACCGATGACTTTATGCATATTCTGTGCATTTTCTTGCTGAATTTCCTGTAACTCCATCCCTCTTGTTTGTACAGTCAAAACAATATGGACTGTATCTGGAGTTACTTTCACTGCACCTTCACCAAAAACTATGATCATACGGTTTTCTATTTCGTTATACACATTCAACACACTCCTTTTTATTAGTACTATTTCTATGCTAGCAACCTAACTCATCATGCGTGCAGTACCAATTTCCACATTTCTTCATAAAATAGGTTAAAAGGTTTGGGAGGTTTTCACATGAGCGATAACTCCAATCAAAACAACCCACCCAATGAAACACAAATTGCGAAACTCGCTTTACTTGGCGAATCCATCAGCCTGTTCGGTCAAGCGATTACTACACTTGCTGCGTACCTCGCGCTTGAAGCCGAAGAGGAGGAAGAGAATACAAATACACAGATGCAAGCACAGATTGATTATTTGTTGAGTGAAATGGACCAGTTGAAGAAATGAATCCATAATTCAACGAAAAAATCCTCATGCCACTTTATTCTAGGCATGAGGAATATTGTTTGATTGAAAAGTTCATTTGTTTTCTCTTTTTAACAAACACAGTCCAGAATAGGCATTCGACTTTCGTAGCCGGATTGCTTATTCAATTTCATTTTTAAGCTGTTGTAAAAATGCTACCATAAAGTCGTGTCGTTCTTTTGCGAGCCGTTTTCCTTCCTTTGTAACCATTAAATCTTTTAACAACAATAACTTCTCATGAAAATGAGTGACCGATGCGGTTTCTTTTGATCGGTATTCGGAAGCCGACATAGTCATTCGCGCGCCTTCTTCAAAGTCGTATAGCTTCCTTCCACGCGCACCACCGAATGCAAAGGTTCGTGCGATTCCAATCGCCCCTATTGCGTCCAGTCGGTCAGCATCTCGGACAATCGCCCCTTCAATCGACGTAATATCTTTTGCGTGACCACCGTTAAATGACACGCTTTCTATGACAGATAAAACCATTTCGATTAACTCAGTAGAGGAACCAATTTTTTTCAATATCCCTCTTATCGTGAAGTCGTGGACCGATTCATATTTTGCGTCTTCTACATCATGCAGTAAGACCGCTAGCCGAACGACTAGTTTATCAGCTCCTGTTTCTGTCAGTAAGATCTTCTCCGCATTTTTCATTACACGATCTATATGATCCAAATCGTGACTAGCATCGTATCGGTTATAAATGTCTTCCACTAGAAGTCTACATTTTGCTACCATTTCTATCATTGTATCCCTTCCTCTCTTTCCCTATAATTATATGCAAATACGCGGTAGAAAAGCTGTCTAATCTTTTATAGTATGCGTCTTTTAACGAATGGAACGGCCGTAATGGTAGAATATACTTTGAATAACAAGGCTTATAATAAAATATTATTCGACAAGTAAAAACTATTTATCACAAACGTTGACAATTTGTCAACGAACCTATAAAATCTTTGAGAGTGCAAGAGGTAATAATCAGGATGTGTTGGCTCCTGTTTTTTTCGAAGGGGGTTCATCTTATGTTAGAAGTTCATTCCGGTCATTCCATTGGGCAATTATTACGTACGACGTTGGATGAGCACTCATTATCGATGCGCAAACTTAGCGAATTGACCGATATCGACACCGCAACAATTTCCCGCATCATCAACGACAAAAGGAAAGCGACGCTCGATCATCTAGAGAAGTTTTCAACCGTTCTTGCTATTCCATTAACTACACTATTGCAGGCTTCTGGCTATTCTGTAGATCCAGAAAATGATTCGACAATCGTTTATGATCAGACAATTCAGCAGTTAGTGAATACGTCGGGGCTATTGTCTGCTGATATTTCTCTCTCTCAAGTAGAGTCACAATTAGTAGAGTATGAGGATTATGTACATACAACAGAAGGTAAGCAAAGAGTAGTATATGAGTTTACTAAAAAACTTGAGTCTGCCGGCGGAGTTGGTCCGCTTGCTGATCAAATGAAAAAACTATTTAACCGCTTCAAAACACAAAACGGCAATGCACGCGAACTCGCTATTATCGGCAGCGCTTTACTTTATTTCATCGTGCCTATCGATGTTATACCAGACTATTTATTCGCAGTTGGGTATCTCGATGATGCAGTCGCTGTTCAAATCGCTTCTAGCGAATTAATGAAAAATTCATAATTAAATGAGTAGGTGGCACATTGAAAAAAAGAGAGACTAAAAAAATTAAAAAAAGAAAACTAAAGAAAAGTGTCAAACGAACATTGTTTCTGATGTGCATGTTTTTTGTCGCAGCAAGCGGACTATACTTTGCATACCAATACAATAGTGGTGTTTCTTTAGCAAATGATGAGGCTACAAATGAAATCCAAACAGGACTAAGCGATAACAGTACGATTTACGATCAAAACAGTCAGTTCAATCCGTTTGAAGGAGCAGATGCACAATTCGGAGAGATCAACGTCCTACTCATTGGTAACGATGCAAGAGGCGACGAAGATGGTGCTCGTTCAGACGTATTGATGATTGGACATTATGACCAAGACACAAAAAAAGTGAAACTTGCCTCACTTATGCGAGATACATATGTAGAAGTGCCAGACTACGGCATGCAGAAGATTAACGCGGCCTATTCTCTTGGTGGTCCTGAGTTAGTACGCCAAACGATTAAGCAAAATTTTGATGTAGATGTACAATATTATGCAATCGTTAATTTTGAAGGTTTCTCGAAAATTGTTGATGTCATCGCTCCCGATGGTATTGAGGTAAATATTCCTTATGAGATGTCACACGGAATCGGCATGACACTAGAAGCAGGCGAACAATCATTAAACGGCGATCAACTACTTGGTTATGTCCGTTTCAGACACGACATTCATAGTGATTTTGGCCGCGTTGAGCGTCAACAAGAAGCGTTATCCAAACTAAAAGATCAAGCGATGAGCGTCAATACATTACTAAACTTACCAAAGTTAATGGGCGTGATTGAACCATATATAGAAACGAATATTGACAGTAAAACATTATTTACTATTGGTAAAGGTTTGCTTGCAGGCGGTAAATCCAACGAAGTAGAGTCACTGCGTATTCCAGTAGAAGGATCATTTACTAACGAACGTGTAAATGTTGGTGCTGTTTTAGCTATTGATGCGTATACAAATAGAGAAGCACTAAAAGATTTCTTATCGACAGATGCACAGAAAGAAGAAGAAAAAGAAGTTACAAAAGAAAAGATAGATTCTACAGAAACAGATGAAGTTATATACTATTCCGGATCAGGAAATAAGGAGTAACAAGAGATTTTAGTTTCCTAGACAAGATCATAACACCGCGGAATCATTAGCGACATATAAACAGAGACATTCTTTATGCTTGAAGTAAATAGACATAAACCAAAGCCCCTCTCGATTTGGAGGGGCTTTGGTTTATTATTGTTACTGAATATGCAACGTTACTTGTTCTTTTAGACTTGTCAGTACCGGTGATCGCTCGATAGCGATAGCTGCAATTTCCGCAACTTTCCCTTTGTTCGTAGCAGACTCTGCGGACAGGACAATCATTGGTGATGTTACACCACTATGTCCACTCTTAATCCCTAAAAACGGGGCTTTATCAAATGTTCCACTGAAAATAATTTTTGCTTTATCGATGATCACTCCTTCATTATGAGCTTCTAAATGAAAAGTCATTCCGAAACTAGTTACAGCTGAAGCTACAAATAATTCCACTGGCACAACTTGTTTCTCTCCAGGTTTGGCTATATCCTCTATTTTAATCTCATTTAAATCTGTTGTTTTTAATGAAACAAGTTCTCCCACCACATAGTTACAAGTTCCTTGCCATTCGCTGATCGCTAGTTTCGGATCTTTCTCTATCATTTTCTTCATCTGCGTCATGATTTCTACTTTGCCCATGTACATTTCCTCCTGTGTGTAGCTAGTGTATCCATTATACGCGCAAGAGAGATGAGATGTATTGCGAGAAGCTTTACTTTATGTATTTTAAATACTAGTAAAGTATTTACTGTAGATTTAAAGAGGCGATTATCTCCTATACAATAGAGCAATCGCCATTAGCTATTGATTATGCTGGATTTACTTGAAGTTCTACCGTTATTTTAATATCGTCGCCTACTAATACGCCACCTGTTTCTAACGCTTGGTTCCAAGTTAGACCAAATTCTTTTCTAGAAATCTTTGTTTCCGTTTCAAAACCAACGACTTCTACACCCCAAGGATTTTTTCCAGATCCAGTACGGGTTACTTTAAATGTAGTTTTCTTCGTAACGCCTTTAATCATAAGATCCCCTGTTACATCATACGTGTTTTCTCCTGTTTTAACAATTTCAGTTGAATCAAATGTAATAGTCGGGTACGTTTCTACCGCGAAAAAGTCATCTGAACGCAAGTGGTTATCACGGTCTACATTATTTGTATTAATTGTGTTTACATCAATTTTAAATTCAATTTTCGCTTCCGTTAAATTCTCTAGATCTCCAGTAACAGAACCTTCGATCCCAGTGAAACTACCTTTTACATTTGAAACCATCATATGTCTAACTGAAAAACCTACATTTGTGTGAGCTGCATCTACGTTCCATTTTGTCATGTTAAAACTCTCCTCTTCATTAAGTATTAAATTTATTATACACTATAGTTATCTCGAATTCGATATATATGATTCAATTACATATGGAATCGAAATTATTTACTCATCAATTGCATTACTCTATTCCGTTAAAAAGTTGTTCTACTATTTTTAACCGACTCCCAACAGTCCCCGTTTGTTTAGCTTCCCACCGCTATGAAACTATTATAAAGAAATAAAAAACCTTTATAAACGTTGTTTTAACAACATTTGTAAAGGTTTTATTTTTTCTTCTCATCCTAATATATAGAAAATGACGTCCCAGAAGGGATTCGAACCCCCGACCTACGCCTTAGGAGGGCGTTGCTCTATCCAGCTGAGCTACTAGGACAAATTACTAAAAGATAGAACACTTCGATTCAGATTGCGAATCGAAGTTTGGCTAAGATTATTAATCGTTAGCTGTTCCATCATAATCTTTATTAAACCATAGCTGTTCGTCATCGTCTACTTCACCATTATAATTAATCAAAATCTCTTCGCCTGCTTTAATATCTTTGTGTGCATAAAAATCAAATGTGTGCTTATCAAAATTGATATCATATGTAGCATTTGGTTCATACGAGTGATTGAATAGCATTCCATAACCTAGCAGCATAGCCGTATGGTTTGCGCCGTACTCAAAAGCATAGTCAGCTAAAATGGTTTTTTCGATATGTTCGTGTTCTTCATTAGGATAGGAAATGACTGGCGCTTCGTGTAATAGCGTGCCTTTTTTAATATCGCATTTCGCGAATACTCCCCTGTTAAATTCTCCGCCACTGATTGGAGAAATCTTCACTTCTATCATGTCTTTCACCTACTCGCTTGTAAAATCTACTTGGCAAGTATACCATTAATTTTAATGGATTGCTCTTATCTATTCTTAAAAAGTCTGTTATACCATTCATTTTCACCCCTCATTTTTAACTTTTAATCACATCTCTTGTAAAGCGATCTCCCGTAATTCTTCTAACGCTTGAAATAAATGATCCGACAGCAACCTAGCACTCGCCTCATTACGCTTATAACTAGACAAATTAACTCCCACGCGATCATTCAACAAAGTGTAGAAGATGCCATAACCATCCTCTACTACTGGTCCAAAAATACAGCTCTTCACTAAGGGACTACTCATATTGCTCGTCGAAATATAATCATGTCGTAACAGTGCATACCCTGGATCCGTAAATAACTTTGGCATTTCACCTATTTCAAGTTCTTCCTTATATAGCTCAAATATTTTTTCTAATCCGTAAACATGCCGTTCTACTCCAAACCCTTTTTGTGCTTCTCTCATATTGATCGAATGTGCTGCACTAGCTTGTTGCATCAGGCCATACAGATAGTTCAGATCCCGTTCCTCCTCTTCCATCGCCTTCGCTAGCGCTAAATTTTCCGCATTCGATGGACGTAAACATTCCGTTCTACCTTCATTGAAACTACGCATCGACACCGCTTCATACGTACTTCGCATATGACCGAATGTACGATATTGTGCTACCTGTAATGCCATATGAAAGAAAGAATCGGGACTAAATTTTAAGCGTTTCATCTCATCCGTACCAAAAGTATCGAAATTACGGATATCTAGATAATAATCTGCTACAGTTAATTTATTGATGTTCTCCAGTTTCATCAATTCTTCTTTCAATTCATCCGAAAGTTCCCATTGCAACTTTTTAATAATTGGTTTTTCAGTAATACGTATCGTTTCGGGTTCATTTTTCACTAGTTGTTCAGTAATATACTGAATGACCGCAAAACTCGTCGTGCCGTCAATCGCAGTATGTTCCATACTATAGCCGATTTCACCTGTCTTTGTAATAACAATCTGGAACGTTTTATCGAACCATTTATTCTTACCACTTACAAAAAGATTTTTCAACGCTTCCTTAGGTGTCTTACTTTCTTCATCGATTGAAATTACGACGAGTGAATCAGCAATACACTGAAGGTTTTCTTCATGGACTTTTGAATTTAGTAATTGCTCACATATTTCCGCCGCATGATTTCTTTCAGCTGTTGTCAAAATACCAATGTTCTGTCCTGTAGTATCTTCTGCTAAAAACATTGACTCGATCGTGTTCGATAATGCCTCGCTAGTTAACATAATATTATTATCATCAGATACTGGTAGTTTATAAATATTCCCTTTATAGAGTAAACAAATATGAAGTGGTCCATTTGTAAGTTTTGCCACATAATGTTCATCGCGACCTAATTTCGGAATACGAATGGAACGAAAGAAATTTGGGTACTGGCTCATATCAAGTGGGATATTCCTAACCATCTCCGGCTCAATTTCTTCACTAATAATAGCCTGGTACAATTCCGCGACTGATCGGCTAACTTTACCAGCCAATTTAGCCACGCTATAGTGATTTTTAAAATCTTGATTGTCTACAATAATATTGAAATTACTACTTGTATGTAAGGGCGCTCTAGCTTGTAAGTATAGATTATCCCAAAACGGCTTTAACCAACTACCTTTCATATGTTGGTTCCATTCCATTAACTTCTCCTGCAACTTCTGCGCGTCTCCACTGTCTTCGGAAAAAACTTTCACTGCTCGTGTAGTTTCTCGGAATTGCGTATCACTAACTAGTGGTTTAATCGCAGCTAATAACTTATTCATCGTATCGTTCAATTCAGGTATCGGTAATTGTGGTAATGCGCTTTGATTGGAAAATGTCTTTGTCATCTTTTCTGTCCCCCTATTTCTTATACAGGCATTTAATTAGTTAGTAGTTATCTGAAAATAGTGTATCACAAATTGATATTCATAAATCCAAATCCATTACACAATTAAACTCATCTAATATAGCGAGGATAACTGTACACTCAATTTCCATTGTCATCGTGGTCTGAGTCAATACGAAAAAATTGAACATATATGCGTACACTTGATTACTACCTCAGTTAGACTAAAAACTTCTGTTTCTAAGGTTACTCATTATGATTACATTTCAAAGTCTTTCAACTGCTCCCTTATTTTTATACAACATCTAATATAATCTATCGGTTGCCTGTAATCGAATAGGTAGATTATTCCACAAGCTATCATGTATTATATAAGTACAATAGAAAAAGTGAGGTATGCACTACTATGAAGGAACATAGCAAAAAGAAAATCCTATGGTGGAGTGTAGCGGTTGTGGGTGTCTTAGTATTAGCATTGATCGTATCAATCGTTAACAATAAACCTATGCCAGTCACCGTAAAGGACCATTCAACATTAATTGAAACGTCAGCGCCTGAAAACTCAATAGAAGAAGTTGTGGAACCAGCACTTCAAGACGATACGATTAAAGACGAACCAAAAACAAAAGGCTCGGATCAATCGGGCAAATCACCTACAAATGAATATATTAATGAACAATCATCACCTGCTTCAGCGAAAGAAGAGTCTACTAATTCGCCAAATCTAGCGAATCCATCAACGAAAATACCTACTCAGCAGCCTGTGACACCGCAATCGCAAGAACAATCAAAGCCTGCACCTTCTACATCCTATAAATCAGGTACCTATCAGGTGGGACAAGATATTGTGCCCGGTGAATATATCGTCTACTCTAACGGAATAACGTTTCTTGAAAATACAAAAGACCAGTCTGGAAATCCTGATAGTATCGTATTTAACATCGCATTGGATGGAAATTCCCATACGTATGTAACGCTACAGCAAGGTGAATACTTTACATTAGACGGTGGCGTAATGTATCCAGCCGAAACAGCACCTGATGTAAAACCTGCAAATGGCATATATAAAGCAGGCCAATACAAAGTCGGTACAGATATACCCGCAGGTCAACATAAACTTATGATAGATAATACGAGTGATATAGGGTTTTACGAAATAAGCAAAAGTAGCAGACAAGATATGATGGATCTCATCATAAGCGATGTTGTTGAAGGTGATACGTATATCGACGTAGTAAACGGGCAGTACCTTACAATCAGAAATGCTTATATAGAAGTAAAGTAAAAGAACACGCAAAATCGTAGTGCGAATCGGTTTTGCGTGTTTTTTACCATTTCTATTACAAGCAACTCTAATTATTTACTATTCCAATTAGATAATTCCCGCACATCTAGATTCAACATATCAAAAAACCAAGCCTAGTAAATACCGTGCTTGGCTTAAAGAATTTAATCTCACTTAAAATTATACTTCGTAACTATAGCATCTCTACCAGTAACCACATCATTATAATATTCATATAAACAAATACCTAAAAATGAACCAGAAATATTCACAACATTACTAAATCCACTATTCTGCAGTGCCATCACCGCATTGTAACTACGTTGGGAAGAACGGCAATGTACATACACCGGTACGTCACTTGGCACTTCTTCCATGCGCTCACGTAACTGGCTTAGTGGAATGTTTACTGCATTTAACAAATGTCCGTTTTCGAATTCGTTCTCTTCGCGCACGTCTACAATATAAGCGTTTTGTTCTACTAGTTCACGTACTTCTGATACATGTACTTGCTCAAATCGGCCGTATAAAATATTTAATGCGACGAGTGCTGCTAGGTTGACGACGTCTTTTGCGGTACTGTACATCGGTGAGTACGTTAGCTCAAGTTCTTTTAAGTCTTCAAGTGTACCACCCATAGAAATTAGTGTAGCAATCACATCGATGCGTTTATCTGCGTTGCCTTTACCAATTGCTTGAGCACCTAGTACTTTGCCAGTTGGAACTTCGAATACTAACTTGAAATGTAATGGATTACTGTTTGGCATGAGTCCAACTTTATCGGGTGCAATAATGTACACACTGTCTGCCTGGATACCGGCTTGTTTAGCCATTTTTTCATTAAGCCCAGTAGACGCTGCGGCTAGGTCGAAAATTTGGATACTGGATGAACCGATGACACCTTTGTTTTGGTGCGGAATGCCATACATGTGATCGGCAGCTGCACGTGCTTGTCGTTGTGCCGGCCCAGCAAGTGCTAGTCTTGTTGGTTTATGCAACAGTTGGTGATAGACTTCAATCGCGTCACCAACCGCATAGATGGACTTATCACTCGTTCTGTAGTTAGCATCGACTTTAATGCCACCTAGTTCGCCAATTGTAAGTCCTGCATCTTTCGCTAGTTTTGTTTCCGGACGTACACCGATTGCGAGAACAACGACTTGTGCTTCTATTTCTAGACCAGAGTTAAGTTTGACATGCGTGTCTGTAATACTAGCTAAGCCATCATCTACAATCACTTCTACCCCTTTGTCGATCATTTCTTTATGCAAGATTTGTACCATATCATAGTCGAATGGCATCATAATTTGATTGGCAAATTCAATCAAAGACACATTTCGTTCCGCTAGCTTTAAGTTTTCCGCCACTTCTACACCGATAAAGCCGCCACCAATTACTGCAATATTTTCTACTTTCCTCGTCTGAACATAATCGTTTAAGCGCTCAATATCAACTACGTTACGCACAGTAAATACATGCTTAGAATCTACACCTTCTAAATTTGGAACGATGGGACTCGCACCTGGTGATAATACTAGATAATCATAGCTTTCATCATACGTTTTGCCAGTTATTAGATTTGAAATACTAACGGTTTTTGCTTCACGATTGATTGACAGTACTTCTTGCTGCACACGTGCTTCAATATTATATTTCGACTTGAACGCCACTGGATCCATCAACACCAACTTTTCACTATCCTCAACGATCCCACTCAAATAAAATGGCAACGAGCAGTTTGAAAACGATACATGGGGTCCTTTCTCGAACATAACAATCTCCGCTTGCTCATCCATGCGTCGAATACGTGCCGCTGTTGACGCGCCACCCGCAACGCCACCTACTACTACGATTTTCTTAGCCAATTACATCATCCCCCTAAGTTGAATTGTTTCTATACTCCTATCATATACCACGTGGGGTATACATGCAAATACATGATTTCACGAAGAAAGAACCGACTAGTATATACTAGACGGTTCGTTTTGTTACTTATCCTTCGAAGTCTGAGAGTAGTCGCTTGAGTATGACTAACGTATCTTTTCGAATACTTTTCGTTTCATCAATTGATAAAATCGTATCTTTATGGAAGTGAGAATTTCGTACATTGGCTGCCCAATGTGTCAAATATTCTTTCACTTTCATCTTATCTGCAGACGGCTTCAAGATCGTCGTGCCATAGTCCAATATATAGTGATAGAGGTTGCCCATCGTCACGTCATTGCGATAGTCTTCTTCACCGATTACAACATCTTTTGGTTTGCCAAATTTATAAATCCCGATTCTCGGCAAATTTTGTTTTTCTACTTGGATGTCTGCTAATTTATCGCATAAGAAAACCTCAACAGCTTTCAAGTAATTTGCCACGATATACGTGTACTCTTGACCTGTATGATCTTCGCCTTCCGAGCGACTTGTATCGAGGAATTGAACATGGTTTTGCCATTGCCATTCAGCAGTCAACAATAATTTCTTCACTTCATCACATACCAATAGCTTATCCACACGATTATCTTCTTCTGCAAAGCGCTGTTGCTCTTCCTGTGTAAAGCCGTACGATGTCTTATGGTTCACCGAATAATCACTTGGTCGTAAATCGGCATACGTTGTTTTAAGCAATTCCAATGCTTTCGTTTCATCATAAGATTCTATGACCTTCATATCGAACTTTTGAAGAACTACCTTTGCATCTTCCGACAGTTCTATCAAATAGAACTCCGTCAGAAAATCATGAAGCTGCGACAATGCGTCTTGAATCACAGTTTCTTTGTAGTCGATACCTTGTGATGGAGAGAGAGAAATGATTCGATTTCTCAAACGCATACCTTCGATACCTAATTCATAGTCGATCAACATCGATAAAGCAGGCTCTAATTTATTGCCGGCTTTCGACGTTAACTGCTTCTGTTCTTTAAAGAAACAAATCACCGCATCGAGTAGTTTACGTAATAAGTAATCTTTTTCAATGAATGACAGCATGGAAAAATCCGAGGAAGCCGATTCATAGATCGCGCATTCATCAAAGAAAAAATCAAAACTCTCTTTAATAAATGAATCCCCTTGTAACATCTCACTATGATTTTCTTCAATCAATTGTTTCACACGCAAGATGTATTCTGAAATCTCTTCTAAATGACCGTCGATATCGCTTCTGTATTTTTCGATGCGATTCTTCACGGTCTGAATATCACCGTAAATCACATTTACTGCATGATAGTCATTCGCGTACTCCGAAAGTCCTAATAAATTGATGATAGTTAGTGCATCATTCAAGTTGAAAAATTCTTTAAATGTAATATAAAACTCTACACCGAGATGATGCATATTTTTATTTAGCATGAAATGCACTAAACTTTCGCAAAAGCTTTGTTTACTAGAAGTTTCTATTAAAATATTATTACGGATGATTAACAAAAAGAGTTCATTCAGGTTACGTACTGTTTTGTCATCTACTCCGTACAATACATCCGGATTCTTCGTCTTCTGCATAAGAATACATATTTCATCGAAGTATCTCGATACCGCTTGCACATGCTCTGTCCGCGTGTTACTTAAACTTGTGCATAGTGGATAGATTTCCGTGTCGAATAATTCCCAAGCTTCATGAATATAGCCTTCATTATTCAAATAATAAAACCACAGATGATACTTCCAATCGCCTTTGACATCGATTGTCGACTCCATATCAAGAGGGTCGAAATCCTCTCCGTAGACGATGGCTAATAACGTATCATTATATGTATTCGCCAAAGCAATTTCACCTTGATATAGTTGTGATAGTTCCACAAATACAGAAAAACGATCTTCATCTTTGCAGTTTTCTATGATTTCCTCGAATTTCGGATGATCAATGACCTGGCAGACATCTAGATGACGTCCACGTAACGTCCATTGTCTAAGCAAATAGTCCAAAAATGCCTCCGAATCTAAACAAGCCATCATATTACGAGCCGAAAACTCCTGATAAATATCCAACCCATTTCCCCCTTTACGCTTGGCACACTCTCCTTTTGAAAGCCGCCACGCTAAAACTCTCCTAAGAAAGTTTTATCTATTCTAATCATAGCGTTAAAAGTCGTTTTTCTCCACAGGAATCTCTATTTCTATCGAAGATTTTCGAGGAGAATGTGTAGAACTTTCGCTATTGCTTCAAATGCAGGAACTCTTCAGATTTCTAGGAGTAAGGTATAGTGGTTGCACTCAGGTTTCTTTCACATTAACTGAAGTAGTATTCCGTATACTGCATTTTTATCAAGGATTATACAACGCATCTACTAAGTTCACGTACTATATATCAGCCAACTCCATGTTAAACAAAATTTCCGCCTTCTTCTATATAAAGAATAACGGTACTTTTCTTAGGTAAATATATTGGAGTTGTAATTTCTTCATATGCTTAACTTCTTTACTTTTTCTATATCTACCTCATAAATATTTTTATAAGTTCTGGCAATTTTTTTGATTAGATCTTTAGAACCGTAATATATGATATGAAAATCATCTTCACGATATTGAACAATGAATACATCATCAAATGTTTCGAATGTATTCCGATTAAACGAAATGAAACCAGATAACTGTTGAGCTGATGTTTTAACACTAATTTTACGTCCTTGACTAACTACGTCAAAGCCATGTTGATTCGTTTCGCGAGCCAGATGACCACCCGTCACCATCGCACAAAGCAACTCCCCGATCCGACCAATCAAATGACGTAATTCTGTCGGCTGACATTGTAGCACCTGCAATTCATAACGAAGAACACGTATATATTCTTCATACAAACGCTTAATCTGTTCCTGACTAATACAGTCAACTCCTTGCGAATTGACTGCATACATCGTCTTCACACCCTCTTTCCATTCCCCAACCACACGTTCTTGTTGGGCCCCTTTAGGTTTATGAAAAATAAGCCCCGAGTACTTAGCGCGCTCTCCAAGATATTTATATGTACTTTTTGTTAAGTATTCAAATAAATGTTTGTCAAACGCAATCCCGCTATTATAACGATTATAGCAAAAGTCTGAAGGGAGTACGCTAGAAGGTTTCGTTCCGTATGTTTTTTGCAACTCTTGTCTAATTTCACGAGAAGTAATGATTTCCCCTTCTCGTCTAGCGAGTAATTGTTTCATTTGATCATATATTTTCATTGAGATCATTCCCCTTTGCATGTGGTACTGTCATTAGGAAGTTATGTTACCATTCATCCCGCAAAGAAACTAGCAACCTTTTCAATCTTCTTGTTTCCAAATCCGCTAGCCGAACAGGTATAGGTAAACGACTTTCTTTCGTTATTAAACGTAGAGTAATGTTTGATGCGGTTTCCAAATCAATATAATTTCCGCAGGAGACGAAAATAGGTTTTACATGTATATGCGTTCGAAGCGCCCTACCATATACTTCATCATTCACGATAATATCTTCGAATGCATTCTCTTCATTTTTAGGTTCAATGAAAATGATATCGTCTATTTTCAAGTAACTTTTTGCAATTCCTATACAGGGTTTGTTTAAAAAGAACGATGCGTGTGTAGCGATCCCCATTTTCCTTGGGTGTAAGATACCGTTTCCGTCAAACATAAATACGTCTGGTGTACAAGATAGTTTCTTAACAGCTTCCATAATGAGTGGCAGTTCTCTGAAAGCTAAATATCCAGGAATGTATGGCATAGTGACTTTACCTGTACTGTAGGTTTTTTCAATAACACGCTTGGCTCTAAAATCGAAAACAATGACACAGCAAACTCCATATTCAACACCTTGTATATCATAATAAGCTATATCTACTCCTGCAAGTAACTTGATGGATTCGATATGTATCGCATTTTCCAACATAACTTTCTTGGAAAGATTGTATTGAATGGATTTACATTGTTCCGTTTCCAAATCGAATGAATGAATTTCTTTAATCTCCATTGTAGCCTCCTAAATTCAACATACCATCCTAATTAAGTATGCATCGTAGAATCTTGAAATATAATAGTGAAATTCATTATGATCGACTCTTGTTCACTTCCCCGACCAGAAAATATGCTATTATGGAACTACTTTCGTTTCACTACACAGGAGGATCATTCATGACAACAAATGATATACTTATTCGATTGCGCTATGCACTCGATGTTAAAAATGCAGAAATGGTAGAGATTTTTAAATTAGGCGGAATTGACGTTACAACTAAAGATGTTTTAGCTATGCTGAAAAAAGAAGAGGAAGATCAACTGGAATGTTCACTTTCGACGTTTAACGCTTTTTTAAACGGCTTTATTATTTTCAAAAGAGGTAAACAGGAAGAGAAACCTGGTAGCGCTCCAGCAGTTGAAGTGGAAGAGTCTGCAAATAATCTGCTACTGAAGAAAGTGAAGATCGCACTTTCACTTACTAGTGAAGATATGCTGGATATATTAGAAGAAGCGCGTGTGTCGATTACTAAAGGGGAGTTAGGAGCTGTTCTTAGAAAAGTGGGACATCGGAATTACAAAGAGTGTGGGGATCGCTATGCTCGTAACTTTTTGAAAGGCTTGGCGTATAAGTATAAAGAATGAAAAACACACACAGACGATAGAATAATCGTTTGTGTGTGTTTTCATCTTTTTCATTAGATGAGTGTTAATAAAGAGCCTCCGACTACACCTGAAACTACAACAATCCATGGTGGTAATTTCCAAAATGCCAACATACTGAAAAGAACCGCAGCGAGCGCGAAATCCATTGCCGACAAAATCGAGCTAGTCCAAATCGGAAAGTAAAACGCAGAAATCAAAATACCAACAACGGCTGCATTCACGCCTACTATCGCGCCTCTGATTTTCGAATGGTTTCGTAAAATATCCCAAAATGGCAACGTTCCGACAATCAATAGGAAGGCAGGTAAGAATATCGCGATGGTGCCAATTAGGCCACCTTGCCAACCGTTCATCACAGCACCTATATACGCAGCAAACGTAAATAATGGCCCGGGAACCGCTTGTGTCGCACCGTAACCCGCCAAGAAACTCTCCTCGCTAATCCAACCGGTCGGCACGAATTCTTGTTCCAATAAAGGTAAAACTACATGACCGCCACCAAAAACTAATGAACCCGATCGATAAAAACTATCCACAATCGCCACCCAGTACGAGCCTGTCATTTCTCTAACAAGTGGTAATGCGATGAGTAGTCCGAAAAACAAACTTAAACACATTACACCGACACGTTTCGTAACCGGAAATGTAGAACCAGTTGTAGAATCCCCTTGTGCGTCTTTGAATAACAAGAACCCGAACAATGCAGCGAGTAAAATGACTATGATCTGTGCTCCAGCCACCTGCCACACCAATGTACCAACGAGCGCAAACAAAGCAAGTGCCTTTGTTTTCAAAGTAGGCGTCAAATTTTTCGCCATGCCAAGTATCGCATGCGCCACTACAGCAACCGCCACAATCTTTAATCCTTGAATCCAACCCGCATTCGCTACATCAAAATTCATCAGAACTAACGCGAATAGAATCAATGCAACAACAGATGGTAAAGTGAAGCCAATAAAGGAAACGATGCCACCAAGCACACCCGCTCGCATGACACCAATCCCGATACCTACTTGGCTACTCGCAGGGCCTGGTAAAAACTGTGCCAGCGCAACTAGATCCGCATAACTTTTTTCATCCATCCATTTCCGTCTACGTACATATTCTTCATGAAAATAACCTAAATGTGCAACCGGTCCGCCAAAAGACGTGAAACCTAGTCGCATCGACACAAGAAGTATTTCAACTAGTGAAGCCAATCGATTATTCATCCTATCCACCCTTTATCATCAGTCATTAATTTCTTTAAACAATTCATATGCTTTTTTCCTCGCCTCTACAAGAACCTCTTCGCCTTTCACCGTCGTTGTATAATACTTCCGAATTTTTCCATCCATATTGACATCTTCCTTACTCAACAACCCATCCGCTTCCATCGAATGCAAAATCGGATACAACGTCCCTGGACTGATTGTATAGCCATGTTCCCTAAGTTCCTCCACCATCCATACTCCGTAAATTGGATGTTCTTTCGCATGATGTAGGATATGGATATGAATGAAACCGAGGAATAATTTTCGTAGTACTTTATCTTCCATGATTGATTCCTCCTTTCACACAATATCGAATTACAATATTGACTCTCGTTATTGATAGTGTAACAGATTGGTTTATAGTTGAATGTGAAGATTATGTAAAATAATAGAGACAAGCGAAAGAGGTTATTTTATGAGCAAAGTACTTTTCAACGAACGCCAAAGTAAATTATTAGAAGAGAATCAGTGGAGTAAAAACCCTTTTCAAATATTCAATGAAATGAGACGTTTGTGATGACCGTATACTCCAGTAACATACGAAAGCCAATTCCCACTCTTAAATGAGTTGGAATTGGCTCTTTTTGTTATTATTCTCTTGTTAATTTTTTAAATTCACTTTCTGAAGACGCAATGCATTCAACACTACAGATACAGAACTAAATGCCATGGCTGCTCCAGCAACCCATGGGGCTAATAAGCCAATTGCAGCAATTGGAATTCCGATCGTGTTATAGAAGAATGCGAAAAATAAGTTCTGCTTAATGTTTCGCATGGTTTTCCTACTCATAATAATCGCATCTGCTACACTATTTAAATCGCCACGCATTAGTGTAATATCAGCTGCTTCAATTGCGATATCTGTACCTGTTCCAACAGCCATTCCAATATTTGCCATCGCAAGTGCGGGCGCATCATTTATCCCGTCCCCGACCATCGCTACATTCTTCCCTTGCTCTTGAAGCTTTTTAATTTCCTCACTCTTCTGCTCAGGTAACACTTCTGCGATCACGTGAGTTAAGCCGACTTGACGCGCAATCGCCTCTGCGGTACGTTGGTTATCCCCTGTCAACATGATGACATCAAGACCCAATTCCCGCATTCGCTTTATCGCTTCCTTAGATGTATCTTTCACTGTATCTGCTACTGCGACAATACCTGCAAGTTTTTTGTCGACAGCAATGAGCATCGCCGTTTTCCCTTCACTTTCAAACGCTTCCATCGCGACTTCAGCGTCCAAAAGTTCGATTTGTTGTGAACGCATTAATTTTCGCGTTCCAACAAACACTTCCTTACTATCAACGACAGCTCGAATTCCATAACCCGGCAATGCTTCGAAGTCTGTTGTCTCAACTAGTGAAAGACCTTTTTCTTTCACTCCTTTAACAATTGCTTGCGCCAAAGGATGTTCAGATTGATTTTCCGCTGTTGCAATTAGCTGCAAAACTTCTTCTTCCTTAAAACCATTCATCACTGAAATATTTGTTAACGCAGGTTCACCCTTTGTCACTGTTCCTGTTTTATCCAATACAACCGTATCAATCGACCGTGTGTTTTCTAAATGCTCTCCACCTTTAAACAAAATGCCTATTTCAGCAGCTCTTCCCGAACCAGCCATAATCGAAGTCGGTGTTGCCAAACCAAGCGCACATGGGCATGCGATAACCAGTATGGATATCGTTGGAATAAGGGCTGATCGGAAATCACCAGGTGTCACAGCAAAATACCAAATAAAGAATGTAACAACAGCAATCAACACAACGATTGGTACAAATACTCCGGAAATACGGTCTGCCAAGCGTTGGATTTCCGCCTTAGATCCTTGTGCCTCTTCAACCACTTTTACAATTTGAGCCAATGCCGTATCTTTTCCCACTCTTATTGCTTTGATTTGCAATGAACCGTTTTTATTAATCGTTGCCCCAATCACTGGATCACCAACCGTTTTGTCAATCGGAATACTTTCACCTGAAATCATAGATTCATCAATTGCTGAACGTCCTTCAATGATTTCCCCGTCCACCGGTATCTTTTCACCCGGCTTCACCAATATTGTATCCCCAACTACCACTTCTTCAATTGGAACTTCTTTTTCAATCCCGTCTATAAGGACTCTAGCCGTTTTAGCCTGCATTCCAAGTAGTTTTTGAATGGCCTGGCTCGTTTTTCCTTTTGCACGAACTTCAAATAATTTACCAAGAACAATTAATGTAATAATGACGGCAGATGCTTCAAAGTAGAGTTCCGGCATTCCACTACTTCCCGCATTCACCCATTCCAACGATAAATAAAGACTGTAAAAATAGGCTGCGCTCGTACCAAGTGCCACCAGTACATCCATATTGGTACTTTTATTTCTCAATGCGTTAAAAGCGCCTTTATAAAATTGAGCACCGACAATAAATTGAACCGGTGTAGCAAGAACAAGCTGTACCCACGGATTCATAAGAATATTTGGTAAATAAATAAATGACAAAAAACTGAAATGAGCGACCATTGTCCATAACAATGGAATCGTTAAAATGAGTGAGAAGATAAACTTTCTTTGTTGCTTGTGAATCTCTTCCTCTTTATAATCAATCTTCGCATTGCGGTCTTGCTTTGGCATTAATTCATAGCCCATTTTCTTAACAGCGGTCATCATATCAGAAGCTTTGATTTTATTATCATCATATTCAACGGAAATTGTTTCAAGCGCAAAATTTACTACCGCACTAGAAACCCCATCCATTTTACTAATTCTTTTTTCAATTTTCGTTGCACATGCTGAACAAGTCATACCTGTAATATCAAATGTTTCTTTTTCTTGAACAACCTCAAAACCGAGTTTTTCTACTCTTTCAATAAATTCATTTACATTTGTTTTCTCTGTGTCATAAACGATGGTTGATCTTTCTAAAGCAAAGTTTACGTTCGCTTTCTCTACACCTTCTATTTTAGAGAGACTTTTTTCTATTCGATTTGCGCATGCTGCACAGGTCATCCCCTTAATTTGAAGAGTTCTTTCAGTTGTTGACATTTGTCATCCCTCCGATACTTAGTAGGGGTATATTTTATAGAAAAAGAAAGACCATACCCGATGGTACGATCTAATCTTCCATACTAATGAACTAGACAAGACTAGACAATGTCATACCCTTGCTCTTCGATTGTTTCTTTAATCTGCCCTAATGAAATCTTCTCGTTGTCAAAGTCTATAGAAACTTCGCCACTGCCAAGATCCACCTTTACGGAAGAAACACCTGCAAGATTGCCAACATTAACTTCAATTGAATTAACACAGTGATTACATGACATTCCTTGTACTTTTACTATTTCTTTCATTTTGAAAACCTCCTGTTTATTTATCGTCCTCAATTTACCATACCCCCGTAATGTATGTCAAATTGAAAATAAAAAACGTTTTATTTAGACTTTTATTTCGTCATCGTTTTCATAATAGTCATGAGTTCTTGAATGGCAGCTTCACCATCTTGCCCTTTAATCGCATTTGCTACACAATGGTGTGTATGATCTTCTAACAAGGCTAAAGAAACTTTGTTCATCGCTGATTGAATTGCGCTAATCTGATGTAAGATATCTACACAATAACGATCGCTCTCAACCATTTGATGAATACCTCTCACTTGCCCTTCAATGCGCTTTAAGCGGTTAAGAAGCTGTTGTTTATTTGGCTGGACTGTTTTTTTGGGTGTTTCTTGCATACTTCACCCTCCTCAATAATTACTTATACCCCATACCCCTATATTAACACTGTCACTGAATAGGGTCAAATAATAATTTGAGGATGATTTCTATTCGTATCCCCTAAGCCTTAAATTCAAAAAGCAAACCTTTTGAATATGCATGATAAATAGTCCGTCAATGTCAATTTTTCATTCGATCAGACGAATTTTTATAGTTTACTGTATGTTACTTGAATGTTCTATGACTAGGGAGGATACTGTTCTATGATTTCTAGATGTTGATGGACAACTAGATTTGGCAAGATTGTACCAAGGAGGAGCTGTGTGTTAATATATGTCGTTTGCATTGGATATTTACAAAATAAAAAAATCCAAAGACATTGATTTAACAATGTTTTTGGATTTTTCTACAGACTCTTATCTTATGCAGAATTTAACTTATAACGTCCCAGGAGGGATTCGAACCCCCGACCGATGCCTTAGAAGGGCATTGCTCTATCCAGCTGAGCTACTGAGACAAACACCTGAATAACTCAGGCACAAGTTATATTATAGGCATGCTTTTATAATAAGTCAACACTATTTTTCACTTATTTAAAATTACTTTTTCTATCTGTTCATGGTGCATGTTATAAAAGCTCACTTCCACCGTTTCACCTGTCTCAATTACTGCATATGACGCTGATTTACCGCCACGCGGTTGTGTAGTGCTGCCCGGATTCACGAACAATACACCTTCAATCATTTCTGCTCCATATAGATGCGAATGGCCGAATAGAGCAATCGTTGCTTGTTGTTCTGCTGCTGCGTAGGAAAGAGTAAGTAATGACCTCTTGACGTCGTGTTCATGGCCATGGACGACAAGTACAGTGTCATTTCCTACCTTCTGTACAACAAAAGCTGGTAACCGAGCATCTAGATCACAATTACCACGGACAATATGCAGGTCTTCTAATAACGGATGATCTGCTGACAGCTCACTATCCCCACAATGAAATATTGCGTCCGCCGGCAAAGCGGCAATCTGTTGAACAGTTGCCGTATCACCATGAGAGTCACTTAGCACGATAATTTTCATTATTCTTCACCTATCTTTGCAAGAAATTCAGGTAGATGTTCTTTTAGCTGAGCAAGTGCTGCTCCACGATGGGAAATTGCACTTTTTTCTTCAGCAGTTAATTGTGCCATCGTTTTTCCTTTATCGGGTACATAGAAAACCGGATCGTAGCCAAAGCCATTTTTTCCTTGTCGTTCACTTGCTATTACGCCTTCACAGCTGCCAGAATAGGTAGTTGTTGCAATGGATGGACCCGCGATGGCTAGAACACATCTAAAACGTGCCTGACGTTCGTTTTCAGCAACATTAGTCAAGTTAGTTAGCAACTTATCGATATTAGCTTCATCGTCTGACGGCTCCCCTGCATAGCGAGCAGAGTATACGCCTGGTTCACCGCTTAACGCATCTACTTCGAGTCCACTATCATCGGCGATTACTACTTTATTAAGCAATTTAGCAACGGTTTCTGCTTTTAGGACTGCATTCTCTACAAATGTTGTGCCGGTCTCTTCCACATCGATTGCACAGTCGATATCTTGTAACGTGAGAACATTGATCCCCAATGGGCGAAAAAGCGTTTCGAAATCTCTCGCTTTTCCTAGGTTGTTTGTCGCTATTAATACTTCTTTCATTACGCTTCGCCTGCCTGCTGTCCGACTTTATCTGCCAATTCACCTAATACTTCTTTTTGAATGTTGATCAATCGCTCGATACCCTGTTCTGCAAGTGTCAATAAATCATTCATTTCCGCGCGGGAGAACGTCGCTTCTTCACCAGTTCCTTGTAATTCCACAAACTGACCTGCACCTGTCATCACAACATTCATATCGACGTCTGCAGATGAATCCTCGACATAATCTAAATCTGTAATGAGTTGACCATCCGCTAATTTACCTACGCTTGTCGCGGCTAAGAAGTCACGTACCGGGAATACTGGTAAGTTCTTTTCAATTTGCAATTTATTCACAGCGATAACTAACGCAACGAAAGCCCCTGTGATAGAAGATGTACGTGTACCGCCATCTGCTTGAATCACGTCACAGTCAATCCAAATCGTTCGTTCACCAATGGCGTCTAAGTCTACAACCGCGCGTAATGCCCGACCAATTAAACGCTGAATTTCCATCGTACGTCCGCCCACTTTACCACGTGAAGATTCACGGATTGTTCGCTGACCTGTTGCTCTTGGAAGCATAGAATACTCCGCTGAGATCCAACCCTTTCCGCTATTTCGTAAAAAAGGAGGTACGCGATCCTCAATTGTCGCTGTACAAATTACTTTCGTATTGCCAACCGAAATTAGAACCGAACCTTCCGGGTGAATTAAATAATCCTTCTCAATTGTTACTGAACGTATATCCTCTGTTGCTCTACCATCATGTCGCATGTAATATCCTCCATTGTATGTATCGTTTTGTAAATAGCTTATCCAATTTCTCATTTCTACTTTCAACTCATCTTACCATACCGACAGCAAAAACCCGAAAACTACTACCTGTTTTCGGGTCATTTATGCTGTTTTTAAAACTTTATCGCGCGCACATCAGGCTGCTTAATGCTCAACCAATCTTCAACGATTGACTGAAACTTCTTTATTGAGCCTGTAGTATAGAATATCGGTTGGATCATAGAACTGGATTGTATCTGCTGTTCATTCAAAATACGTTCCACATCAACTACTGTTTCAACAGCAGATGAAATAATTTGTTTTTGGCTGGAAAAATGTTGTTCGATATGTTCTTGCAGCAATGGATAATGTGTACAGCCAAGTATGACTGTATCAAAAGAATACATATGCAATGGTTGTAACGTCTGATCAACAACTTCCCTTGCTTGTGGCGAACGATATTCACCACTTTCAACAATTGGAACAAATCCTGGACACGCAAGTGAATGAACCGTAGCATCTGGTCTTAACTGCTGAATCGCTCCATCATACGCCTTACTATTGACTGTTCCCATTGTGCCGAGAACCGCAATTTCACCTGTTTGAGATGCCTTCACAGCCGCTCTCGCACCCGGCCGAATAACACCAATTACTGGAAAACTAAATTGCATTCGTATTTCATCTAACGCAACCGCGGTCGCTGTATTACAGGCGATTACTAACATCTTTATACCCATTTTGGAGAGACTTTCTACCATTTCCATCGTAAATTGCAATACTTCTTCAGCGGATCTCGGCCCATACGGACACCGTGCGTCATCGCCAATATAAATAATCGGTTCATTCGGCAAATACTTTCGCAATTCCCTTACGACCGTTAAGCCACCAACTCCCGAATCAATAACTCCAATAGGTGCATTCACTGTAATCCCTCAATCTCTTGTCATCTCTTCATGCAACTTTGTTAATAAACTTGCGAACTGTTGCATTTCCTTAGTATCGTAATTTTTCAAGACATCTTGCAAATATTCTTGTCTCTTCTTTATCGCTTCCTCAATAATTCGTTCTCCCTCAGGTAATAAATGAACACGAACGACTCGGCGATCCTTGCCATCCCTTACACGCTTCACCAACTGATTGTTTTCCATTCTGTCTACTAGGTCAGTTGTTGTACTAAAGGCCAAAAACATTTTATTGGATAAGTCACCAATAGTCATATCTCCATATTCCAACAACCATTGAAGCGCACTAAACTGGGGAGGTGTTATCGTATAGTTTTTAAGAATTTTACGTCCTTGCTCTTTAATAATTGCGGCAATATATCGTAAATCTTTCTCCATCTGTGCAATCTGCTGCGATGTATTTTTCTGTTCGTTCGACAAAAAATCAACTCCCTGAAATGATTCCTGTCTTTTCATTGTACCTTTTTCATTGTTGAACGCAATAGTTTTCATGCAATCTATATGAGAGAGATGGAGACATAGTCACCTATTGATCAAAAACACGTCTACTTCAGATTACACAAATTGTACATTTAATTTAACTGTAATTCGCCTAATCGCAACAATTCCACGATTGCTTGTGCTCGGCCCGACACGCCTAGCTTTTGAATCGTATTGGAAATATGATTCCGTACAGTTTTTTCACTAATCGTCAACTGTCCAGCTATTTCCTTTGTAGTAAAGTCTTCCACAAGCAAAGTAAAAATTTGTCGTTCTCGATTCGTCAATAAAGAACGGTTTTGCATTTCATCCAAGATGCGCCCCTCCTCTTTACACTTTCCCCATAGGATATGTCAGAGGAAGAGCTACCGTGTAGGCTACAACTAAAGTAGAAGACGCCATCTAGCCTCGACAGACACTGGAGGGCTTATCGACAAGGTGTGAACTATCACCTTGACGATAAGACCGAAGTGGCCGAGAGGCTGGCGTCTGGAGCTAGATGACAACTAAAGTGGAAGACGCCATATAGCCTCGACGGATATACAATCAGTGAGTTTCCATAAACACTTGACGCTCTTCTTTAGTCCAAGGCACCGGTTTTCCAGTTTTTCGATCTACCTGAACCATTGCTCCTCTACCAGTGAAAACCACTTCATTGCGTTCGTTTTTGGCCATATAATGTACATCTACTGAGCTCTTTCCTATTGAATTTGCTTTCACATAGATTTTAAGCTTCTCATCAAAAAACACTTGTTTCAAATAATCACACTGCAGATCTGCTACGATCGATCCATTTTTCCATGCAATTTAGATATTTGAGATATTCAATTCTTGCATACTCAAAATATGCGAACACTTTTGTGTTGTTTAAATGTCCGTACATATCCGTTTCAGAAAATCGCACGGAAACATCCGCATGGAATTTGAATCCTTCTGTCCACGTTTTTACTTCTTCAATATAATTTGCTTTCATATAGAAATCCCCCTTTTATATGAATGAACATTCATTCTTTCATTATATCAAAAAAGGGATGCACATCAAATTGCTTAGGTTTTTATTTTCCAGAGTGCGATGCCGGGTTCTATGAGCGTGGAACCAGGTTCTATGAGCGAGGAGCCACGTTCTATGAGCGAGGAGCCACGTTCTATGAGCGAGGAGCCACGTTCTATGAGCGAGGAGCCACGTTCTATGAGTGGCGAGTCACTCCCCTTCCTCATCCTGTTCCTTTACAAACCCAAAAAACGACCCGCCGTAAAGGCGAGTCGTTCATTTTGTTGAATTTAGTCTACTTGATGGTCACTTCCGAAGAAGTTTTTGAACATTTGAATTGTTGTCGCTCTACCGATAGCACCGATAGAAGTCGTCAATGGAATACCTTTTGGACAAGCAACTACACAGTTTTGTGAGTTACCGCACTCAGTGATTCCGCCGTCAGCCATGACTGTAGCTAGACGTTCATCTCTGTTCATTGCACCAGTGGGGTGTGCGTTGAATAAACGTACTTGTGACATCAATGCAGGCCCCATGAAGTTCGTCTTGTCGTTAACGTTTGGACAAGCTTCTAGACAAACACCACATGTCATACATTTAGATAATTCATATGCCCATTGGCGTTTACGCTCTGGCATACGAGGTCCTTCACCTAGATCATACGTACCGTCGATTGGCACCCATGCTTTGATACGCTTTAACGAATCAAACATGAATTCACGATCTACGATTAAGTCACGAACGACTGGGAATGTACGCATAGGCTCTAATTTGATTGGCTGTGTTAACTGATCAACTAGTGCAGTACAAGACTGGCGCGGACGACCGTTAATTACCATAGAACATGCTCCACAAACTTCTTCCAAACAGTTCATGTCCCAGTTTACAGGCGTAGTTTTTTCGCCTTTTGCGTTGACCGGGTTACGTCTGATTTCCATAAGTGCTGAAATAACGTTCATATTCGGACGGTATGGAATTTCAAAACGCTCTGTGTAGGGACTTGAAGTTGCAGTATCTTGACGTTGAATATCAAATACGACTGTTTTTTGTGCAGTTGCAGTTTGTTGTTCACTCACTTTTTTCAGTCTCCTTTCTTCGCAGAATAATCGCGTACACGTGGAGGAATTAGTGATGTATCTACATCTTCATAAGAGATGATAGGCGCAGATTGTCCATCAAATTCCGCAATAGTTGTCTTCAGGAAGTTCTCATCATCACGATTCGGGAATTCTGGCTTATAGTGCGCGCCACGACTTTCATCACGCTGCAATGCTCCCAACGTAATTACACGTGCTAGATATAGCATGTTTTTCAATTGACGTGTAAACATAGCTCCTTGGTTTGACCATTGCTGTGTATCCGTCATACTAATATTTTCATAACGTTCCAGTAACTCGACAATTTTTTCGTCTGTTTGTTTCAACTTGTCGTTGAAACGAACAACCGTTACGTTGTCGGTCATCCATTCACCAAGCTCTTTGTGAAGGAGGTACGCATTTTCCGTGCCATCCATTTTAAGCAATTCTTCCCATTTCTCTTGCTCTTCCTTGACCGCATCTTCGAAAATCGTTGCAGGAAGTTCATCAGCAGTACGCTTCAGTTGCTTCATGTAGTCGATAGCATACGGTCCAGCGACCATTCCACCGTAGATTGCAGAAAGCAATGAGTTCGCCCCTAGACGGTTTGCACCGTGTTGTGAGAAGTCACACTCTCCTGCTGCAAATAAACCTGGGATATTTGTTTGTTGGTGATCGTCAACCCATAGTCCACCCATTGAATAGTGAACAGCCGGGAAGATTTTCATAGGTAATTTACGAGGGTCGTCACCTGTGAACTTCTCGTAAATCTCGATGATTCCACCTAGTTTAATATCTAATTCTTTAGGATCCTTGTGAGATAGATCCAAGTACACCATGTTTTCACCATTAATACCTAGTTTTTGGTTTACACACACGTCAAAAATTTCACGTGTTGCAATATCACGTGGCACTAAGTTACCGTAGTCTGGATATTTCTCTTCCAAGAAGTACCATGGCTTACCATCTTTATATGTCCAAATTCGTCCACCTTCACCACGTGCAGATTCACTCATTAGACGAAGTTTATCGTCTCCCGGAATTGCAGTCGGGTGAATTTGGATAAATTCTCCGTTTGCATACTTTGCACCTTGCTGATAAACGATTGAAGCCGCTGAACCTGTGTTAATAACAGAGTTTGTAGACTTACCGAAAATAATACCAGGTCCGCCAGTAGCCATGATGACCGCATCCGCTTTGAATGCCTGAATTTCCATTGTCTTCATGTTTTGTGCTTTAATACCGCGGCAAACTCCCTCTTCATCTTTAATGATTCCAAGGAATTCCCAGTGCTCGTACTTTTGTACTAATCCTGTCACCTCATGTGAACGTACTTGTTCATCTAGAGCGTAAAGTAATTGTTGTCCAGTTGTCGCACCCGCATAAGCTGTACGATGGTGAAGTGTACCACCGAAACGGCGGAAATCCAATAAACCTTCTGGAGTACGGTTAAACATAACTCCCATACGGTCTAATAAGTGGATGATACCAGGAGCTGCTGCCGTCATTGCTTGCACTGGTTTTTGATTCGCTAGGAAGTCTCCACCGTAAACTGTATCATCAAAGTGAATATCGACTGAGTCGCCTTCACCTTTCGTGTTTACAGCACCGTTAATGCCGCCTTGGGCACATACAGAGTGGGAACGTTTCACTGGTACTAGCGAGAACAAGTCAACCGGTGTGCCAGCTTCTGCTGATTTGATGGTAGCCATTAAACCAGCTAATCCTCCACCGACGACAATCAATCTGCCTTTTGCCATTATTGTTTCACTCCTCAATTATACGTGATTTCATTGGTTTTTTAGTTTAGTTAGTAGATTAAACAAAAGCTAGAAGTGCTTGCACTCCGATTACAGAAAGCACTAAGAACACGATCATTGTAATGTAAGATACAATCTTTTGTGAATTTGGTGATTGCGCAATACCCCAAGTGACACAGAAAGACCATAGTCCGTTTGCCAAGTGGAATGTCGCTGATAGAACTCCAACGATATAGAATACAAGCATTAATGGATTTGATAAGATATCAGCCATCATGTTGAAGTCTACTTCTGCACCAAGTGCTTTTTGGATACGTGTTTCGTACACATGCCATGCAATAAAGATTACAAGGAATACGCCTGTGAAACGCTGTAGTGTAAACATCCAGTTACGGAATGTCCCATAATGGCCTACATTGTATTTCGCAGAAAAAGCTATGTACACTCCATAAAAAGCGTGGAACATCAATGGAATGTAGATAATGAACCATTCCAAGAACAATACAAACGGCAAGTTCCCCATAAAATTAGATGCATTGTTAAATGCTTCTTCACCGCGCGTCGCAAAGTGGTTGATGACTAAGTGTTGGGCAACAAAAAGTCCAACTGGAATAACACCAAGCAACGAGTGTAAGCGGCGCAAGAAAAAATCTGTTTCTTTCGACAAGTTTTTACCCTCCCTTATTTCTGAGATCTCCCTGTGATGATGCAGTTCTCTATTGGTCTGCTATTTTCATCGGTCTCTCTCTTTCGTGATACAATATGATAACATGTATATTGTACTCCTCCGTTTGAGACAGGTCAAGACGTCATCTGCTTTTCTTATTATATTATGATTTTTCCGATAATGCGCGATTCGCAAGTTCCTTCCTACTGTTTCTTCTATAGAAAGCACCTACTTAATCAACTATTGGGAGATTCTACAAACGCCTATCGGTTATTTATATTTAATTGTCAGAAAGCGTCGAAAGAAGAATTTTTATTATTTTAATTCAATACATTGAAGATCCCTTAACCTTTATCATTTAGGGGATCTTCTGTTGGTTCGGTGTGTTGGAAGTGTGCCACCAAATCTCCAGCTACTTTTAGAGGCAACCCCGCTTCTCTTAGTTGTTCCACTGTCGCCCGCTGGATTGATTTAACTGTTTTGAAATGCTTTAGTAACTGCTGCTTACGTTTAGGGCCTACTCCTTGAATTCCATCGAGTGAAGAAGTTAAAGTAGAGGCGCCTCTTCGTTGCCTATGGAACGTAATTGCAAATCGGTGTACTTCATCTTGTACACGTTGCAGTAGATAAAACGCTTCACTCGTCTTCTTCAAATCTACAATTTCGGGAGGACTGCCATATAACAGTTGTGCCGTGTTGTGCTTATCGTCTTTTGCCAGACCAGCAATCGGTATAGCTAAACCTAATTCATCTTCTAGTACTTCCCTAGCTACTTCCATCTGCCCTTTCCCACCATCTATGACAATCAAATCCGGCAAAGGCAATTGATCTTTTAATGCGCGCGTATAACGACGTCTAATAACTTCTCGCATAGCACCGTAATCATCATGTGCAGCAGCTGTCTTCGTCTTATATTTCCGATAGTCTTTACGATTTGGTCGGCCATCGATAAATGATATCATCGCAGATACCGGTTCTACTCCATGTGTATGCGAGTTATCAAATGCTTCTATTCTAAGAGGCGTGCTAATAGCCATCGCCCTACCCAGTTCTTCACATGCTCCGATCGTTCGCTCTTCTTGCCGCTCGATCAATTGGAACTTCGCGTTCAATGCAATTGTCGCGTTTTTCTGAGCCAATTGCACGAGATCTTTTTTCTTCCCACGTTGTGGCACATATACATTTGTATCAAGTAATTGTTCAGCTAGACTAAAATCTACTGACTCAGGTAAAAACACTTCTTTAGGTAATAAATGTTGTCCTTCACCATAAAAACGTCCTAAGAAGGTTAATAACTCGTCCTCTGGATCCTGATACGCGGGAAAAATTGAAACATCTCGCTCAATCACTTTCCCTTGACGAACGAAAAATACTTGAACGCACATCCACCCTTTATCGACTGCATAGCCAAATACATCTCGATCGGTGAAGTCATTAGCATTCATATTTTGCTTTTCCATCACCGTTTCTATATTAGTAATCTGATCTCGGTATTCTTTCGCGCGTTCGAATTCCAAGTCCTCAGCCGCTTCACTCATTTTCTGTTGCAATTCTTTTTTCACTTGTTTATACCCACCATTAAGAAAACGAGTGATATCTTGAATCATTTCAGTATACGCATCCGCAGGTACTTCTTTAATGCAAGGGGCCAAGCATTGCCCGATATGATAATAGAGACAAGCACGTGTTGGAATACTTTGACACTTACGATACGGGTATAAGCGATCCAATAGTTTTTTTGTCTCATGTGCGGCAGTCGCATTTGGGTAAGGCCCAAAGTATTTACCTGATTTTTTATTTACTTTTCTCGTAATGATTAATTTAGGATGTCGTTCATTCGTAATTTTCAAGTACGGATACGTTTTATCATCTTTTAACATAATATTGTATTTCGGATCGTATTTTTTAATCATGTTCAACTCGAGAATTAGCGCTTCAATTTCTGAGTTTGTAATTATATATTCAAAGTCCTCTATTTCACCGACCAGTCGCTGTGTTTTCCCGTCATGTGAGCCGGTGAAATAACTGCGTACACGGTTTTTCAGCACTTTCGCTTTTCCGACATAGATAACCGTGCCTTGGCGATCCTTCATTAAGTAACAACCAGGATAGTCGGGCAGGATCGATAATTTATGTTCAATGATTTCATTCATTATATTCACCTACTAAAAAACCGGGATGCTACGATAGCCCCCGGTTTGTTGTATTTATACGTGTTTTTCAACTAGTTGTGCAAGTGCTTCTTTTGGTTGGAAGCCTACTACCTTTTCAGCTACTTCTCCGTCTTTGAAAAGTAAAAGAGTTGGGATCGACATGATTCCGAACTGGCTAGCAGTTGCTTGGTTATCATCGACATTCACTTTAACGATGTTTGCTTTTCCTTCAACTTCACCTGAAAGTTCTTCAAGCACTGGAGCAATCATTTTACATGGACCACACCAAGGTGCCCAAAAGTCTACTAGTACTACGCCTTCTTTAATGCTTTCAGCAAAATTCGAATCGGTTGCATTGATAATTGCCATTATTATTTCCTCCTTTAACCTACAGTTATATTCGCATTATATCATGGAGGATTCTTATCAGCTAAAAAAATGCTTATGATTCCCTTTTCACTTAGTTTACCTTAATCTTTTTGACTTCATCAATCATAATTGGAATGATTTCAAAAAGATCTCCTACGATACCATAGTCCGCAATTTTAAAGATGTTGGCTTCAGGATCTTTATTAATCGCCACGATTACTTTTGAGTTTGACATTCCAGCTACGTGTTGGATCGCGCCCGAAATTCCCGCTGCGATGTATAGATCCGGTGTAACCACTTTACCCGTTTGACCAATTTGTAGTGAATAGTCACAGTAGTCAGCATCACATGCACCACGGGAAGCACCTACTGCTCCACCAAGTAAATTAGCTAATTCTTTCAACGGTTCAAATCCTTCTGTTCCTTTAACACCACGACCACCCGCTACAATAACTTTTGCTTCTGATAGATCCACACCTTCCGTTGACTTGCGTACAACGTCTTTGATGATTGAGCGAAGATTAGTAATTTCTACAGATTTTGTAGCTACATCGCCTGAACGGCTAGCATCATGTGCTAATGGATCGATATTGTTTGGACGAATGGAGATGAACAATAAACCTTCTTTAATTTCAACCTTCTCAAAAGCTTTACCTGAATAGATAGGGCGTATGTACTCTGCATCATCGCCTTCTCCTTCAATTTTAGTAACATCAGAGATTAGTCCAGCACCTAGTTTACTTGCTACTTTTGGTGATAAGTCCTTACCCATCGCCGTATGTCCGAAAACAATACCTTCTGGTGATTCATCTTCACACACCGCCATGAATGCCTGACCATAGCCGTCTGGCGTGTAGTGTTTCAAGTGTGGATGCTCAACCGTTACGACACGATCCGCACCATAATGAATCATTTCTTCACCTAATGATTGCACTTGATCTCCTATTAATACAGCGACAACTTCTCCGCCACCTGAAATTTTCTTTGCTGCTGCGATCGTTTCAAAAGATACGTTACGCAGTTCTCCATCCCGTGCTTCCCCTAAAACTAACATTTTCTTTGACATAGTGTAGTCCTCCTCATTACGGTTCTATATGAAATCAAATAACTTTCGCTTCAGAATGCAATAACTTCACGAGTTCAGCCGCTTGCTCCGCCGGTTCGCCTTCTAGTAGACGACCTGCTGATTTTGCCGGTGGTAAGAATACTTCTTTCGTTTCTGTTTTTGCTTCCACATCATCTTCTTCAAGATCTAAGTCGTCAAGCTCCACTTCTTCAAGTGGTTTCTTTTTTGCTTTCATAATTCCTGGCAATGAAGGATAGCGGGGTTCGTTCAGTCCTTGCTGTGCCGTTACAAGAAGCGGTAAAGATGTTTCAATTGTTTCAGAATCACCTTCTACGTCACGAACAACCGTTACATTTGTTCCATCCACTGTCAATTGAGTAATTGTTGTTACGTAATTGATCCCAAGAAATTCTGCAACGCGAGGTCCAACTTGTCCAGAACCACCGTCAATCGCTACGTTACCTGCAAGTATTAAATCCACTTCTTTGTCTTTTAAGTATTCTGCAATGACTTTCGCTGATGTATATTCATCTATGTCGTCAATATCATCTTCTATGTTGATCAACACCGCCTTGTCAGCGCCCATTGCTAACGCTGTACGCAATTGCTTTTCGGAATCTTCATTCCCGATAGATAACACAGTTACTTCTCCACCGTGCTCATCTCGCAATTGAATTGCTTCTTCCACTGCATACTCATCGTATGGATTGATGATGAATTCCGCACCGTCTTCTGCAATCGCACCGTTTGAGATTGAAATCTTTTCTTCCGTATCAAATGTTCTTTTTACTAATGCATAAATGTTCATTAATAGAACCTCCTATTCGATAATTACTTTCCAATAAAAGTAGGTTGACGCTTTTCAATAAATGCTTGAATACCTTCTTTCGCATCTGCCGACACGAACACTTCTCCAAATGATTTCGCTTCTGCTTCCACACCATTATAGTACGATGGGTCTTTTGAATAAGAAAGCATGTGTAATGCATGTTTCATTGCAATGGGGCTCTTTTGCGAGATTTTCTTTGCAAGCTTTAATGTCGCCTCCATCAATTCTTCATCCGTGTATGCATGATTAGCAAGGCCCCACTGAACAGCTTCCTCTCCTGAAATCGGATCACTCGTCAGCATCATTTCTGCTGCTTTGGCTACACCGACCAACTTTGGCAATCTCTGTGTACCTGCAAAGCCAGGTATAAGTCCTAACTGAAGCTCAGGTAATCCAAGTTTCGCACTTTTCGTTACTAATCGAATATGACAAGCCATCGCCAGCTCCAAGCCACCTCCAAGTGCTGCCCCATGGATGGAAGCGATTATAGGTTTGGAGAAACTTTCTAACCGTTCAAAAACCTCCTGACCCTTGGCGGACAATTCGGAAAATTCCTCACCTGTTTCCACCGTAGTAAACTCCTTAATGTCTGCACCTGCCGAGAAAAATCTCCCTTCACCACATAGAACAACGACTCTCACTTCTTCATCATGTTCTACTTTTGTCAGCAGCTGATCCACTTCTTCAATCAGTTTTGTTGACAATGCATTCGCTGGAGGATGGTCGATTTTCGCCAATGCGACATGACCATCCTTTTCTAAAGTAATCAATGTCATCTATTACATCTCCTTTACTACTATACTTACTTTTGAAGATAACCATATAATAACATACTACTAACTTTAGGTGCTGTCTCAAGCAAATTAAACTTCTGTTCATTCATTACCCATGAAGTAATAATTTCATCCATTGTGCCAAATAACATTTGGCGTGCAAGGCGTAGATCAAGATCTGGGGAAAGCTCTCCTGTTTCTACACCGCCTTGAAGCAATTCATCCAATAGTACTATATATTCTTTTAATACGTTATTAATTTGGAACCGTAGCTCTCTATTTGACTGTCTTAATTCCAGTTGTGTAACGATTGCTAGATACGGATCTTCTTGTAATATTCTAAAATGGTTTTCTACAACTAATAGTAACTTTTCAGAAATAGGAAGATCTTTCGCTAGTATTTCTTTGATGTTCTCTCCAAAAATAGCTATTTTCTCTCTAAACACAGATACGAGGATATCTTCTTTATTTTTAAAATAAAGATAAATCGTTCCATCCGCAACACCAGCTTCTTTAGCGATCTTCGAAACTTGTGCCTGGTGGTACCCATTTTCTGCAATTACAATAACTGCAGCATCTACTATTTGTTTATATTTAGGTTTTGTACGTTTCATTACGATTCACCACCAAAAAGAAAATATGAATGGCTATTCATTCATATTTTCATATTAATAAATTTTTAAGTTGTAGTCAAGCATTTTGTTACAGTGTTTTCAATGTATCATTAGTTTCCATTAGTTTTTTTCTTTCTTCTTCCACTAACGTCCTACGTAAAATTTTACCGACAGCTGTTTTCGGTAGATCCTCACGGAAGTCATAATGTCTTGGAACCTTAAATGCTGCCAATTGTTTTCTGCAGTATTGATCCAATTCTTTTTCTGTTACGGAATATCCTTCTTTTAAGACAATATATGCTTTAACTGTTTCTCCGCGATATGGATCTGGAACACCTGCCACAATACACTCTTGAATTGCTGGATGTTCATAAAGTACTTCTTCGATTTCACGGGGATAGACATTAAAACCACTCGCGATAATCATGTCCTTTTTCCGATCCACGATATAGAAGTATCCATCAGCATCCATATACCCTAGGTCGCCTGTTAATAACCAACCGTCTCGGAACGCCTCTAGCGTATCATCGGGTCTATTCCAATAACCTATCATCACTTGAGGACCTTTAATAGCGATTTCTCCTATTTCTCCTATTGGCAAAGGATCAGTTGAACTCGGCCCTAAAATACACGCATCCGTATCCGGCCAAGGCACGCCTACAGAGCCTCTCTTTTCTAGTCCACCCCACACAAAGTTCGCCATCGCTACAGGTGATGTTTCAGTCAAGCCATAACCTTCTACCAATTTCCCTCCTGTTACTGCTTCGAATTTATCTTTAACTTCGACAGGTAAGGCAGCTGATCCGCTAATACACGCCTTAATAGAAGATAAATCGTATTTTTCTATATCTGGATGATTTAATAGACCGATGTAAATCGTTGGCGCACCTGGAAATAGTGTCGGCTTCTGTTTATCAATTTCCTTCAATGTGGTCTTAAAATCAAATTTAGGAATCAATACCATACGGTGCCCTTTCATAACAGCGAAAATCAACACGGTAGTCATACCATACACGTGAAAGAACGGTAACACACCCATAATTGTTTCTTTTCCGTCTTCTGTTCTGTATAACCAAGCACTACACATTTCCGTATTGCTAATCAAATTGGCATGTGTCAATTCCACTCCTTTTGGCGGTCCTGTAGTTCCTCCCGTATACTGCAATAATGCAATATCACCTTTCTCAAATGAAACATGAATAGGCTCGGGTTGTGTAGACTTCATTATTTCAGTATATAAATGATGAATCCCACGATGTTCTACTTTCACCGTCAATTTATGCTCTTTCTTCTGCATAAATGGATAGATTAAATTTTTGGGGAATGGTAGATAATCTTTGATTCCTGTAATAATAATATGTTCTAACGAGGTATCTTTCATAACTTTTGATATTCTTGGAAATAAAATATCAAGTGAAATAATAACTTTTGCTCCAGAGTCCGCCATTTGGTAGCTCAGCTCATTTTCAGTATATAGCGGATTGGTCTGTACGATGATTCCTCCCGCGTAAAGGATTCCATAGTACGCAATCGCACCTTGCGGACAGTTTGGAAGCATAATTGCCACCCGATCGCCTTTTACGACACCTAGTTTTTGCAAGTATGTCGCAAACTTCAACGCCGATTCATGGAATTCCGTGTATGAAATATCCCTACCCAAAAAATGGATTGCGGTCTTTTCTGGATATTTCTTACTGGATCTAGTTAAATAGTCTTGCAATGGTATTTCTTCATATTCCAAAGTTGCTGGAATTTCAGGAGGATACGTTGAAAGCCAAGGTTTTTGTGTCATCTTCACAACTCCTCTACTTGAATGTAATTGTTTGAACATTCCTTATTCATTAGTATATCGATAAACTATTTAGTTTACAAGATAAAAATGAAAGCGCTTTATTTACATTTTTATAACTTGAGTTCACTCTATTATTCCAGTTAATCACTAATAGAATCATCTAACTGGCTATTTATTCTATTACAGGCTTGATTGATTTATGCAGGTTTTCGACTGCCTATAGCTAAAAAACACGCCAAGACCGAGGTCAAGGCGTGTTGGTGACGAGCCAGTATACTCCGATTAACACAAAGAGTACACAGACGACGAGTAGAATTTTTATTAATCTTTCCAAAGTACATGCTCCCCTAAGAAATACTGGCACCGATGACGAATGATAGACCGACGGAGATGCAAAGCGAGATGAAGCCGACAGAGCGATTGTCTGCCTGTATTTCTTCATCCACCTTGAACTTCGGGGTCAGGAATTCGAATAAAAGGTATGCGAAAACGAGTACCGTGAAACCGAATAATCCCCAGCCTATCATTTGCGGCAAGCTATTATGCTGCTCGATGGAATAGCGGAAAATATTAGCTACACCAAAGATTTTCCCACCCGTAGCCATCGCAACCGATAAATTCCCTTTTCGAATCTCTTCCCAGTTTTTATATTTTGTTACAATTTCAAACAACACCATGGAGACAATCAAACAAAGCGTGACGACACTAAAATAACCAGCTGTTTCGACCAATGGATGACTCCAAAATCCCGTATGATTCATAACTTACGCACCTTCTTTATGTTCTCTTGCTTGTCATACGGTTAAAGCAACAAAAAGGTTTCATTTTATTTTAATTCGACGACTGTTACACCGTGGCCGCCTTCACCCGCTTCGCCAAAGCGATAGTTTTTAACACGTGAATGCTTTTTTAAATATTGCTGGACACCTTTTTGTAGGGCGCCTGTCCCTTTTCCGTGAATGATAGACACTTGATGGTAATTGGAAAGCAAGGCATCATCCAAGTATTTCTCTGTTCGTGCAATGGCATCTTCGTAACGTTCCCCACGTAAATCTAGTTCTAGTTTGACATGTCCTGAACGTCCTCGAACCGCTGCCGCCACTACTTGTTTCTTCTCTTTTTCAGGCTTCGTGTATTGAAGACCGGTTTCTTGTAATTTCATTTTCAATATACCGATTTGAACAACCCACTCTTTGTCGGATACTTTTTCGACAAGTGTCCCTTTTTGTCCGTAGGCTAATACTTTTACTTCATCGCCCGGTTGAAGTGGACGAGGTCCAGCTTGTGCTTTGGCTACCTTCTTTTTCTTTTCTTCAGGCGCTGCAGCTTCTAGTCGTTTACGGGCTTCGATTAGTTCATGCTCTTTGACACTAGCTCCAGCATTCATGCGAAGGGCACGTAAATCGGAAATAACAGCTTCGGATTCCATTCTCGCCTGCTCCACGATTTTCTTTGCACGTTCTTTAGCGATTTCCGTCAAACGATCTTTCTGCTCATCGAATTCAGCTAGTTTTGCATCCAGCTCTTTTTTCAACTTTTCTGTTTCCAGCAGTATATCATGCGTACGCTCTGCATCTTTTTCCGATTGCACACGGCTCGTTTCCAGCGACGCAATCATTGAATCGACTTCACCACGATCTTCTCCTGTAAAGGTTTTCGCCCGATCAATGATGTGATTATACAGGCCTAGTCGCTTGGAGATTTCAAACGCATTACTTCGGCCCGGCACGCCGATTAACAATCGATAGGTAGGGCTCAACGTGTCGATATCAAATTCTACACTCGCATTTGCTACCCCAGGACGATTATAGCCATATGCTTTTAATTCTGGATAGTGGGTAGTAGCCATCACACGCGCACCGCTACCATGTACTTCGTCTAGGATAGAGATTGCGAGTGCAGCCCCTTCTTGTGGGTCTGTTCCTGATCCCAATTCATCGAATAATAACAATGAGCGGTCATCATATTTTCTCAAAATGTCTACGATGTTAACCATATGGGAAGAAAACGTACTCAAACTTTGTTCTATGGACTGCTCATCACCTATATCTGCATAAATTGAATCAAAGACAGCGATTTCTGAACCATCAAGTACAGGAATGGGTACTCCCGCTTGTGCCATCAGCGTACATAAGCCGACCGTCTTTAGCGTGACCGTCTTTCCGCCTGTGTTAGGTCCTGTAATAACAATTGTCGTAATATCAGAGCCGAATTCAATTGTATTCGCAACTGCTTCATCAATCGCTAATAAAGGATGACGCGCTTTAGACAGTCGCATATAACCGTCTGCGTTAACAGTTGGTTTTGTACATTTATTTGCTGTGCCGTATTTTGCTTTTGCCAAAATGACATCTATTTCTGCTAGTAATTGAACTAATGTAAATAAATCATGTGCAACTCCTTGAACACTAGCGGACAACGCAAGCAAAATCTTCTCTATTTCTTCTTGTTCTTTCACTTTTAACGTACGAATCTCATTATTTGCTTGTACAACTGCATCTGGTTCGATAAACAACGTCTGACCGGAAGATGACATATCATGAATGACGCCACCGTAATGCGAACGATATTCTGCCTTTACCGGAATCACATAGCGATCATTTCGAATCGTGACAATAGAATCCGATAGCATTTTCGAGGCATTCTTACCTCTCGTATAGCTTTCTAAACGTTCCCGTACACGGCTTTCTTGTAAGCGTAAACTTTGACGAATGGAACGTAGAGCGGAGGATGCACTGTCTACCACACGGCCATTATCATCAATTGACGCATGAATTTCATGTTCAAGACCTGTTAGAATCGGCATCGCTTCCTTCCGTGCAAGCAAATGTGGAATCGTAATATCATCTTCTGCAGCCACGCCTTCTAAAAACTGACGAAGCACTCTACTCGCTCGGATCGTGTCGGCAATTTCCACTAATTCCATCGCACTCAACATACCGCCAATTTGCGCTCGTTTAGCATGTGGACGAATATCATGGATCCCGCCCATTGGCACGTTGCTGCGAATGCGCAAAAGTGACAATCCTTCATCTGTTTCTTCCAATAGTGTCTGGACATCTTCTAGATTTCGCGATGGTACAAGCTGTTCCACATACGTTCTTCCAGCGGATGATGTACAATGTGCGGCAACTTGTACGATAATTTTATCAAATTCAAGTGTTTTTAAGACACGTTTTTCCAATGTCTTACACTCCCTTTCATTTACGAATCACTTTCTCTATAAACGTTTCAAGCGACCATGTATTGACTACTTGTTCAGCAGTCAACCAAGCTTTTTGGGCATATTCTACACCGATTGGCATATAGTCCAGTTGTCCTGTCGCGTGTGCGTCGGTATTAATCGCAATAGAAACGCCTGCTTCCTTTGCTTGAATTATATGTTCTGTACGTAAATCTAAACGGTAGGGATTAGCATTAACTTCCAATATCTTACCGTATTCTTTCGCCCATTTGATTAACTGTTCGATATCCGGATTATATCCTTCCCGTTGGACGATAATTCGCCCTGTCGGATGTGCAATCATATGCACATACGGATTTTTACAAGCCATGTGCAAACGCTCCATGATTTGCTCTTGTGGTTGATTGAAACTGGAATGGATAGATGCTATAACAAAATCAAGTTGCTGTAGAATCTCGTCTTCGAAATCCAATTGACCATCCGGTAGAATATCCATTTCCGTTCCACAGAAAACCTCAATATCATCGTATTTTGCGTTTACTTCACGAACTTCCTCTATTTGCTTCAATAAACGTTCCGGCGTTAAACCATTCGCTACTTTCAAATAATGAGAATGATCCGTGATGACGATATGGCTATAACTTTTTGCACGGCACGCTTCTACCATTTCTTCTATAGAATATCCACCATCCGACCACGTCGTATGCATGTGCAGATCAGACCGAATTTGATCCGGTGTAATAAGTTTCGCAATTTCTTTCGTACGTTCGAGTTCGCTACCGTCTTTTCGAATACTCGGCGGAATGAAAGGCAACTCGAAGTGGGAAAAAAACGCTTCTTCACTTTCAAACGTTTGTACATTGCCCGCTTCATCCTCTACCCCATACTCGCTAATTTTCATTTTCTTACTCTTTGCTAATTGACGCATGCGTATATTATGCGCGGCAGAACCTGTAAAATGGTGCATAGCTGTAGCGAATTGTGCGCTCGTTACAAAACGAAAATCCGCATCAATCGGGTTTTCAGTATCGAGTGTGATTGAAAGTTTCGCGTCTCCCTGCGCGATAACTTTTTCTATTGGCAATGCAACTAAAATTTGTTCACGGACGGATTCAGGATCCTTTGTGACCACTATCCAATCCACGTCAGAGCTTTCTTCCTCGCGTCTTCTGTAACTACCTGCCACATGGAATTTCTCAATTTCCTCAATACGCCGAAGTTCCGCTTCTACAAAATCAACAACTTTTTCCACTTGCCAAATTGGCTTTTTTCCTGAGCGCTCAGCTAATACGTCAATCTCTCGCAGCAAATTCTCTTCCGTTTTCTTTCCAAAGCCCGGTAGTTTGCTCACCTCTTGCTTTTCACAAGCTTCTCGCAAAGAGTCTACCGAATCAATGCCGAGTGACTCATATAATTTCGCAATTTTCTTGCCGCCAAGACCTGGTATATTCAACAGCGGGATCAAACCTTTGGGCACTTTCTCTTCCAATTCCTTCAGTACTTCGGATGTGCCGTTCTCTATCAAATCCGTAATAACGGCTCCCGTTCCTTTACCGATTCCTTTCAAAGAAAGAATATCATCCATCTCCGAAAGACTTCTAGTATCTAACTCCAAAGTAGACGCTGCTTTTCGGAATGCTGCTACTTTGAAATGATTTTCTCCTAGCAACTCCATATATAATGCAATTTTTTCAAATGTGCGGATAATCGTTTTTTTGTTCAAATCTGTACCCTCCCTACTCTGATAAAAAAGCTTCCACGCGATCGGGAAGCTTTTCGTCCATATGTACTTAACATTTCATTTATCTATTAACCCAGGTAAACAAACCACCAATTTTTTATTGCCGAGGAAATAATCGGCGTATGCTCAAACATCGCTTTCGCGAGTAAAGATTTGTCCAATGAATTTTGGATTACTTCAATTGGTAACATCACTAAAACAGATAATAGGAAAAAAAGAATTAAATAAAACTCAATAAATCCAAATCCCGCCCCTAAAAGACGTGCTCCGAAACCCAAAACCGGTAAATGCTTTAAAAAGTCTAGCATAGAACCAATCAACTGCAATACGAGTTTAACCGCAACGAAAATAAAGATAAATGCAATCAAACGATAAAACGTCATATCTAAGTCTAAATGCTCGAACGTCCAACTTAACGATTCGCCTGCTGTAGCCCCTGGATAAGGAATCCATAAAACCAATTTTTCAGCCAATTCTTTGTAATATTTATACGCCACGAAAATCGATACAATTAATCCAAACATATGGATAATCTGCACGACTAACCCTCTTCTAAATCCTGTTATCAAGCCGCCTACTAATAAAACGACTAGTAGTAAATCAATCATATTACGCCCCTCAACCCTTCAGATTTTCCAGTTCTTCTTCTAACTGTTTTACTCTTTCTTCTAACTTCAAATAGTCATTTACACTATTAACCGCTGTTAACACCGCTATTTTTTTACTATCCAAGTGTCGATTATGTTTACTAATTTCTCGCATTCTTTCATCAACGAGCGAGGCTACATACCGCACATGCCCAGACGTTTCTGTACCAACAATCGTATATGTTTGCCCATAAATTTCAACAGTCACTCTTGACCTATTTTTGTCAGCCATGATTTCGCCCTCCCACTAAAAACCCTTACATAATCATAACACGAAAGACATTTAATTGTGAATCAATTATGCCTCCCATCAGTATTGTCGCTATATTTTTGTAAGAATTCATTCATTACACCACAACTTTTCAGGTATACTAGTGGATATCCTTACAGGAAGTGAGAGGATGAACTGGTGAGTAACCAAGTGATTGTCTTAAATGAAAACGAAATGTCTAATATGTTTCAATTTTATGCATCGAGTAAAATTACTCGTAACGCACCCGGAGTGATCTTCGCTGCAAAGATAGCTGATACACCGATTACAGCTTATAAGTAAGGAAAGGTAGTATTCTAAGGAACAGGTGCTGATCGAGACGCTGCACATTTCGGTTCCCCCGCCACACTCACAGCAACTAAAGCGAAAAGCTCAAACGCTAAGGGAGATGTCTTACCTGCGAACTTCGCTTCCTTATCCGTTCTCGGATCCGACGAAACAGGTACCGGCGATTTCTTTGGACCAATCACAGTCACTGCTTGTTTCGTCAGTAGCGATCAAATCGAGCTCGTACGAGAATTAGGTGTAAAAAGACTCAAAACAACTAACAGATACCTCTATATGCAACAAATCGCAAATGATCTAAAGCAAATCGTCACCTATGCTGTTTTGACTCTCGATAATGATAAATATAACGAAATACAAAGCCAAGGATGGTCACAAGGGAAGATCAAAGCTGTTTTGCATAACCAAGCGCATGAGAATGTGTTGCAGCAAATGGCACCAATCACGCCTGACTATATCTAAATCGACCAATTCGCCGAACGAAAAGTTTACTACAATCATTTGAAAAAAGAGTCGACAATTATCCGTGAAAAAGTGCTTTTCTCAACAAAAGCCGAGAATTTGCATAGTTCCGTAGCGACTGCATCTAGTTTAGCACGAGTAGCGTTCCTCGAGGCAATGGATCAGCTAAGCGTTAAAGCACGTGTTACCTTACCTAAAGGAGCTGGACCCAAAGTCGACCAAGTCGCTTGCCAAATTATCCGTAAAAAAGGTGAGTCATTCCTACACACCATCACAAAAGAACACTTCGCTAACACGCAAAAGGCTTTGAAATTGGTTTATAAGAAATGAACTATGTAAAACCGCAGTCCTCTAGATATAGAGAACTGCGGTTTCTTTATCTTATGATCTCAACTGAGCATTGGCCTGAACAGTCAATGCATCTAGTACCTTACTATGAACAGTAACCACTTCTTCATCCGTCAATGTACGTTCCGGATCAAAATATGTCAATGAGAACGCCAATGACTTCTTGCCATCTTCGACATTCTTACCTTCATACAAGTCGAACAACTGAACATCTTTCAATAGCTTGCCGCCCGCTTGGTGAATAATTTTCTCCAAGTTCGCAGCAGATGTGTCGCTATTTACAACTAATGCAATGTCACGTGAAATTGATGGGAAGCGTGGGACTGGAGCGTAGAATAATTCTTCTGCCGCTGATTCCATAATTACACGCAAGTTCATTTCCATCACATACGTTTCTTGTAAATCACGCTCTTTTTGTACCGTAGGATGCACTTGACCGATCATACCAACAGCTGTATCACCTAGCCATACAGTTGCGGTACGACCAGGATGCATTCCTTCTACAGTTGCTTTTGTAAATTCAATACGCTCAAGCAGACCTAGCTGTTCGAACATACCTTCCACAATTCCCTTCATCACGAAGAAGTCCACTTTTTTCGATTCACCTTGCCACGCATGGTTAACCCATTTCCCCGTTAGAACTGCAGCAACATGCTCGACTTCTTTCGGTAATCCATCTTCTTCGATCCCTAAGAATACAGAACCTGTTTCATAAAGTGCCACTGACTCATTACGGCGTGCTACGTTATATGTTGCAGCATCCAACAAATGAGGGATTATACTTTGACGAAGGACACTACGATCTTCACTCATTGGCATGAGTAATTCCGTAACAGGTGCTGTCTCCAACGCAAATGCCTGTGCGTCTCTCGGTGAAGCCAATGAATATGTTAACGCTTGTGAAAGGCCCGCAGCTTCTAAAAATCTGCGAACGATTCGGCGCTTTGCTTGATAAGGAGTTAAGCCGCCTGGAGTACTTTCTACGACTGGTAATGTTTTTGGAATTTCATCATAACCGTAAAGACGAGCAATTTCCTCAATCATATCTTCTTTGATGCGTAAATCTTGGCGTCTCGTTGGAATATCCATCACCAGTTGGCCGTTGATTGCTTCTGTAGGAATTTGCAAGCGATCCATGATACTCTTCATTTCGTCCATCGGGATTTTCATACCAAGACGATTATTTACGTAATCCGGGGAAAGAATAATACGCTCCGGCGTTTTGTCTAGCTCGTCAAATGTTACAGAGCCATCCAATACTTCCCCACCAGCAAGTTCAGCCATTAATTGCGCTGCACGTTCAGCTGCATCTACTACGCGGTTTGGATCTACGCCTTTTTCAAAACGTGTACTCGCATCACTTCGAAGTCCAACTTCTTTCGATGTCTGACGCACGGATCCTGGGGCAAAATAAGCCGATTCAATCACGACAGTCGTAGTGCCTTCGTGTACTTCAGAATTCGCACCACCCATTACTCCCGCAAGCGCCACTGGTTCAATGCCGTTTGTAATTACAAGGTTATGATCATTCAATTTACGCTCGGCCTGATCAAGTGTCACAATTGTTTCGTCAACACGCGCATGACGAACAACGATTTCTTTCGTTTCTAGACGATCATAATCGAACGCATGCAATGGCTGTCCATATTCCATCAACACATAGTTCGTAATGTCTACGATGTTATTATGCGGACGAATGCCTGCTGACATCAGTATATTTTGTAACCATTGAGGTGATTCTGCTACTTTGACGTTCTTCACGACTTTCGCTACATACATCGGATTATCTTCGGTTGCTTCCACTGTCAACTTTAAGTAATCTTGAGCTTTTTCAGATGATGCTTCATAAGAAATAGCGGGTAATTTAATTTCTTTTGAAAGAATAGCTCCTACTTCGTATGCTACACCAAGCATACTCAATGCATCGGAACGGTTCGGTGTCAAATCAAACTCAAGTACTTGATCGTACAGTCCAAGATGTGTCAACGCACTATCACCTGCACGGACATCACTAGGCAAGACGTAAATTCCTTCTGCATAAGCTTTCGGCACCAGCTTTCCTTCGATGCCAAGCTCTTGCAATGAACAGATCATGCCGTTTGACTCTTCACCACGAAGTTTTGCTTTTTTAATTTTCATTCCACCAGGTAAAACAGCGCCTGGACGAGCAACAATTACTTTTTGTCCTGCTGCGATATTGGGTGCACCACAAATAATTTGCGTGACTTCCTCGCCTACATCAACTTGACAAATATGCAGCTTATCTGCTTCTGGATGTTTAACGCAATCTGTCACATACCCTATTACAATATTATCCATGCCTAATGAGCGATCGATAATACCGTCTACTTCAATTCCTGCACGCGTAATTTTTTCTGCCAAATCCTCTACGCTCAATTCATTCCAATCTACATACGTACTTAACCAATTTGTTGATACTAACATCAGTATTCCTCCTTATGCCTCTGCCCGGTGGAATTGTGAAATAAACCGAATGTCATTTGTATAGAAATGACGAATATCTTCCACTCCGTATTTTAACATTGTAATTCGTTCTGGTCCCATACCGAACGCAAATCCAGTAACTTCTTCCGGATTATAGCCTGCCATCTGTAGAACGTTCGGATGTACCATACCTGCACCTAAAATTTCGATCCAGCCTGTTTTCTTACACACGTTACAGCCGGATCCGCCACATTTGAAACAAGAAATATCCATTTCTACTGAAGGCTCAGTGAATGGGAAGAAACTCGGACGAAAACGAATTTCACGCTCTGCACCGAATAACTTCTTCGCTAATAAATCAAGTGTTCCTTTTAAATCACTCATACGGATATTTTCTCCGACAACCAATCCTTCAATTTGTGTAAATTGGTGTGAGTGCGTCGCGTCATCTGAGTCGCGGCGATACACTTTTCCTGGACAGATGATCTTGATTGCAGAACCTTCCTTTGCCTCCATCGTACGTGCTTGTACGGGTGAAGTGTGCGTACGCAGTAAGATGTCTTCTGTGATATAGAAAGAATCTTGCATATCACGGGCTGGATGACCTTTCGGCAAGTTCAATGCTTCAAAGTTGTAGTAGTCCTTTTCAACTTCAGGTCCTTCTGCAATTTCATAGCCCATGCTAATAAAGAAATCTTCAATTTCTTCAACAACACGTGTTAGCGGATGGTGATTACCAAGTTCCACTGGACGGCCAGGCAGTGTGACATCGATTGATTCTTTATCGAGTTGCTCTTGGATTGCTGCTTGTTCTAGGACTTCTTTGCGATTCTCCAAGATTTCCGTTACACTTTCACGAATTTCGTTGACTAGCGCGCCCATTTTCGGACGTTCTTCCGCAGGTAGTTTTCCCATTCCTTTGAGTAAATCTGTGATCGGACCTTTTTTTCCAAGGTAGGCCACGCGTACGTCGTTTAATTCTTTAACAGTATTGGACTGTTTGATTTTCTCCATGACTTGTTCTTTCAGTTCATGTAGCTGTTCTTTCATGTGTATGAGCTCCTCTCTCTATTTCAGGTGTAGTTTTCACACGTTCCATCTTAGGAAGTTTTCCGGAAAATAAAAAACTCGCCCCTATAAAAGGGACGAGGTCGATTTCGCGGTACCACCCTGATTAGTTTGCACCATGAAAAACAGGGTGCAAAATCACTTAAATTGGAATAACGGTCCTTTGCCGGCACGCCTTTACATAAATGGTCCAAGCGTGCAGCTCGCGGGGTGAACTTCGGTGAGGCGCGTTTTCCACACTTTCAGTCGAGGTGTGAAATCCCTAAGAACGCAACTTTTCATCTACTTTTCCCGGTCGTTGCTGTTGTTTTGATTCATCTCACAGTATACCGTAAAACGATTTTGCCTTCAATAGGCTTATTGCTGTTCACGTAGTGTATATAATAAAATGCCTGTCGCAACGGCTACATTTAGTGATTCAGCTTGTCCATAAAGAGGGATTTTCACAACGTGATCAGCTTGAGACAATAGGTCAGGATCTACACCGCTTCCTTCATTGCCGACGAGTAAGGCAAAAGCTGGTTGTGGCTTCATCTCATTTAACGTGATCGCTTCTTGTAGCCCTGTGCCAATGACTGGTATGTTTTCTGATTTCAAACGCTCAAGCCAAGTTGTCAATTCTTCGCGTACGACCGGAATATGGAAATGCGATCCTTGTGCTGAACGGACCGTTTTTGGATTGAACGGGTCCGCGCAACCTTTACCAAGAATAACCGCGTCTAACCCGGCTGCATCTGCTGTACGGATCATCGTGCCAATATTGCCTGGATCTTGAACAGCGTCAATTAGCAATAGACGTTTCCATTGTTGTTGGTTAGCTTCGTCATAGTTCGGTTGTCGGCAATAGGCAAAAACGCCTTGTGTTTGTTCTGTTTCAGATATCTCTTTTGCAACCGCTGCAGTCAAATCAATGATTGGTGCGTTCCAGTGGGATGGTATATCGATGTCTTCACGAACGAGTAGCTGAATAACCAAGTCTGGTTGTTTCAACGCTTCTTCCACAAGATGAAAACCTTCAACGAGAAACTCTTTCGTCTGATCGCGCTCTTTTCGTGTAGTCACTAATTTTTTCCAATGTTTTACTAGGGAGTTTTGAGTTGATTCGATTCGTTTATTCAAGGGGCAGTACATCCTTTTTTCTTTTTAGTGTACCAAATACACGTATATTTAGATACTGTTGTGGAAAAGATAATGATAGGAGGCTGATACTATGGATTTTCAAATACGAGATGCGATTAAGGCAAATATGACGAATAATAGCTCTTCCGATGTGCGGAGTGTGATTGATGATGCAATTGCGCGTGGTGAAGAACACCTACTACCAGGATTAGGTGTGTTTTTTGAACAACTTTGGCAACGTGCAGACGACAAAGAAAAGCAAGAAATGACGAGCGAACTGGCGCAGGCATTTGCTAAAGCGCAATGAGTTGGGAGTATAGGCAATCCAGTTTAGTGAAACCCAAACAAATCCTTCACTCTACATGAGCGAAGGATTTGTTTGGGTTTTATTTGTCTAGGTATTGTTCTTTTAACTGGTCGCGTAAAGCAGCTTTCAAGAATTTCCCTACTGAAGTTTTCGGTATTTCTTTGACGAAGAGTATTTCGTCCGGAACCCACCAACTGGCGAATTGACCTGTTAAGTAGTCTTTCAGCTGCTGTTTTTTATCATCGTCTTGAACAATGTCTTCATTTAAAACTACACAAGCTAATGGTCGTTCCATCCACTTTTCGTGCGGCACGGCAATAACTGCTGCTTCATAAACGTCTTCATGTGTCATCAGGGCGTTTTCGAGATCTACAGATGAAATCCATTCGCCTCCGCTTTTGATCAAATCTTTTGTACGGTCTGTTAGTTTCAGATATCCGTCTTTTGTCATGACAGCAATATCACCTGTGTATAGCCAACCGTCTTTAAATGCTTCTTCTGTTCGTTCATCTTTATAATATTCACTAGCAATCCAAGGACCTTTAATGGTAAGTTCTCCCATTGTCTTACCATCCCACGGAACTTCACCATCTTCGTTGACTACGCGAACATCAAGACCTGGCATGACAAGTCCTTGCAAGGCTCGGATTTCGATTCGCTCATCCATAGTCAGATTATCCATCGATGAAGTAAGAACTGATAAACTGACAATCGGACTTGTCTCAGTCATACCATAGCCTACAATGAACGGAATGTTAAACTTCTCTTCAAACGCACGAATTAGCCCTTTTGGTGAAGCCGATCCTCCACAGACTATACCGCGTAACGAAGATAGATCACGTTCGTTTTGCTGTTGTTCTTTTAACACAGCGAGCCATATTGTTGGAACGCCTGCAGTGATCGTTACCTTTTCGGATTCTATCAAATCAAGGAGCACGACTGGATTAAATCCAGGACCCGGCAATACTTGTGTTGTTCCAAAGAAGACTCCCGCGAACGGAATACCCCATGCGTTAACGTGGAACATTGGTACAACAGACATTGCAATATCGCGTTCGCAAAGTCCCATACCATCTGCCAATCCAAGTGCGTAACTATGCAAAACAAGTCCGCGATGTGTGTACATTACGCCCTTTGGTTGTCCGGTCGTTGCAGACGTATAGCATAGTCCAGCAGGTGTATTTTCATCCAAATCTTCAGGATAGTCATATTCATCGGAAGCGCTTTCAAGCAATGTTTCATAGGAGTGCACATTCTCCAATGTCGTCTTAGGCAACTCTTTATTATCACTCATAATGACAAAGTGTTTCACAGTTTTTAACATCGGTGCCATTTTCTCAAGATGAGGGAAAAACTCTTCATCTACTAGTAGAATTTCATCTTCCGCATGATTAATAATATACATAATATGTTCTGGAGACAGTCGAATATTGATCATATGCAAGACGGCGCCTGTACAAGGAACAGCGAAATACGCTTCTAAATGCCGATGATGATTCCAAGCAAACGTCCCAACCTTTGATCCTTTTTTCATACCTAACTGCGTCAAAGCATTCGATAATTTACGTGTCCTCTTTGCCCATTCACGATACGTAAACCGTTGCATAGTCTGTTCGCCTGTGCGTGAAATGATCATCTTATCCGGAAAAAAACGTTCTACTCTTGTAATAAATGAAGATAAAATTAGTGGTGTCTGCATCATATCAATCCACTCCTCTTTTTCACTTTCTTAATATAGTATACACATTTTCTAACTATTCTGTCTATACTAAGTGGAAAGAGTAAATTTTAGAATGCTTTTTGGCGTATCCAAGAGAATATATCGATTCCAAGTACTGCTAAAACAGCAAAGACAGCGGACCAAATGGCCAGACTAATTAAAAGCCATATTGACGTTTGTTTTTTAGTCGAACCTAGTGCCAAAGCTAAGAATGCAGCGAGATGAGATCCTATCAAAACAGGACCCAACAACGCAAGCCCAGGGACACCATAGCGCCTCCAAATAGCTTCAGCACGAACAGTCCGCTTAGAAGGTAGTGCTACATCCTTCTTTCTCTTACTCTCCCACCATGCTTTCAACTTCTGAAATACTATCACTTCAATCAAAATAGTGGTAGTATTTCCAGCAAACCCAAGTATACTTGCGGTTACTGGCGACATACCTCTGAGAATGCCGAGCGGAACCGCCACCAAAACTTCGAAGCCCGGCGCGGCGCCTAAAAGAAATACAAGAACATACGTTAACAAAATCTTTTCCTCCCTCATTCGGGTTGATTACAGTATAACAAAGACATGCTTTTAGTAGGCATAAAAAAACTGCCATCCCATTTAAACTAGGAAAGCAGTTATTATCTTATAGCAATGAAGCCAAGACAGCTTTTTGTGCATGCAGACGATTGCCTGCTTGTTGGAATACATAAGAGTTCTTGCCGTCTATTACTGAAGTTGCAACTTCTTCTTCACGGTGTGCAGGTAAACAATGCAAAAACACATAATCTTTTTTCGCATGACCCACAAGTTGATCATTGATTTGGAAATCTTTAAAATCGATTAGACGTTTCGCCGCTTCGTCCTCTTGACCCATACTTGTCCATACGTCTGTATAGATTGCATCCGCGTCTGTTGCCGCTTCAATCGGATCGTATGTTGTTGTTACGCTACCGCCATTAGCTTCAGCAATCTTCTTCGCTTTTTTTAACAAACCTGCATGATATTCATAGCCTTCAGGTGTAGCGACTGCCACATTCATACCCATATGTGCGCCTGCAATGACTAATGAATGTGCTACGTTATTCCCGTCACCAATATAAGAAAGCTTCTGGCCTTTTAGATCGCCTTTCACTTCTTTGATCGTCAATAGATCTGCCATTGCCTGACATGGGTGGAATAAATCCGTTAGACCATTAATTACTGGAACGGACGTATGCTCAGCCAACTCTTCGACCATTTTATGCGATTTTGCACGAATCATCACGCCATCCAAAAACTGTGACAATACTTTACCTGTATCTGACACAGACTCTCCACGACCGATTTGCAAATCACGTGCGTTCATGAATAAGCCATGTCCACCAAGATGAATCATGCCGACTTCGAATGAAATACGCGTCCGTGTTGAATGCTTCTCAAAAATCATACCGAGCGTTTTGCCCGCCAATATAGGTGACATTTTTCCTGCAAGTGTATCTTGTTTCATATCATATGCAAGTTGGAGTAAATAAGCAATTTCTTCACTAGAATAATCTAGCAATGTCAAGAAGTCGCGTCCCTTTAGACTTTCTTTGTCTATCAGTGATTTTGTTTGATTACTATTTGTCATTTCCTGATCCCTACCATCCATTTGAAGTATGTATTCATTAGTATACATATGTATATTTATGAAGTCAAATGAATTTTTATTACTTTTATAATTGTTTAAACAATAACAGCGATACCATGATGGCACCGCTGCTAAAAATTATTCGAATGTAATTTTGTGAACTGTGTCAGCATCCAGACGCTTCACTAGTTCCACTAAAAGTTTCACTGTGTTCTCAAAGTCTGCACGGTGTAACATAGCCGCGTGGGAGTGAATGTAGCGAGTGGGGATACAAATCGCCAATGTCGGAATTCCTGTACCACTTACGTGTATGGATCCCGCATCCGTTCCACCACCAGCCATTGTAGCGAACTGATATGGTATGTTCAGCTCTTCTGCTGTCTCTACAACAAAGTTACGCAAGCCTCTATGCGATACCATTGATGCATCATACAACAGGATCTGTGGACCTTCTCCCATATTACCAACAGATTCTTTAGCAGTAACTCCTGGTGTGTCACCTGCAATCCCTACATCAACCGCAAAGCCGATTGCTGGTTGGATTTTATTCGTCGCCGTTTTTGCTCCGCGTAAACCGACTTCTTCTTGAATCGCACCGACACCAAATACGCGGTTTGGATGCTTTTCGCCTTTCAGCTGTTTCATCACTTCTATTGCGATTGCACAGCCAATTCGATTATCCCATGCTTTAGCGAGTAAGAAATTTTCATTTTTCATAACAGTGAAGTCAAAGTATGGTACCGCCATATCTCCCGGCAGAATCCCCCATGACAATACTTCTTCCTTAGATGTAGCCCCGACGTCAAAGAACATATCTTTAATATCCACTGGCTTTTTTCTTGCTTCAGGAGTTAAGATATGTGGGGGTTTCGAGCCAATAACTCCCGTAATCGTTTCGCCTGCGCGCGTGACGATGGATACACGTTGTGCGAGCATCACTTGTGACCACCAGCCACCTACTGTTTGGAAGTAGATGAAGCCTTTGTCATCAATTCGTGTCACCATGAAGCCCACTTCATCTAAGTGTCCAGCAATCATGATTTTCGGACCATTCGCGTCACCTTCTTTGCGTGCAATTAATGAACCAAGACCATCATGATCGATCTCATCTACAAATGGTTCGATATGTTTTTTCATTACGTCACGCGCTTCCCGCTCATTACCTGGGATTCCACGTGCATCTGTAAGTTCTTTTAGCATCATTAACGTTTCATCTAGTTTCATAAAAAGAGTTCCTCCTCATTTACTATCTTTTAACGCAACACGTTCTTATAGAAGTTCTTTCCGTAAGTCCGCTGGTGATTTCGGTGAAAGTAGACCTGGAGCGATGTCATAGACTGTTTTCGCACCTGTATCACCTTTTTGCTGCAACTTGTATGCTGCACGTGCATAAGCCACTAGTACACTAGAAGTAAATTCTGGGTTACTATCAAGTTTCAATGAAAACTCGATCACTTGGTCTGTATGCTTACCAGTATTACCACTTCTAATAACAAATCCACCATGCGGCATTTTCGCATGATCACGACGTAATTCATCTTCTGTGATGAAGTTAACTGTTGTATTGTAATCTGCGAAATAATCTGGCATAGTAACGATTGTTTCACGTACTTGATCTTCACTTGCACCTTCTTCTAATACAACATAACATTCACGTGTATGTTTCTCTTTTGTAGTTAATTCCGGGTGTTCGCCATTACGCACACGATTGATTGCATCTTCCGCAGGTAATGTATATTGAACGCCAGCTTTGACTCCATCTACTCGTCTAACTGCATCAGAGTGTCCTTGGCTCAAACCTTTACCCCAGAATGTATACGTTTCACCTTCAGGCAAAATCGCTTCACCCATTAAACGATTGATAGAAAATAGACCTGGATCCCAGCCAACTGAAATGATTGCTGTTGTACCTGCTGCTTGCGCTACTTCATCGACTGCAGCGAAATACTCAGGAATTTTAGCATGAGTATCAAAACTATCGACTGTTGTGAAATACTTGGCGAGTGCAGGACCTTGCTCAGGAAGATCGTTTTTTGAACCGCCGCATAAAATCAGGACATCGATTTTATCTTTGAATGATTCAATTTCATCTAGTTTGTAGACAGGTACTTGATCAGATAGTAGTTGGACATCACCCGGCTCTCTGCGCGTGAAGACACCTACTAACTCCATATCCTCATTTTGACTGATTGAAGATTCCACGCCACGCCCCAAATTTCCGTACCCTGCGATACCTACTCGAATTACATTAGTCAAATTAACCGAACCCCTTCCACTTTCTTGTTTACCTTTCTCATTTTACAGTGAAGGCTACTAGATTGCGAATATTTCTACGAGCCAGCGGGATTATTCTATGTTCACCTAAGGTCTTCGTTGTTCGTGAGCAGTTCCGTTCATTTCGTAAAATTTCATGGTAAAATAGAAGGCAGTTGAATAATTTGTAAAGTAGGGATCTTTCGTGCGCTTTTTTGTCTATTTAATTGTTTTCTTCTCATTTTTTGATTTATTTTCACAGCTTCCTGTCATCAGTCCATTCGCGACGCAACTCGGTTCACCTGCGTTCATTATAGGATTGTCTGTCGGAATCTATTCTTTTTCTAATGTTTTCGGCAATATCATCTCAGGTATTTTGACTGATCGAAGGGGACCGTTCTACATCTTGCTGTTCGGTCTGTTCGCGTCAGCACTGTCGCTGTTTTCTTATGGATTGATTAGTGGTTCTGTGTCATTAATCACGATTCGCTTCGTGCATGGTTTAACGGAAGGTTTAATCATTCCAGCTGCATTTACGTTTTTAGCAAATGGTTCAGAACGCTCGAAAAGAGGACGAAACGCTGCAATTTCAGGTGCATTTGTTGGACTAGCAGCCATTTTTGGACCTGCATTTAGCGGGATCGTATCGGTAAAAACAAGCGTCGTGACGGTCATGGCGATTAACGGTGTGTTTATGTTGCTCTTGACGATTGGTGCGATTTTATTTTTACGTACGTTTACTTATGTTAGGAAAATAAAATCTGAAAAGCAAAAAGCAGTACAACCATGGTCTTTCTTCCGCCACCCTGGTATCATTCGTGCATTTCTTGGTGCCTTCTTCTTAATGTTTTCACAAGGGGTTCTCGCTTTAGTGTTACCTTTGAAAGTGGAGTTTTTACAGTATGATGCTAAAACGACAGGGATATTATTAAGCATTTTCGGGTTGGTTGCTGTGTTAATATTTGTTCTGCCTATCAACCGAATCTTCGATGTCGCTCGGCCAATGTTGACATTGGCGCTTGGTTTACTTTTAATGAGTGGAAGTATGCTGTTTTTATCGCAAGTCGATGAGTTATCGCTGCTGATGGTAGCGATGGTTATCTATGGAATCGGGTTCGCGCTGTTATTCCCTTCTATCAATTCGTTGTTAATCGATTCTACTGTAGCAGAAACGAGAGGGAAAGCGTATGGTTTCTTTTATGCATTCTTCTCGTTCGGTGTGGTAGCCGGATCAAGCGTAATTGGTGGTTTGGATTTAAGTTTCCAGAACGCATTCATAGTCGCAAGTAGTATATTATTTATAGCGGGCCTATTTACGATTTATGGTCTTCGAAAAGATATTCGCCCCGTTGACAAAACAACAACAATCCAGTAATATCTTGTAAGAATTGAATAACCTGTTCGGGAGAGGTTCATAGCGACCCTCTATAAAAAACTATGGATGATGAATTTTCGCCATGTCCATTGACATGGCTTTCTTTATTTTCAGCGACTTTTCGCTAAAAACAGAGTATAAAATTCTACACGTCTATGAACCTCCCTGACTACATACTCAGGAGGTTTTTTTATATGGCAGGAAGAGATGAAGCAACATTAGGAAATTTAACATTATTGGGCAATCAAGAGACAGTCTATAATTATTCTTATAACCCAGGTGTTCTAGAAGCAATCGATAATTTACATCATTCAAGAGACTACTTCGTGAAATTCAATTGTCCAGAATTTACGTCGCTTTGTCCACAAACAGGACAACCTGATTTCGCAACAATTTATATTAGTTTTATTCCAGATCGTAAATTAGTGGAAAGTAAGTCACTAAAGCTATATTTATTTAGCTTCCGTAATCATGGGGATTTTCATGAGGATTGTGTGAATTCGATCATGTTGGATTTGGTCGAATTACTAGATCCACGCTATATTGAAGTTTGGGGGAAGTTCACTCCACGTGGCGGCCTATCAATTGACCCGTATTGTAATTATGGTAAGCCGGGTACGAAATTCGAACAAATGGCTGAGCAACGACTATTCCAGCATGATCTCTATCCAGAGAAAGTCGATAATCGGTGACTAGATGATGAGATATTATTTAAGTGGTATATTCGTAGGTTTACTTGTTTTATCCAATATTTTAGCGATCAAATTGGTCAGTTTCGGAAGCTGGATTGTATTACCTGCTGCAGCTATAGTCTATGTATGCACATATCCCATTTTGGATGTATTGACCGAAACCTACGGCAAGGAAGCAGCGCGTCAGACGGTCTTTACCGGTTTAATCGCCCAACTTTTATCTAGTTTTTTCATTTGGCTTGCGGTTAATTTGCCTGCCGCCCCTTTTTATGAAGATCAAGAAGCATTCCAGACAATTTTTTCCGCGGGTTTTCGCGTGACTATAGCCAGTCTAATTGCCTATATCGTCAGTCAAAATCTAGACGTTACTATTTTCCATAAGCTGAAGAAGATACATGGGGAAAAGAAGTTATGGATCCGTAATAATGCGTCAACAATGGCTAGTCAATTAGTCGATACAGTGATTTTTATTACAATAGCATTTTATGGTGTTATGCCAGTAAGCGCCTTACTTGGATTGATCATTACACAATATATTTTCAAGTTCGTTGTTGCTGTGATTGATACACCGATTGTCTATTTCCTAGTGGCAATTTGCCGTAAGATGGAAGGTAAGCAAAGTCCTCATTCCGGTTCTTTTAGCAATTCGGATGCAATAGTCTCCCATCAATAAACAATTTATATGAAAAGAGCCATTCCAAATTGGAACGGCTCTTTTTACGCTTGTTGTGTTGCAAATGACGCGATGATTTCTAGGAATACGTCACCATAGCGTTCTAACTTTGTTTCTCCTACACCCTGTACAGTCAATAACTCTTCGTCGGTTGTTGGCATTTTAGCTACCATGTCGCGCAATGTCTTGTCCGAGAAAATGACGAATGGTGGAACGCCTGCCTCTTGTGCTAACTTTAAGCGTAGCGCACGCAGTTCGTTAAATAACGGATCATCTTTTGCAACGACCGTCGTGACCATTTCACCTTTACGCCAAACTTTTTCTTTGCCCAGCAAGACGTCTTTCCCTTGCTCTGGCACAAAAATGATAGGAAAGGTGCCGCTTTCGACTTGCAAGTAGTTCTCTGATATTAAAAATTCTATGAAATCCGCAACATCTTTCGCGCTACGTTCTTTCATTAATCCATAAGTACTCAGCTGATCGAAATTGAATTCTTTTACTTTCTTATTTTTTGATCCTGTAAGTACTTGCGCGATCATCGTTTTACCGAAGCGTTGCCCCATCCGAATAACACAAGATAATACTTTTTGCGTCTCCAATGTTACATCAAACTGCTCTCGCGTATCGGTACAGTTACCACAACGCTTACAGTCTTCTGCATCTCCTTCACCAAAGTATGTGATGATATGTTTTTGCAGACAACCTTCTGTATGACAATAATCGACCATCACTTGCATCTTTTTTAGTTCGTTGGAAACACGTGATGGATCAGGAGATTGATCAATAAGGAAGCGTTGCGTTAGGACATCTTGCGAAGAAAACAATAAATAGCAATCACTATCAAGTCCATCACGCCCCGCTCTGCCGGCTTCTTGATAATAACTCTCCATATTTTTCGGCATTTGGTAATGAATGACGTAACGTATATTGGATTTATCAATCCCCATTCCGAACGCATTCGTCGCGACCATCACCATGATGAAGCGATCTTGCTGATGCTGTCGTTCATGGTCAGGCAAGCCTGCATGGTATTTCGCTACAGCTATACCATTTTTCTCAAGTGCTAAATAGACTTGTTCTACCGCTTTTCGTGTAGCCGCATAAATAATGCCCGATTCATTTTTATTCTTCTGTGTATAGTCTTTAACAAATTGATCACGATTTTGTCCTTTAACTACAGAGAACACCAAATTACTGCGTTCGAATCCTGTAACGACACGGCTGACAGGAGGAATATGTAGTTGCTGACAAATATCATCCTGCACTTCTGGCGTAGCCGTCGCAGTTAACGCGAGTACGATGGGTCGGTTTTTCATATAGTCTAAAATACGATGGATATTACGATAGCTCGGTCGGAAATCATGACCCCATTGCGAAATACAATGCGCTTCATCAATCGCAATCAAAGGAATCGTCATGTTCTGCAATTGATTAAGAAATGATTCCGATTCCAATCGCTCAGGTGCCACGTATAATAATTTATACTTTCCTGCCAATGCGAGATCCATCGTACCGAAATACTCTTCCGTTGATAACGTACTGTTGATATACGCAGCAGGAATACCTAGTTGGTGCAATGCATCGACCTGATCCTTCATTAATGAAATGAGTGGAGATATAACAAGAACTGTCCCTTCCATTGCTAGAGCAGGCACTTGATAACAAACGGACTTTCCTCCGCCTGTTGGCATAACACAAAGCGTATCATCGCCTTGCAATACTTGATCGATGACGCGCTGCTGGCCCTCCCGAAATGCTGAATAACCAAAATACTTAGCTAATATGTCTAATGGATTTTGGATCATCGCCACCTCCTTTTTCTATTCCTATCATTTTATTGAAATAATAACCGTTCTTCTTCACGACTATGTAATTCATTAACGACTAGTAATGCATGAAACTTCTGCATAATTTCCGCCGTTACGTTTAGATCTTTTTTACGTGCAGCTTCAATATCTGAAACAAGTAAACGTAAAAGATCATGATCACGTGTCAGTTGAATGATTTCACGTTCAAGTTCAGGATTTTCCTCCAACACTTGCTTATAGAAACCTTCTTCTTCAGCATCTGCATGACTAATGACTCTCGTTTTCCAATAATCAAGTAAATGGTCGCAAGCCTGGTTGACCATTTCCACTTCCCCTTGCTGCAGATAACCAATTAGATCTTCAGTTTTCATTACAGCTCCAGAAAGACCACCTTCGTGAATTGCCCGATGTGAATGAAGCTGTCTTAATGCGGGTCCAGACATATCAACCACTCCTTCTTCTTTTTCTTAAGCATAACAGAATTAATGAAGCTATGAAAGTTTCTCAAAATGAAAAAGCCTTGCAGGAATTCCCCCTACAAGACCTACTTTAAACTTTCGCGATACGTATTCGGCTCACCATCATCCATGCTAAAATATACATAAAGATCACAAAGTATGGTGCAGCAATATATGGAACAGCAAAATAGCCTAATGTAAGAAAAACACCTGCCACTGTTATTGGCAGACCATAAAATGAACCATCGAACTCTTCTACATTATAGCGTGCCAAACGCACCGCTCCGGCTAAAATATAGAAAATCACTGCTGATAAACCAATCCAAAGTGTATCTGATAGAGCCGCCTGATATATCAGCATAGCAGGCGCTACGCCAAATGATACTAAATCGCTAAGTGAATCGAGCTCTTTACCAAAAGCAGACTCTGCATTGTAATGTCTAGCGACCAAACCATCAAAGCGATCGAATAATGCAGCAAAAAAAATAAACATCAAACTCATGTGGCCATGGTCTTTTAATACGAGTACAATTGCTATTATTCCTAAACTTAAATTAAAAAGTGTAATGATGTTCGCCATTTGTGATTTTAGTTTAGTATAATCAAAATATCTGAATGAAAACACCTCATTGCCTCCTCGTTGACTAACCTATTATATTCTTAAAATGAAAGGATGAAAAGATGAAAAGCCAAGTTTTTAAATCATTTGTAGAATTAACAGGACATCCGTTCAGTTCTACGCTATTAAAAAAATTCACTACCTCTTCAATAAGCAAACCATTAATTAAGCCATTTGCATCTTTCTATCATATACAACAAGAGGAAGCAGAATACCCAATAAACGAGTATAAGAGCCTAAATGATTATTTCACTCGCTCATTAAAAGCTAATAGTCGTCCAATCGATAGCGACCCAAATGTACTTATTTCACCTGTGGATGGTATGTTAAGTTGCGCTGGAATAGTCAATGAACAGCAAAATTTCGTTGTTAAGGACAAAACGTATAGCCTACCTGCACTGTTAGGAGACTCTTTGAAAGCAGCACCTTACCAAAATGGTTATTATTACTTATTTTATCTATCACCTAAGCATTATCATCATTTCCATTATCCAATTTCAGGAGAACTAATTAGCCGCTATGCACTGGGAACGACTTCTTATCCTGTCAATGATTTGGGGATTCGTTTGAAGGAAGAGCTGTTTTCATCTAATTATCGAATCATTTCAGAAATCCAAAGTAACTTCGGAAGAGTTGCAGTAGTGAAAGTTGGGGCACTGAACGTCAATAGTGTTCGGATAGCTGATTCTTCTAGAGAATGTGTAAAGGGAATTGATTTCGGTCATTTTGCATTTGGGTCTACCGTAATTTTATTTATTGAAAATAAGAGTGAACTAACTCCATTGATTGACGCTATTAAAGAAGTGCAAGTAGGTGATAGAATTGGAGTGTGGCAATCATAAGTAGATGAGGTTTTATAATAAAACACATTCCAGAGTATATCGCACACTATAGATACGTATCCGTTTTCGTCTTTTTAGCTCTAGAAATTTTCGGATTACCAATGTCTGATGAACTTAACGTCACCTTCGCTGGCCATTTAGCTTCCTCAGGTATATTTCACTTTATATTTGCGATTATACTTATAATTTTTGACGTTATGGTCGGAACGTTATTCACATATACACTTGGAAGAAAGCTAGACAAACCATCAATCTAGCATTCGGCAAATTATGTATTTCTATCTCTTCATCGCCTACGAAGGGTATAACGATTTTTCCTGAAACATGATTCCAGCGCGGTAATTATCAGCTATTTCTTGCCAGGCATGCGGCATGTAGTCTGTTATGTTTCCAGCATGAGTGTTCAAAGAGATGTATTATTCGCTCTCCCATGAGTTATACTCTCCTCAACAATTTTCGTTCTCATTGGGTATTTTATTCTTCTCTCCTTTTCTTAGTGAATAATAAAGCACATGTTGTATTTCATCTCTTTTACAGAAGAAAAATTACATGCGCTTTTCTAGTTACTTTTCAATAAACGATAATCAATCGCATTCATCACACACCGAACATACGTATCTATAAAAACAAGCAGACCGCGTATGCAGTCTGCTTATTGATTAAATTGAAAATCTATCGATAGAGGAACGTAATTCTCCTGCTAATGATAACAAACGATCCGTGTATTGCTCCATCTCCTCTACGGTTGTTAACTGATGGTCAGCGGCGTAATTCACTTCGCCTATATAGTCTGAAGCATCTCTAGCCGTAGCAGCCATTTCTTCAATCGCAGCGCTTACCTCTTCAGAACTTGCGGACATTTCTTCGGAAACTGCGCTCATTTCGCTAATATCATTACTGATTTGTTCAATCGAACGAACAATCTCTTCAAAGCGATCACCTAATTGGTTGATGACCTCTAACCCTCTAATAACATTCTGGTCCCCTTGTTCGGCAGCTTTCACTGCGTCATTAGTATGGCCTTGTACACTATCGATTAGACGATTGATTTGGGAAGCTGATTCTGCAGTTTGCTCGGAAAGTTTCCTCACTTCGCTCGCAACGACTGCAAATCCCTTACCCGCATCTCCTGCACGCGCAGCTTCAATAGAGGCGTTTAATGCTAGTAAATTGGTCTGTTCGGAAATATCAGTAATCATTTTCGAAATTTGACCGATTTCCAATGCTTCTTCCGCTAATTGACGAATCACGGTTGTCGACTGTATGGTCGTCGTTTGAATACTGTTCATCTGCTCTACTGACGTTTGAACCGCCACATGACCTTCGCCTACACGTTCCGTAATATAGTCCGAGTTAGCTGCGATATTCGCTGCCATTTCCGCTACATTTAGAATACCTGTAGACATCTCTTCCAACGCACGTGCACTGTCTTCTGACATTTGAACTTGCATTTCCGATCCATGATCTATTTGTTCGATAGCCGATGAAATCTCATGTGACATCTTCGTTACTTCTTCAGATTTTTGATTAAGTAATTGTGTCGAATCGGTCAAGTTAGTCGCCCCGCTACGCACTTTCCCAATCATATCTCTCATATTATCTGTCATTCTTACAAACGTACGCGATAAGGATCCAACCTCATCACTTCTTCGTAAATAACGTTCTGGAATTTCATAGTTAAAGCTACCTTCGGCCAACTGCTCTCCTATCGTTTTAACAGCTTGAATTGATCGATCGTGCCATGAAATAAGCAATAAATATTCCTAAGATTACAATGACGATCCCCACTATAAGAAAGTCTTTTTTCAAACCGTACATTCCACTAAGCAACTCATCTTCAAAAAAAACTATCACCATTTTCCATCCATTATTTATTGTGTGGTATCCAAGATATCGGTCCTTCTCCGCAGATCGATAATGTATGACTCCTTCATCTGTCGTTAATATTTTTTGCAAGTCTTCGATTTCTGCTGATTGATGGTTAGTAACTTCCATTTCATCGAAAAAGTCTACTTCATCTTTTACTAATGCACGATCGGGATGTCCTATAATCTTACCTGATTCATCTAAAATAAATGCATAACCACTTTGACCATACCCAACTCCATCCACAATTGAACTTAAATAATACCCATCAATACGCGCTAATAACAGTGCAGGCTCACCGTCTTCAGTATCAATAGAAGTCGCCATCATTAATACAGGTTCTCCTGTGACACGACTAATAATTGTGCTCGATAGCGTAGTCTCTCCTTTAAAAGCATCAATAATATATTGACGATCGCTAAGATCAGCTTCTGTGCCATCAATATAATGAGATACACCATCTTCTGTAACAATTGCGAAGGTCAAATAACTTTTTAAATCATTTAGCTTTTTAGTTAAATAAGCGTTTTGTATATCCCTATCCATACTACGAACTTCTTGGCTTTCCGCAACCGCTTTCATTTCTACAACATTTCGCTCAAAACGTTCATCGATAAAATGAGCAGTATCCATAGCTTTTTCATTTAATGTGATTTCTGCTTGTTCCAAAAGTGCCTTTGAACTATTCTGATATGCAAAAAAGCCTAGAAGTACACTTCCCCCTACAACTAACAATACGATTGACAAAATCAACTTTGAACCTATCGTTTTCATATAGCACCCCTTGAATTTTATTACCTTTTTACCCAGCTAACCCAACCAATAAAGTTAGTCTATATATCCTACTTTAATTATAAAGTTAGTTGGGTGAAAAGACAATATGAAATCTTTTACCTACTGATTTACGTTTAAAAGATGAGGCTAGCATAGCTGTCTAGACATAAGTTAGTTGAACACTAAATGTATCCAAAAATATAATAGAAATAATGTCACTATGGTTGTGAGTGGAATCACTTTGAATGAGACACTCATATAGTCTCTCCACGTGATTTCAATTCGGTGCTTACGCAAAATATGGAACCAAATGAGTGAAGCGAGTGTTCCGATTGGCAATAATAATGAACCTATATCACTCCCGATAATATTGGCTAAATATATGGTTTTTAATGTAATCGGATCAATGCCCATCTCAGTCAGCGTAATCGTTCCAATCATCAACGCGGGATGGTTATTGAATATATTGGATAAAAGGGAAACCATCCCCCCCATTAGAAGGCTTGCTGATAGTAGCCCTTGATTGACAATCGGCTCACTCCAGCTTACTAGCAATTCAGTCAGCCCAACATTATGCAGTCCGTAGATGATAACGTACATAGAGAAAGCGAACACAAGTATATTCCAAGGTGTTTTTCGTAAGATGTCCCACGGAGAAATTCCTAGTTGAATCCAACGCCAAATGAGCAATGCTACAGATCCTAGGACGGCAACGATTTCTACAGGGACATTAATATACGATGCGACAAACAACATACATCGCATAAAGAAAACAAAGATCAAGATTTTCAGCATAAAGATAGTGCGTGTTTTTTCATTATTAAATAATCTTTTTTGTTGTAACTTTTTAAAATATTTTTTTACGAATACATTCTCTATAGAGACTACATCCGGAAGAGTTTTAGGCAACTTTTTACGAACGACGAAAAACATAAGGGTCGACATAAATATTAACCCAATGGTGGCCGGAACGAACATCATAGCTGTGTGCATCCAGAGGGACATATCAACGATCTTCAATGCGATTAAATTTACAATATTACTCACACCTATTGGAGCACTAGACGCAGTTGCGATTAATGCACCACTCAGTAAATAAGGAATTTGTTGTGCTGTTTTTAGCTGCAAATTTTTTAGAAGTAAAAGTAGTATAGGTGTAGTAATTAAAATACTGCCATCATTGTTAAAAAGTAATGTCATAAGAAAACAGAGTAATTGTATATTCCAATACAACCGATAGCCTGATTGCTTTGAACATGCGGCTAACTTAATGGCGGCCCAGTGAAAAAAACCAAAGCTCTCCAATATGACCGCCATCACAATAGTTGAAATAATCGTTACGGAAGCCCCTCCAATTTTTCCGAAAATATCTAATAAATCAACACGTGAAACGATTCCTGTAACGATAATTAGTATCGCCCCGACAGCAGCTGGCCATGCTTCATTGATCCCTTTCGGTCGCCAAAAAATCACGAGCATAGTTGATAAAAATACTATAGAGGTAAAGATGATTTGAATAGTCATTCTGTCTTTTCTCCTTTCTACTTTCTGTTTGCAGCTTTCTAACTTGTCTTACTATGTATATTCAGACAATAAAGCCCTCGTAGAGTCGTTAGTCCATAATTCAAGTAAATATACATTTTAGTAAAAAAAGCTGAACCTCCCAATTGGGAAGTTCAGCTTTGCCTTATTTGTGTAGAATATGATGGTGCATGTCTGCAGCATGCTTTAATAGTGAAGTATACTGTTTCTCCGTAGCAACTCTTTCGGCAGAACCCTTATTATAGATACCATTAGACCAACTTGAATTCTTTGCTGCATGCTTCATCAAAGCATGGTATTGTTTTTCCAACATAGCATTTTGTTCTTCAGGTCTCATTTTTGCATGTGTCGTGCGAAGCGTTTCCAAATCTTTTTTTTCTTGTCGAGACATTAGATGTTTCGAGTCATTTTGTGAGTTAACTCCGTGGGGCTTTTGCAAACAGTCGACACATGGCAAGACATTTCCTTTTCTTATTCCCGTAGTTGAGCTATTTGCCGTGTTGAAATGTACAATTTCTTCATCTTCTACCGATTCGGTGTTGTGATTCCGGTCCTCATTCATCTTGCCCATTAACTCTTTAAAAGAAGCATTATTTAATACTTTTATCTCATTTATGGAATGTTCCATTTTTTCTTCCACCATAACCTCTCTCTCACTTACAGTCACGTTACGTTTTTCTTTATCAATAAATCTAAATTCAGAATGTTTATCAGTAGTACTTAGTAGTTCATCGGTGTTTCCAGTCTCGTTGTTCGATTTTAGATTAGGTTCCTCGACTATGTTTTCTGCTTCATCATTTTTTTCTTTCATTTCTACTTCTTTAGCAATCGATAATTCTTCTTTTGCCAGCTTTATTTCTGAAACAAATGTAGCGTTAGTTAATACGTTCTTCTCGTTTATAGGAAGGTCTTTTTTTTCTGCTTTCAAAATATTTTTTCCACTTACAGTCTTGTTACGTTTTTTGTCGTCAACAACCTCAAATTCAGGATATTTCTCAGTAGCACTTAGTAGCTTATCGGGTTTTTCAGTCTCGATGTTCGATTTTAGATTAAGTTCATCGACCAATTTTTCTGCTTGATCATTTTTTTCTTTCATTTCTACTTCTTTAGCAATCGGTAGTTCTTCTTTTACCTGCTTTATTTCTGAAACATTTGATAGAACTTCACTTCTAGAATACTCTATATCCTTCTCTAATAAAGTTGTTTCAGTTGGTTGTTCTATTTGTGACTTCAATGGTTCTGTTAAGTGTTTACTTCCTTTTCGTAGTGTTTGAATGGAAGTAATAGGTATCAATAATAAATCCTCTTTATTAATCAATAGAATATACGACTCTTTAACTTCACTTAGGACGCCATGTACCGGTTGTTCACTAAATTCATTTAACGTCACCCATTTGTCATGCAGGTCTAGCAAAACATTAGAAAAAAGTTGAGGAGAACGATAAGATTCAACATCAAGGGTTACGCGCATATCTTTAGTATTTTTAGTAATCGATCGAATCGATGGGTACATAATATATAGAATGAATTCGTCAACTTTTAAAAGTATATAATCCTGATACAAGCTGATGAGTATTCCTTCTATTGGTTCATCAGATGAGAGTAACACGCTAATCCTGTATCCTTGCAAGTTGGGAAGGTTCGTTCCAAAATTACTAGTATTCAATCCACACACCTCCTTTATAAAATGGCCACCACTTCTAAAAAAAGTGATGACCATTACATTTATTCTTTTTTTGTACTATCTTTAGATTCTTCTTGCATATCTTTCTCTTTTGCACGTTCAAATTTTACTCCATGACTAACATTTCGGATATGAAACATTGATAGTCGAATGACTTCTTCATTAAAAACAATCTCAACAAAGTCATTTGTTACAGCTTTTACGACACCTTCTAAAGTCTCAGGTCCACCACGATTAATTTTCACCCATTGATATTCTAAGGTTTTCAATACACCTGCAAAATCCGCTTCCTCAATTAATTTGAAACCCGTTGGTAATTCTACATCAATGGACATTTCATTTTTTGAATTATCCGTAATGCTTTTGATGTGATGCGTCTTATAATAAACAATTCCATCGTCTTCAGTTAATAACGTAAGATACTGTTCATTTCCTGACAACAACATTCCAATTCGGGACTCTGGTCCACCACGATCTACCTTTATTACCTTTCCTACTAATGAGCTTAACATTTCTTTATTCAATTTTTGTAGCCTCCTTTTTGGTGTCCTATTATCTATATGTACACTAGGCTTAGATGGGGATGGTCATTCGCCCAGTTCGAGTTACAGTTTAGTTTTCTTACCATATAGTTACATTCATAGTTCACTTCTATTGAAAATATTTTTTCTAGCACAATTCCTTCTCTATTGCATAGAATGAGGCATAACCTATGAAGGGTGGAATTGAATTGGTAAGAAGAAAACGAAGATATTCATCATCTAGCGAAGAAACAAGTATGGAGAATAATTGCACGGGGTCTATGAGCAATTCAGAGGACAGCATCACTAGCAGCTCATGTACTTCAAGTGAATCCGGAAACTCTAGTAGCTTCTGTACTTCAAGCGGATCTGGTAGCTCTAGCAGCTCATGTACTTCAAGCGGATCTGGCAGTTTTGGGAAAGGAAAGGGGAAAGGGAAAGGCAAACGTTGAATAATAGAAGGGATGAGATCTATGCCCAATCAACTTCCATCATATTATTTACAATTTACAGATGAAAATTTAACAGAACTTCGAAGCGATGTTCGGAATAATGATCCCGTTCCAGCTGATTTAGTGTTTAATAATCACATATATGACATCGATATCGCTTATCGAGGTTCGTATACAAGGAAACTTCGAAAACGTTCCTATCATATGGTATTTATTAATCCTTCTTCATTTTATGGAGCGCGAGAAATTCATGTGAATGCCGAGTATAATGATCCGTCGTTGCTACGAAACAAACTTTCAATGGACTTTTTCCTGGATTTGGGCGTCCTAGCGCCTGAAAGTAATCATATAAATTTGTTTAGAAATGGCACTAGAAAAGGTGTATACCTCCAATTAGAGGCCGTGGACAGTAAGTTTTTACAAAGTAGAGGATTGCCGAAGGGCTCTATTTATTATGCTGTAAACAGTCAAGCCAATTTCTCCCTATTACATGAAAGACGTATAAAAAAAGACTTACTTTCAGGATATCATCGTGTTATGGGCGATGCGAATAATGATCAACAATTACTAAAGCTCATTCAACTAATCAATACGACTCCCTTTCCAGACTTTCATGAAGTACTTGCACAGCATCTGAATATTGATGCGTATTTACGATGGTTAGTTGGGGTTGTTTGTACAATGAATAATGATGGTTTCACTCATAATTATGCACTGTATAGAAACAGCGAAACCGGATTATTCGATATCATCCCTTGGGATTATGATGCTACCTGGGGAAGAAAAGTGAGTGGTGGAATTATGCATCATCAGTATGTCCCTCCTGAAGGTAAAATTAGCAATCACTTATGCTATTTAATGATGCGAATACCTGCTTTTCGCGATCAATACCGGTTGCTTTTAGAAGAAACACTAGACACAATATTCACTGTGCAATATATAGAACAAAAAGTGAATACTATTGTTGAAAAAATCAGGCCATCCGTCTTGCTCGATCCCTATTTGAATAAAAATATTCATCAATTTGATCAAGAACCCGAGTTGATCTCTCAATTCATACGAGATCGAAGCGAATATCTAAAAAAATATTTGCTAAATTTATAATGGAGGAGACGAAAGGATGATTCATTGATAGTCAGCGTACAAGATACTGGGAAATATGATAGAGGAATCTTTGCTGAAAGAGAAATTCAATCCAACGAATTAATCGAAGCATGCCCCGCCATCATCATTGAAAAAAAAGAGTGTAAATATATAAAAAAGACTATTTTGAGCAACTACTTCTTTATTTGGGGAGATGACTTTAGTGAAGCCGCAATCGCTCTTGGATATGGTTCGCTAATTAATCATTCCTACCAGCCTAATGCCCGATTCGAAGTGAATAGTAAAAATAGAACGATTGATTTCTATGCAATTGAAACAATAGTTGCAGGCGATGAAATAACCATTAATTATAATGGTGAGCCGGATAATATGTCGCCGCTTTGGTTTGATTCAATAACATGAGAAAAGGCTACCAGATGAATATATCTGGTAGCCTTTTCTCGTTTTTAAAGAGAAGCCATATCTAACTCATATAACTTCCGATATCTCTTATTACTAGTGAGCAATTCTTTATGCGTTCCTTGCATCACAATCTTGCCATCTTCCATAAAGACGATCTTATCCATCTTCTCCATCCCCATCAAGTGATGCGTAATCCAAACAACCGTTTTATCTGCTAGCGATTGGTGAATCGTCTCCACTAAAGAATGTTCCGTCACCGGATCTAGTCCAACCGTTGGCTCATCTAGAATAACAACCGGCGTTTGTTTCAATAAAATTCTAGCTAGTGCAATCCGTTGACGCTCTCCACCCGAAAAGCGTTGACCTGTCTCTTCCATTTGCGTCTTGCTACCAGCAGGTAATGATTGTAAATACGTTGCTAAACCTACTTGTTCAACAACTCGTTGCACATCTTCAGCTGTTGCGGCCGAATTACCTAGCTTAATATTATTTTCAACAGTAGTGGCGAATAGATACGGCTTTTGATTCAACACACTTATCACATCATACATTGTATCTCCAAAACGACTGGCGGAAATTTCGTTGACTTGCACAGATCCATTGGTCGGTTCTACTGTGCCTAGCAATAATTGAATCAATGTAGACTTCCCTGCCCCACTTTTACCAAGCACCGCCACTTTCTCACCTTGTTGAATGGACAAGGTAAGATTTTGTACAGCGTCCTCCGACTGTCCTTCATAACGGTAACTGACGGCGTCGAGTGCGATTGTCACGTCACGAACCTCTTCCACTAATTCAAGCGGCAACTGACTCCCCGGATTCTGTTGATGGATATGGTCAATGCGTTGTAAAGACGCTTCATAAGCTGGGATTCTTTCCAGCGCATGTGATACAGGAATTAATCCTTCCAAGATCGGCAAGGTCACCAATGTAAAGGCGGCAATATAAGTCGGCACCAATAGTCCCTCCGCTGCTTGTTGACCAGCCCAGACACCAACAACTAGGACGAGTAAGCCTGAGAAAATTTGCAGTTGCGCCGTACGAGACTGTTGCCAGTAAGCTAATTTCTTATCCATTTCATGACTCGCATGACTTTCTTGTTGAAATGCCGACAGAAATTGTTCTTTACGACCACTGATGATCCAATCACGTAAGCCAAAAATCCCCTCTGTCATCGTGTTATAGAGTTGACTATGCAATTTTTTCGACTGTTGCTGATTTTTCTTCATTAAATAGAGTGAAGCCATCGGATAGACGAAAGCGACGATCCCTAAACAAAGTGCCATGATAATTGCAAATTTCCAGTCATAGACCGCTAGCACGATTACTGAAAAACTATAAAGGAATAGCCCGATGACGGTCGGAAACAACGTTCGAATATAGACATCTTGTAAATGTTCGATATCATCTGCCAACGTCCCAAGTAAATCGCCCGTCTGGAATCGTGAACGGATGAACAACGCTTGCGGCTCAAGTACACGGTACAAATGGACACGCATATCCGCAATGATCTTTAATACGGCATTATGGCCAAGCAATCGTTCTACATAGCGCAGAGCAGCCCTTGAAATCCCGAACGTTCGAACCGCCACAATCGGAATATATACAAGCAAAATATTCTCTGGCCTTTCCGATGTACGGGAAATTAAATAACCTGAAGTAAAAGTTAGCATCGCTGCGGAAAGAATCGTCAATGTCCCTAACAAAATCGTAGACAATAACGTTTTCTTATAGATTTTAGCATACGGCACGATATGTTTTTGATACAAATTCATACAGCATGCCCCTTTCCGCGCGCTTCCAATAACCGACAATAGGCTCCGTTGCGTTGCAATAATTGCTCATGAGAGCCTGTTTCTATGATTTTCCCTTGGTCGATAACAATAATCGCATCCATCTCCTGCATCCAATGAATTCGATGTGTAGCGAAAACCACGAGTTTCTCTTCCAATAACGGTAAAATCATCTGCTTCAATTCATGTTCTGTCTCAATATCCAAATGTGCGGTCGGTTCGTCAAATAACAAAACTTGACGGCGTTGTAGTAGCGAACGCGCTAAAGCGATTCGTTGCTCTTCTCCTCCACTCAACGCACGGCCACCCGCTCCAATTCGCTCAGCGTAGCCATTTGGAAACGTGCTAACTAACCGATCCAAGCCTACTCGTTTCGCAGCCTCAATAACTTCTGCATCCGTAGCATCTGGCTCATAAAAACGAATATTTCCAGTCACACTATCCGGAAAAATCGTCGGATGTTGCGGGATATATGCAATTTGATCTTGCCAGTCTGTTACAGCAAAATGGGGTAATTCTTGTCCATCTAAAATACACGTTCCGCTAGTCGGTAACGTAAAGCCCGAAAGTACATCGATTAACGTTGATTTTCCAGCACCCGAATGTCCAATAACTCCAATTTTCCCATAGCCTTGCAACCTCAAATTCAGACCTTCAAAAATTACTTGATCTCCTAACTGCACCTTCACATCCCGTATCTCCACAATGGATTGTTTATTCCAACGTTTGAGCGGTTTCAAAAGTACAGGCATGATCGGCTCCGGCTCTTCCAATATCGCATGGATTTGTAAACTCGCATCCTTACCGTCCGCCGTCGCGTGGAAATCATTACCAAGTTCTCGCACAGGCGCAAAATATTCCGGTGCCAAAATCAATATAACTAACGATGGCTCCAAGAGTATCTGCCCGTTGATCAAGCGTAACCCTAGCTCCACCGCCACGACAGCCACAGAAAGACTGGCAAAGAAGTCCAATGAAAATGACGATAAAAACGCAAACCGTAACGAACGATTCGTCGCAATACGGTAGTTATTACTAACCTTAGCAATCGACTGTTCGTGTGCACGACTTCGACCTAGATACTTCAATGTCACAATGCCTCGTAGCGAATCAACAAAGTGACGCGACAACAACCGATACGTATCCATTTGTGCATCAATCTGCCTCTTTGAAACCATTCCAATTAAAATTAGAAATATAATTAAAATCGGCAAAACAATCATTAATGTAATGGCAGACATTTTATCTAATGTAAACACATAGACCACAATAACAAACGGAACAATTGCCATAGAAAATGTACGCGGAACGAGCAATTCCAAATACTTGCGAAATTTCGGCACACCTTCAAGTCCTAGAGTCACTAAATGACCCGAACCATACTTCCCAACGGCTTGCGGCCCAATAGCAAAAATCTTTCGCAATAATTGTTGCTCATATTCCTTTGCTGTTTGATCCGCAAAACGGTAAGAAATTCGTTCCTTCCCCCATTGAATGAGATGACGCACACTATTGACTACGACAAAAATCACAAAGGACCGAAGCGCTTCACTCCAGTCTGCACCTTGGAACAATTGTGTAATAGCTTTCGCTAAATAAATCGCTTGAAAAACAATGGCGATTGACTGGACTGCAGTTAGCAATCCAATCAACGCCAATACTTGTTTACTTCCTTTGTATTGAAGTAAGTATTTATCCATTAGTATTCTAGATGCTCCTTATCACCGGTCAATCGTTTACGGAACACATAATAACTCCAAATTGTATACGCCAAAACGATTGGAACCATAGTACACGCTACGATCGTCATAATTTTAAGCGAATAATCTCCGGAAGCCGCTTCAGCAATAGACATATTAAATGCCGGATCCATCGTACTGATCATCACATTCGGGAATAGCGTGATGAAAAAGCTAGCCGTAATAATCATGAAGATTAAACCTGTCATCGTGAAGCTTAGTCCTTCGCGTTTGTTTCTTAAGAAGAAGAACAACAATACATATAACAGTATCGCCACACCATACATAGGGATCAACAACGCACTTTTATCTACAAATGCATCTGTATCTAAATAGGTGAGGCCTATAAACAATACGATGAACACGCCGGTCAATCCATACACTTTACGCGCAGCTCTATTGGCACGTTCACGTAAACTTCCTACCGTTTTTAAACCGATAAACAACAACCCGTGTAAGTACGACAACAGAACGAATGTTATTCCACCAATCAGAGTATAAATATTAACGAAATCTGTGAAGCCCGCATACATATTCATATCTGCATCAATCGGTAACCCTTGAATCAAACTGGTGAAAAATACACCAAAGATGAATGGCGGTAACAAACTTCCGAAGAAAATCGCCCAATCCCATGTCTTCACCCAAGCTACTGAATCTACTTTATTGCGGAATTCAAAAGCCACACCTCGTATGATAAACGCTAACAACAACACAACAAACGGTAAATAATATCCACTGAACACCGTCGCATACCAGTGTGGGAATGCCGCGAACATGGCGCCCCCAGCCGTGATAAGCCATACTTCATTAGCATCCCAGACCGGTCCAATCGTATTGATGACTACACGTTTCTCTAAATCATTTCTTGCTAGAAATTTCGTGCTCATGCCGACTCCAAAGTCGAAACCTTCCAAAAAGATGAAACCAATAAACAGGACTGCAATTAGTATGAACCAAAAATCACTTAACGGCATGTTCTCCACCTCCTGTTTCAAACGGATCTGTTATAGATACTTCAGCTGGTCTTTGTTCTTCCGGTCCACGTTGAATGTATTTTACAAACAACACAACCATGATAATTCCAAGAATTGTGTAAATTGTTGAGAACGAAATAAGTGAAAATAGAATCTGACCAGCCGAAACGTTTGGTGAAATTCCGTCAGCCGTCTTCATCAAGCCGTTGACTACCCAAGGCTGTCGTCCCATTTCAGACATAATCCAACCAAATGAATTCCCGATGAATGGCAGGAAAATTCCTACAATGAGTAACCGTAAAAACCAAACAGACTGCATGATTTTCTTACGCCACATGAGGAATAGTCCAAGTGCACCTAGTCCTAGTAGTGTCCCACCTGTTACAACCATAATACGGAAGCTCCAAAATGTCGTCTTGACTGGCGGTAGATAATCTCCTTCTCCGTATTTGTCGATCATTTTCTTCTCTAGTACGTTCATACCTTCTACTTTCCCTTTAAATTCACTATAAGTTAAATAACTCAGCATAAACGGAATATCAATCCGGCCAGTCGTATCTCGATTTTCCACATCTATATTCGCAATCAACGTCCAAGCGGCAGGGTCTCCACTGTCTTCCCATAAACCTTCTGCAGCAGCCATTTTCATCGGCTGTGCATGCATTAAGTATTGCGCTTGAGAGTGACCAGTGAAAGCAATTCCAAGGCCTGATAGCATACCGATGACCAAGGAAATTGCCAGCGACTTCTTAAAGAACTCTACTTTACGTTTCTTAATCAAATACCAAGCACTAACCCCGATAACAAAAAATGCACCCGTTGCAAAACTACCGAAAATCGTATGCGGGAATGCGACCCATAATTTTTCATTCATCAAGACTGCCATGATGTCATTCATTTCTGCTCGTCCATTTTGAAGTACATAACCTTCAGGATTTTGCATGAAAGAGTTGGCAGCTAATATCCAGAAGGCTGACATAATGGTGCCGAAAGATACGAGCCAAATCGATGCCAAATGTAACCACTTGGGAATCTTACCCCAACCGAAAATCCAAATCCCGATAAAAGTGGATTCTAAGAAAAATGCTAGTAATGCTTCAACTGCTAATGGAGCACCGAATATATCTCCTACAAATCTAGAATATGCTGACCAGTTCATACCAAACTGGAATTCTTGAATAATTCCTGTCACAACACCGATTGCGAAGTTGATTAGGAAGAATACACTCCAGAACTTAGTCATTTTCAAGTAAATGTCATCTTTCTTTACTAAGTACATCGTTTGCATGATTGCAATAATCAATGCTAAGCCGATTGATAATGGTACAAATATAAAGTGAAACAATGTAGTGGATGCAAATTGAATTCTCGCTAATAACACTTCTTCCATTTCTCACGAACTCCTTTCGAACTTTCGTTTCTATTACCTAGAATAGCGTAGTTTAAAAAAGAGTGAGTGAACAATGTGCGTATTTCTTGTTACAAACCTGCAAACTTATGTCAAAACTGTATATAAGTTATGGCAGCTTTGTCACAATACAAAAACTCATGGAATTCCATTTAAGAGGAACTCCATGAGTCTGAAAAATTACTATTGTACGGTTTCCATGATCTTTTCAAAATCCGGATGAGCTTTATGTAGATATATAATGAAGTTCTCCATTCGTTTGACAGCTAATGGTTCACGTTTACTACCTAGGGACACTTCTATACTTCCCGTTTCATCTACATTCGACAGTCGATCATCAGTAGGCGCTAGTTTATAAATATGAAGAGGTAACAATGATTCACCATTAACAACGAGCGTAATGCCCGTTTCAGCTCGAAACATCTCTACATTTGCATGTAATGGCTCACTTATCGTAAAACCTTTATCTTGCAATTTATTATGCACTTCTTCAAAAAAGACTTCATCCGATAGTGTAGGAACAATTACAACTTCTTGTGGTGGGATTACTTCTGTTTTCTTCTCCACCTTAGGTGTTTCCTCTTTCTTACTACAAGCTCCTACAATCAATAGCAAACCACTAATCAAGACAAGGCTCACACAGTATTTCGTAATACAGTTCATTAGGCAAAGTCCTTTCTATATTAAACAATATCACTTGTTATTATACATCATTCTAGTATTTTTTCGTTAGGTAATACGTTTTTCTAGACAATTCATAGACTACAAACTATGATGAATATAGTGATATAATAATGCTTATCCAATGATAATTATTATTATTTAATAGTTATTACAGATAAAACTGTTCATACTTCTAATCCTTTGCTATAATTGATTTACACTATAGTAATGAAAATCGAGGAGGAGTCTATTATGATGAATAATGAAAACAATTCTCAAAAAAGAAAATTAACGACTGCCGCTGGTGCACCTGTAGTTGATAATCAAAACTCTATATCAGCAGGTCCAAGAGGTCCTCTTTTACTACAAGACGTTTGGCTATTAGAAAAGTTAGCGCATTTTGATCGCGAAGTTATTCCTGAGCGTCGTATGCACGCTAAAGGTTCAGGAGCGTATGGCACGTTTACTGTTACACATGATATTACGCAATATACGAAAGCTAAGTTATTTTCAGAGATTGGTAAGAAGACCGAGATGTTTGCACGCTTCTCAACAGTTGCAGGCGAACGCGGTGCAGCGGATGCTGAACGAGATATTCGTGGATTCGCACTAAAATTTTATACAGAAGAAGGTAACTGGGATTTAGTCGGTAATAATACACCTGTATTCTTCTTCCGTGATCCACTACAGTTCCCTGACTTGAATCATGCTGTTAAACGTGATCCACGGACGAACATGAGAAGCGCAACAAACAACTGGGACTTCTGGACATCACTACCTGAAGCACTTCATCAGATCACAATCCTGATGAGCGACCGTGGAATTCCAAAATCATACCGCGAAATGCACGGATTCGGAAGCCACACGTTCAGTATGATTAATGCAAACAACGAACGTCATTGGGTTAAATTCCACTTCCGTTCCCAGCAAGGTATTAATAATTTAACGGATGAAGAATCTGCAGCAATTATTGCAGAAGATCGTGAAAGTTCACAGCGTGACTTACTAACAAATATTGATGAAGGAAACTTCCCAAAATGGAAGATGTTCATTCAAGTGATGACAGAAGAACAAGCGAATAACTTACCATACCATCCATTCGACGTAACTAAAGTTTGGTACAAAAAGGACTTCCCTTTAATTGAGGTAGGCGAATTCGAATTAAACCGCAATCCTGAAAACTATTTTGCTGAAGTAGAACAAGCAGCGTTCACACCTGCAGCTATCGTGCCTGGTATTGGTTTCTCTCCAGACAAAATGCTACAAGCTCGCTTATTCTCTTATGGCGATGCTCAACGTTATCGTCTAGGTGTCAATCACCACCAAATTCCAGTCAACGCACCGAAATGTCCAGTCCATAGCTTCCATCGTGATGGTCAAATGCGGGTAGACGGAAATATGGGTTCTACAATTCACTATGAACCAAACAGCTATGGCGAGTGGCAAGAACAACCCGATTTCAAAGAGCCGCCCCTTAAAATCCAAGGCGATGCAGATAACTGGAACTTCCGTGAAGATGATGATGATTACTTCACACAGCCAGGTAAATTATTTAATATTTTAACTAGCGAAGAACAGCAACGACTATTCGACAATACGGCTCGCAATATGGGTGATGTTCCAAAAGAAATCAAGATTAAACATATCCGCCACTGCTACTTAGCAGATACGAAATACGGTGAAGGTGTAGCAAAAGCGCTTGGTATTCCAATGGCAGACGTAGACATCGAAAACACTACTACAATTGTAGACGACTAAATAGAACTACAGAAAAGCCCTGAGATTTTTTAGAATCTCAGGGCTTTTTGATAGTTCATTTACTGTTCACCCATACCATTTAAAATATTGGCGATGATCAATCCTGTAATTATCGCAATGATGCTCATGACGTACGGTGTACCACTCTCTGGAATTCCAGGGAAAATAACAAATATCGAACCGATAATTAGTCCGATGATAACCGCAAACATCCCCGTACGATAATGTGCCAATAACAAACGAATCAACTTACTACTTACAACGAAACCAACCGCTATTCCAGCGCCTATAGCTAAAATAATTGGTATGTTGAAATCTGAAATGGCAGTAATTACCGTTGTGTAGACACCAAGTAACAGCAGAACAAACGATCCACTTACACCTGGCAATAGCATTGCCATACTGCCAGCCCATCCTGAGAAAAACAAAATAATCGCTGTTTTTACAGTAAGATGCGTAATAACTAGAGGTTCTACCGGCTTCAGCCAGATAGTTGAAGCCAGCGCTGTTGCTACGACTAACATCAATACTACATGATGGAACTTAAAATTCCTTCGTAATCCCGCCTGCTTAGAAACGAAAGGAATCACACCAATGATCAATCCTAAAAATAAGTATTGTGTAGGTTCTTGATAATGCTTGAGTAAATAACTAATTACTTTACTGAATATAATAATAGTTGCACCCATTCCAATACCGAGCGGTAACAAGAAACCAATATGTTTTTTCCAATCCTTGCTGAAAAAACCACTAATTGAAATAAGTAATCGATCATAAATACCTAATATAAAAGCAATTGTTCCGCCACTAACACCCGGAACTAGGTCGCTAATACCCATTAAAAATCCACGATATAAATTTCTCCACTCCATGCCATCTGTTCCTCCAATGATGTTGTTCCATGCAGTATACCACGGTGTTTACTGCAGATTGCAACTATCTCGTCTGTATAGAATACTTTTTATCTTATGAGTGACTTCCGCTATATAAGACTGTTGCAAAACAAAAGTTGTTCCATTGTTTAATGAAAACAATGGAACAACTTTCAAATCAATAATTCTCCATTTCTGATACAGTGGCAAATGTATAGCCTTGCGCTTGTAGAAATTCAAGAACAGCGTCTAGCCCTTCTGCAGTAGACTTATGAATATCATGCATCAATACAATACTATCGTGTTTTACATCAGCTTCGATGTTCTCCAATAATTTATCTGGATCAAGATGTTCCCAATCTAATGTATCAACATTCCATAATACGACCGGCAATTTCGAACTTTCTCGAACTCGTTGATTTACCGCGCCGTATGGTGGTCTGAATACTGTAGCATGCTGACCAGTTGCTTGTAAAATAATATCTTCCGTACTTTGTACTTCATCATGAAGTTCTTCATCCGTTAACCTCGTTAACGGGGGATGATTCCATGAATGATTACCTATTTCATGACCTGCTTCGGCTACTGCCTTCGCGATATTCGGGTACTCCTCCACTCGGTTCCCAAGCATAAAAAATGTCGCTTTCACATTATATTTTTGTAGCGTTTCAAGTACTTTCTTCGTAAAGCGCGGATCAGGCCCATCATCAAATGTTAAGGCAATTTTTTTCTCTGGACTTGCTACTGCTGTCTGCACTTGGAATTTCTTAGACACTAAAGAATTAATTTTTTCTAATGGCACTTCTACTTGTATGGACCCTGCTTGTCGCTTTGTCATTACCCCGGTCCCATAATAAAGAATTAACCTGTCATCTGTCAAAGCGAAATTACGGTAATTCGTCCAAGTAGGTTCTGTTGGTTGCCAGACACTGTCTACAATTAGCACTTCTTGTAAAGCTGGATCCTTGTAAATATGATCTCTCACTACTTTAGCTACACGTTTTAATTTTTCTGCATTGCGGTCAACTACATCTGCCATAGTCAGTTGAAATCCAGTAATTGGATCTATATGGAATGTACGTATTTCCGTTATACTTTCCTCATTACTTGTAGATGTAGTCGTGTGTAGGACGAATGAATAATTTCCAGACGAATGCTGCAAAGTATCTAAGGATATATTCAATTGATTTTGTGTTGCATTCGTCGACTCTGTTTTCACCTTATAATAATCCTTTTTTACTTTCTCTATATAGTCCGTAATTCCTTTATTAAATTCTTCAAATTCACTTTGAGGGTACTGTATCGTAAATGGCATCATTTTATCGTCCATTGTTTCTGTCACAATTTTTATACCTGGGTAAGTTGAGTTCGTTGAACGAACTATCACTTCTGCTTTAGGCTCATCAATTTTTTTAGGTATAACTTTATTTGGTGACGCGCTCGTTGAACTACTGAATGTACGAATGATTAATAGTAAGGCAATCACAGAGAGAATGGTGATTACACTCAAAAAAACAATATCGATTAAACGTGAACGCCGTTTTCTCCTGTTTTCTTTCTTCATTATAAGACTCCCTTTTCAATATGACTAACTCTTCTTTAATAAGTACATTATCTATCCATAGACTAACCTACGAATATATGTCTAGCTAATAGTATACTACAAAATTATGATGAAACAATCGTTTCCTTGTGTCACACTGCATGTCCATCAAAATTAATCTACTGAATTAGTGTGGGAGTACTTTTACTACAATGTATTTTATGTTATAATTCGTAAGGTCCGAATCTTGCAAATCCGGATGAAGGGATACTACTTCCCTTTTATACACACCGATCTCGGCTGTTGTCTATTGCAAAGAGAAAACAGAAGGCGGTAATTACAATGGAAAAGAAAGACTATCGAGTATTATTATTTTACAAATATGTGACAATTGAGGAGCCTGAAGAGTTCGCAGCTTCCCATTTAGCATTTTGTAAAGAAACTGGTTTAAAAGGCCGAATTCTTGTAGGAGAAGAAGGTATCAACGGAACGTGTTCAGGTACGGTGGAACAAACCAATGCGTATATGGAACATATGAAAGCTGATCCACGTTTTGCAGATATTTGGTTTAAAATTGACGAAACAGATGGCCATGCATTCAAAAAAATGCACGTTCGCCACCGTCCGGAAATTGTGAACTTAAGCTTAGCTGAAGATGTTAATCCTTTAGAACTAACAGGTGAATATTTAGAGCCCGAACAATTCTTACAGCAAATGCAAGATGAAAATACAGTTGTACTAGATGCTCGTAATGACTATGAGTACGATTTGGGCCATTTCCGTGGCGCTATTCGTCCTGACATCGAAAACTTCCGTGATCTCCCTGAATGGGTTCTAAACAACAAAGAACAGCTTGAGGGTAAAAAGATTTTAGCTTACTGTACTGGCGGAATCCGTTGTGAGAAGTTTACTGGTTGGTTAAAGCGTGAAGGCTTTGAAGATGTTGCCCATTTACATGGTGGAATCGTATCTTACGGTAAAGACCCTGTTGCAAAAGGTCAACTTTGGGATGGACAATGTTATGTATTTGATGAGCGCATTGCTGTTCCAATCAATCAAGTGGAACACGTCATCGTTGGTCGTGATCATTTTGACGGAACACCATGCGAACGCTATGTGAACTGTGCAAATCCTGAATGTAACGCGAAGATTCTCTGCTCTGAAGAGAACGAGCATTTCTATATGCGTAGCTGTTCAGACGACTGCCGCACACATCCACGCAATCGTTATTTCGTAGAACATAACTTAACAGTCGACGAATTTGATCAACGGATAGCCAACATTGAAGCGTCACGTTCAAGTGAGACTGTCTCTTAATTAATAAAAAAGCAGCAAACTTCCTTTTATTTAAGAAGTTTGCTGCTTTTTATTCACTATCGACTGAGTACTCAATCCCTTTCCACCAACGTCGAAATTCCCTGTCCAACACCTATACACATCGTGGCAAGTCCTACCTTTGCATCTCTGCGTTTCATTTCATGTAATAAAGTCGTTAATATTCGCGCTCCGCTGGCACCTAACGGATGTCCAAGCGCAATAGCTCCTCCGTTCACATTCACTTTTTCCGTTGGTAGTTCTAATCCATCGATACATGCCAAAGCTTGTGCAGCAAATGCTTCATTTAATTCGATTAAATCGATTTGCTCCATTTCCACACGAGCCTTTTCCAGCAACTTTCTTGTGGATGCGATCGGACCTATTCCCATTACACGTGGTTCAACGCCTGCAGTTGCTGACATTTTGTAAAATCCGAGAATTTCCAAATTCAATGAGTTAGCCAACTCTTCATCCATCAGTAATAAAGCAGAAGCACCATCGTTTACACCAGAAGCATTACCTGCTGTTATGGAACCATTTGCAAAAAGCGGCTTCAGTTTTTCTAATGCTGCTGCTGAAGAATCGTGACGGGGATGTTCATCTGCTGTAATAATTACTTCCCCTTTTTTCGTTTGATATCTAACTGGTATGATCTCCTCGTTAAATATATTTGCTTCCATCGCTTGTTTTGTTTTCATTTGAGAAGAAAGTGCAAATTCATCTTGTCGCTCTCTAGAAATTCCAAATTCCTTTGCAACATTCTCTGCTGTTTCAGGCATTGAATCTACTCCGTACTTTTCCTCAAACTGCGGATTAATAAAGCGCCAACCAATTGTTGTATCTTGTAGCTGCATATTTCCACGAGGGAAAGCTTTATCTGGTTTCGCCATAACTAAAGGTGCTCTTGACATAGACTCTGTCCCGCCAGCAATGACAACTTTTAGCTCACCTGACAGAATAGATCGAGCAGCGATATTGACCGCGTCCAATCCAGATCCGCACAGTCGGTTGATAGTTGCTCCACCTACTTCAATTGGCAATCCTGCAAGTAAAGAGGACATTCGGGCCACATTACGATTTTCTTCTCCTGCCCCATTGGCATTACCAAAAAGCACATCATCGATTAGCTTTGTATCCAGTTGTGGGTTTCTATCAAGCAATCCACGAATTACAGTAGCACCTAAATCATCTGGTCGAACGGAACTTAATCCACCTGCATATCGACCAATCGGTGTTCTAACAGCATCTATAATCGCAACTCTTTTCACCATGTAATTTCCCCCTTATTTTCAATAAAAAAGCGGCATTAATCTAATGGATTGACCCACAGATTAATGCCGCTATTTGCTGACTGAGTAAAGTATGGAAGTACTTCACATCAACAAACTGGCTAGATTATTCAATACGCTCTACCAACTACTTAAGTTAAAAATAACAAATATCCGTCAAATTGTCAAACAATTTCTTCTTAATAAAGTTAGCTAAATACACTTGTACTGTGAAGAGGCTGAACTTTTGCTTTTGGATCGATGAAGGCTTTTGCGTGGCTAATAGCGATTGGTGCTTCCCCCATTCCGACAGCAATCAATTTCACTTTTCCATCGTATGTTGTGACATCACCTGCTGCATAAATTCCTTCAATAGTTGTTTCCATTCGAGAATTGACTACGATTGAGTTACGATCCATTTCAAGTCCCCACTGTTTCAACGGTCCAAGAGAAGAAATATTACCATAGTTTACAACTACATGATCTACTTCAAATTGCTTTTCAGTGCCATCTTTCTCTTTCAAAATCACTTTCTCAATCTTATCACCATCACCGTGGATTGCACTTACCGCATGTGATGTCAATACATTGACTGTAGAATTACGAAGTTGATTGACGCTCGTTTCATGTGCAGTAAAACGCTCTCTGCGGTGAACTAATGTTACTTTTTTAGCAATATTCTCTAGCATCAAAGCCCAGTCAAGCGCGGAATCTCCACCGCCACAAACTAAGATTTCCTGGTCCTTGAACATAGAAAGATCCTTAATACCATAATGCAACGTTTTACCTTCAAAAACAGACTCTTCATTCAATCCTATCTTACGTGGTTGGAATGCGCCAATTCCGGCAGTTAATAATATAGTGCGTGTTAAGTGCTGGCCTTTATCTGTTGTTAATACGAAATGATCTTCTTTCTTTTCGACAGACAATGCTGCTTCACCTAGACAAATCTCCGGCTTAGCATACTGTGCTTGTTCCACTAAATTAGCAACTAGATCCTTCGCTAAAATTTTAGGAAAGCCACCTACATCATAAATGTATTTATCAGGATATAGCTCGATTAATTGGCCGCCAAGTTGTGGTAAACTGTCGATAATTTTAACAGACATCTCACGCATACCTGCATAAAATGCTGAAAACAATCCAGTAGGTCCTCCACCAATAATCGTAATATCCACTATTTCTTGATTCATGTAAAACACTCCTATAATCGATTCTGTTTTGGCAAGCTATTCAAGATGTATCACTCATGTCGCTCCAGTATATTATCTACTATTTAAAAGAGAAATACATCTATTTTGTATTCAGATTTGAGGGAAATGTTCAGTACAATATTGTTCTGCAGTCGCTTGTTCATCTTCGTCCCATTCCAAATCAAAAGTACTTTCCGTAGCCAATTCATAAAACTGGTACGTCATCATTTTTCGTTGGCCATCTTTTACAGAATACAGTAAGCGTAAGCCAGTGCCTTCTTCATTGAATAACTCGTCATCCTCATCAAACTGTACTGTCAGTAGAAACTCATAGCGTTGACCATCTATAATACCTGTTGGATCCACTAATTCTTCTACTTTACCATTTAATATTTTCATATAACTTCTCCTTCTTCCCGCTCATTAAGAGTTTGCTCCCTCTATCCTACATCATTTCATGGGAATGTGACAATTTAGAGAGCAATTTTCTAATAAAAAGTTTGCATTTCCTAAATAACTACCGGAAAATGAAAAACTAGACAATTGAGGAGGAGTTTCATGCTTACTTTCGAAGATTATGAATACACTCGCTCAAATATGGAGCAGCTAACCGAAAAATTCCGCACGCTACTTGATTGATTTTAACAGGCAACCACATTTGAGATTCAATCGGATGTAATCCAAGAAATCAATCGTTGACAAGTGATTACTATCGAGTATTAATCACCACACCTATTCGTTTACAGTTAGAAGAAAAATGGGGAACTCAGTTATTTTCACTTGCTGAAAATGCTATTCATTCATACTCTGATGAAGTGTTACCACTTTTACAGCAAGAGAATATGCTCATTTCAGAATATGCATCACTTGTTGCTTCAGCACAAATGAAACACTTACATTAGCTCAACTTGGTCCGTATAAAGAATCTTTGGATAGGAACATATGTAAAAAAGCAATGGACGCCTCTGCCAACTTCTTCGCGTAACACGCCGAGGAATTCGATGATATATTCGATCGACTTGTAATTATTCGTCATACAATAGCGACAGCTCTCAGTTACAAGAATTTCACAGCACTCGGCTATGTACGAATGGATCGTATTGGATACGATGCAAAGTTGATTGAAAATTTTAGAGAACAAATACGTAACTATATTGTTCCTCTCGCCACTACCATACGGCAAGCACAAGGCGATTGAATCAGTGTGGATCAATTAACATTTTATGATGAACCTTTACATGTTGAGAAAGGTAATCCGCAACCTTTAGAATCAGCTGAATGGATTATATAAAATGGTCAAAAGATGTATTCAGAATTATCCCGAGAAACTGGACGTTTCTTCGAATATATGAAACGAAAAAACTTGCTAGATCTTGTCGCTAAACCAGATAAAGAAGCTGGTGGCTACTGCACATTTATCGATAATTACGACTCTCCATTCATCTTCTCGAATTTCAATGGGACATCTAGCGATATGGATGTACTGACTCACGAAGCAGGTCATGCTTTTCAAGTGTACTCTAGTCGTTCCATTGGAATCCCTGAATATATTTGTGTAAATTAGGCGGTTCTAAATCATTTTTGGAACTTGTAGATGAAGCAAATTTACAGTCACCTTTCGAAGCAAGCACGGTTCAAAACGTTGTAGACTCTATTCAAGACTGGTTTACTGAAAATAGCTATGGGTGACTGAAAAAACGGTTATCCCCGACGTAACTAGGAGATAACCGTTTTTTATAATTCAAGCGGATCATAAAGAGAATATTGATCTTTCCCTCTTTTCTTAGACTGATATAATGCTAAATCTGCCTTATGAAAAAGTGAATCAATGGTGTCTCTTGGCTCCGCTTTTGCAATTCCAATACTAATTGATAAGTCGATTTCTTTTTTCTGTAAATATCTAAATGATTCGCGCATTGCTTGTAACATACTGTTTGCCCGCTCTAACACTTCTTCATCTGACATCCGTGAAAACAGTACTACAAATTCATCTCCGCCAATTCGAGCTGCTAGATGATCCTTACCACTTTCTCTATCAATAATCTTTGCAGCATGGATGAGAAGTTTATCCCCTTCTCCATGGCCGAGAGAGTCATTAACTAATTTAAAATTATCCAAATCAATAATCATAAGTTGCAATGAACCTCTAGTTTTAGCTAACCACTGGCTAGCTGTATCTTCAAATGCTGCACGATTCTTTAATCCAGTTAATACATCGTGAAACGCTAAGTGAATCGGGCGTGAAATCATTTTAGCTAGTACAATGGATAGAAGGATAGTTACTATAGTGATTCCAATAATCTGGAAGATAAACTGATTGCGATAGGATTTCAGAACACTAGAAAAAGGTACATCAAAATAGGCTATTTCCACTACTCGATGTGTAGAGATACTTGGTGTGTAATCCGCTTTATAAGGAATATATCGATAAGTTAGCAACTGTCCATTTTCTGAAACAGTCATTTCTTTCATTTCAAACTCACGAAATGCTTTTTTGAAAGTATCCAATCGAGAAGGACTGATTTTAAGATCTTTTTCTGAATCAGTTTCCCCTAATAAAATTCCTAGTGAATTATAGACTTTTACTGATTTTATTTGCTCATTTTCCGAAGTTAATCTATGTATCGTATCCCGGAAGTTGAATTCTTTAAACGCAAGTTTATCTTCTAAGTAAAAAGCTAGCTCAATGATATACTGTTTATCTGGTGTAGGCATATAACTAAACTTCTTAAATTCCCTAGACTTTTGTTGTATATCCAAGGCGTCATGTGTGAACACCCCTAATTCTCTACGTTCAGTTAATAATTTCCCGAAATTTGAACAACATTCATTAAAGTCTAAACCAACATCTGCATGATAGCTACTTTCAATCACTTTATTTTCTGAGTTAATGATGAAAATATCCATGCCACTTTCATTTTTCATACGATCATAATCCCATGTTGAAAAATCAGGATTTTGTTTATACAACTCTACTAGGTTTTGAGAATATTCTTCCATAATTACCGCACGTTCCACATCTAATACATTGTATACTTTATCAATAGTGGAGAGACTCGTAATAATTTCATCTTCCGCCATTTGGATTTGCGTTTCCAAGTTCTCTTGAACATTTTCTTTTAACTTGAGATAATCCGCCACTACAATAATTAGTGATAGAAGTAACGTAAATGAAATAAGAATGACAGTTAACTTATACCGAAAATTTTTATCCACCGTACGGCACCCCTCCTACTCGTTCACTGCTCATGAACTTCTGTAAATAGTATACCATACGGATAGTTTAATTGAATCTCGTTCATATACCTTTAGAAACATTTGTCATCGTTCTTTTTTGACAAAAAAAACGAAGAGCTTATAGGCCCTTCGATTTTTGCTCTTACATTAAACCTTTTGCATTACCTTCTGCATCAACATCCATATTAAGGGCAGCCGGTTGTTTAGGTAAGCCAGGCATCGTCATAATATCTCCTGTTAAACAAACAAGGAATCCAGCTCCAAGTTTCGGTAGGATATTGCGTACAGTAATCATAAACCCTGTTGGTCGTCCAAGTTTTTTTGGATCATCAGAAAATGAATACTGTGTCTTCGCCATACAAACCGGTAACAAGTCCCAGCCATTTTTTTTAATTTCAGCTAAATCTTTTAATGCTTGATCTGTAAAGTTCACGCCTAGACCACCATATACTTTTTGAACAATTGCTGTCACTTTCTCTTCGACAGACTGTTCGATATCGTAAATTGGCGCGAAGTGATTCGGCTCATCGATTACTTTTAACACTTCTTTCGCCAACGCTTCACCGCCTTCTCCACCATCTGCCCAGACATCGGTTAAAGCAACTTTCACATTATTCTCTTTGCACCAATTTTGTACTTTTTGAAGCTCTTGTTTAGAATCTAACACAAAGTGATTTAATGCAACGACTGGCTGTACACCAAAAGCACGAATAGTTTCTACGTGTTTTTCTAAGTTAACTAATCCAAGCTCAACCGCTGCACTATTTTCTTCCTTCAAGTCTTGTTTAGCCACACCACCATGCATTTTCAACGCACGAATGGTTGTCACTAATACAACAGCATCCGGTTGGAATTCCCCTTGACGCGCTTTAATATCCATAAATTTCTCAGCACCTAGATCAGATCCAAAGCCCGCTTCAGTCACAACATAATCCGCTAAATTCCGCGCGGTGTTCGTTGCTACTAACGAGTTACAACCGTGTGCAATATTTGCAAACGGACCACCGTGAATGATTGCAGGTGTCCCCTCTATCGTCTGTACTAAGTTCGGTTTAAACGCATCCCTCAACAATAGCGTCAAAGCGCCTTCCACTTTCAGATCTCTGACGGTTACAGCTTCTTTGTCATACGTATAGCCGATAACGATGTCTGCCAAGCGCTCTTTCAGATTTTGTAAGTCAGTCGCTAAACAGAATACTGCCATAATCTCAGAAGCAACTGTAATATCAAAGCCATCCTCACGCGGGATTCCTTGACCAGGTCCCCCTAATCCAATCGCTATATGGCGTAGCGAACGATCATTCATATCCATTACTCGCTTCCATGTAATTCGACGTGGATCAATATTCAAAAGGTTCCCTTGATGTAAATGGTTATCGATCATTGCACTCAATGCATTATTGACAGTAGTGATTGCATGAAGGTCGCCTGTGAAATGTAGGTTTATATCTTCCATTGGTAATACTTGCGAGAACCCGCCACCTGTCGCTCCACCTTTAACCCCCATAACAGGGCCAAGAGATGGTTCACGTAACGCGACAATTGTTTTCTTGCCCAATCGTGAAAGTGCATCGCCAAGTCCAACTGTAACTGTGGATTTACCTTCTCCAGCAGGTGTAGGGCTCGTCGCTGTTACGAGAACTACTTTTGCCTTAGCTGTTTGCTCCGGTAATTGATCTACATTGATCTTTGCTTTATACTTTCCGTATAATTCAAGCGCATCTGGAGAAATCCCCACTTTCTCTGCAATCTTCTCAATTGGTTGCATAGTTGCTCTTGAAGCAATTTCTAAATCTGTCAATGGCTTCACCTTTTCTGTCACTTCTCCCCCAGCCTTTCCGTACCGTCTATGGTATTACTCATTTATTTGTAATACAATTTTCCCGAATTGAATACTCTTATTTAACTTATCAAACGCCTGTTCCGCTTGTTCAAGTGGAATAATAGAGTCAATGATCGGATGAATTTGATGCTCTGTGATAAACGATAGCATATCTCGCAATTCCTCACGACTCCCCATCGTCGTTCCAAGTAACGTATACTGACCATAAAAGAATTCACGTAAATTTAAATCGACCGTATCTTCTGTAGTGGCACCAAATACAACAATTCGTCCACCTTGTTTTAATACTTCGAGTGAGCGATTGAATGTTGCTCTTCCTATACTATCAATTACAAGGTCTACACATTCATCTTTTAGTTGCACTGGCCAGTCACTATTCGTATCAATCGCAAGATCTGCTCCTATTTTAATTGCTTGACGTCTTTTTTCTTCACTTCTAGACGTAACAATCACACGTGCACCTAGTTTTTTTGCAAATTGAATTAAGAATGTAGCGACACCACTTCCAGCCCCTGGAATAAACACGGTTTGACCTTCCTGAATTTGACCTTTCGTAACGAGCGCACGATAGCCAGTTAGTCCAGCTAAAGCAATAGTTGCTGCTTCATCCCAAGAAAGATGTGCCGGCTTTTTTTCAAGTTGTTCAGCTGAGATACAAATTTTCTCTGCAAATGTCCCGTGATCCGGCATGCCGAGAATATCAAAAGTAGCTGCAGGTGCGTTACTTTCTTCATACCAACGAAGTGCTGGATTGATGATTACTTCATCACCAACAGACCAACCAGTTACTCCCTCTCCTATCGACTCAACTATACCTGCACCATCTGAACCTACTATTAGAGGTTCCTTCGCATCACCACGACGTACCGGAATCATTGTATCCCGGCGATTTACACCCGCTGTTTTTAAGGATACGATGACTTCACCTTTTTCAACTGTCGGTTCTTGGATGTCTGTAAACCGCAACTCACCACTTTCATGAACGAATGCCTTCAATCAACTCATCCTCTCTACGCTTATATACGCTACTATCATAACGTATTTAATTATTTTTTCCTATAGTTCACTCCATTCGAAGTGCTGTTTATAAAGAAAAAACACAATGAGCTAAAGAGCCATTGTGTTGAAAAGAATTATAAGTTGCGTCTTTTATATTTAGCCAATTCCAATAATTCGAGTACATCTTTTTTAGGTAATCTGATTACTAACTCCATCAGCTCTTTTTCTGCCAATCTTCTACCTTTACCGCTACGGTATTGTTCTTTGTTAACCGCATCGATCTCTTTATAAAACACTTCCGCCCCATCTGATGATTGTGAACTTTCGGCATTCATCGTTTCACGAAGACGATCGTAAAGAGATTCTACTGTGTTACCTGTTGTTTTTATATATGGAGTGAACGTTACTTCCCCCATGATCAATTCATCTGTAGAGACTGAAAAACGTTCTGAAATTTTTGCAATCCACGCTGCGGATGGGGCATTTTTTCCGCGCTCCCAGTCCTTGATTCGACTAGCAGATGTTCCGATAGCTGCACCAAAAGCCATCATTGAAAGCCCGCGACGTTCTCTCAGCTCTTTCAACCGCAATCCAAAATCTTCCTTACTCCATTCGTTCAACGGAATACCCCCTATTTGCCATCATTCTCTTTATATTATTATCAAAACGGCGTTTTTGTCAATTAATTTTTATATGAAATCATTCATCATCAACGTAAATGAAATGAACTATTGTCTAATCCCTACGTAAAGAGGTAATTACATTTAATAACCACTTCTTTGACGTGCATAATTCTCTTCATTTTTGTCAATATATGCTTGAATAATTTGTTCTTCTGTAAAACCTAATATTTTAGCTAGCGCACCATAGTGCATCCAAATATTCGTATAACTTTCGAAACTGAGCTCATCTAAGAATTTATAGATCGCTTGTCCAGTCTGTAAGAATAACTGAGTCAAATCAGCTTCAAGCGCATTACTAGTAGGCCAATTTTCTAATCCATCAAAGTCTTTTTCAATTCCAAGGGACAGTAAAAAGTGGATAGAATCGACGTACTCTTCTAAAATTACATCTTTAGCTGAAGGACCTTTCGTGCTCCAAAATTTAAAGCATCTTGTTTCATTTGCTAGTTCCGCTAATTCCACTAGTAGAGCCAAACCTCTTTCATCAAATGTTTCAGTTGCTTTATGATTTTTTTGTATGTATGCATCCAATGCTTTTTGCATGCTAAATAACTGATCTAATTTCATTTTGACAACCTCCAGAAAATTTTCTATAAAATGAAACCTTTTCTCTTACTCATCCGTATAGGTATAAACTAGAATGTGTTCAGGAGTTGATTTCATGGTTTTATTGATTCGTATACTTATTATAGCACTTATCATTTATTTGTTTTATGCTGGTATTCGCTATTTGACAGATGCCAAGCGTAAACTAGATGATGCATATGAAAAAGAGCAATATTATTTTTATGATGACGTGAAAAACATTCGCAAAAACTTCTTCATCACATTTAAAGGCGCCATGTTTGAAGGTGAAAAATATCTCGGGACCACGCCTGATTCTTTTGATGTAGTATCCATTTTTATTTGGGTCAAAAATGAATCGAAGCTACAAGGGATGACCAAAGAAGACTTCCTCTTCCTAGAGTCTGAAGTGAAATCGTATTATCCATTTGCTGAAGTCAATTGGAAAAACCCGATTGAACAGTTGATGAAGGGCTAATATACGTACTGAAAGGAAACAGCCACATTAGCTGTTTCCTTTTTCATTAGAATATAACCGAAGTCGGCAATTCAAATCCCGATGAAACGAGCAGGATTACGATATCCAACATTGCTAGTAATAGAAAACCTACACGGAAGTTCGTCTTTCTCGTTTTATGGTGAAAAACTTGCATTCCAAAATAAGCCCCTATCCCGCCGCCAAGTAATGCTAGCAACCAAAGATTGCGTTCTGGAATTCGCTGTTTTTTCTTCTGCGCTTGTTTTTTATCGAATCCCATCGCCACAAAAGCCCAGGCGGATAAGATTGCCATATAAATCACCAGAGTTTGCGCCACGTTAGCTACTCCTTTGCACAAAAAAACCACTTTCGTTTCCATATAAGAATGAAAGCGAAAGTGGATTTTAGTTCATCTTATTTTGCAACCGACTTTTTTGCTGTTTCTGCAAGTTGTGCAAATGCTTGTGCATCTGTCACAGCTAGATCTGCAAGCATTTTACGGTTTACATCGATGCCAGCTACTTTCAAGCCGTGCATTAATGTGCTGTATGAAAGACCGTTGATACGTGCAGCCGCGTTGATACGTGTAATCCATAGTTTACGGAATTCACGTTTCTTTTGACGACGATCACGGTATGCATAGTTGAAAGATTTCATAACCTGTTGGTTAGCAACCTTATAAAGTCTATGTTTTGAACCGAAGTAGCCTTTAGCTAATTTTAATACTCGTTTATGACGCTTGCGCGTGACTGTTCCACCTTTTACGCGTGGCATAGTGCATTACCTCCTGCTTATCCTGTAAGTGTGTGTTGATAGAAGTTTGTTTAACGAAAAGTCTATCGATATTACTTCATGTTTGTTAGCATTTCACGAATACGCTTGTAATCGCCTGAAGAAACTAGTGAAGACTTACGTAAGTGACGTTTAGCCTTCGTAGATTTGTTTGCAAAAAGGTGACTTGTGTACGCACGGCCACGCTTTAATTTACCAGTTCCAGTTCTTTTGAAACGTTTCGCGGAACCGCGGTGAGTTTTCATTTTTGGCATGTTCTGTTCCTCCTAAATTGTTCGTGTTACTTTTTTTCGGCAAGCGGTGCAAGTATTAAGAACATGCTCCGACCTTCCATTTTTGGTTTTACTTCAACAGTTGCTAATCGAGCACTCGTTGACCGATTTCTTTGTGCGTAATCGCACGCCCACGGAAACGAATAGAAGCCTTTACTTTATCCCCATTTTCTAGGAATTTTACTCCGTTACGAAGTTTCGTTTGGAAATCATGCTCATCAATCGTCGGGCTTAACCGAACTTCCTTCATATTGATAATCTTTTGATTTTTACGAACTTCGCGCTCTTTCTTTTGCTGTTCGAACTTGAACTTCCCATAGTCCATAACACGAGCTACTGGGGGCTTCGCTTGTGGAGCAACAAGAACAAGGTCCAGGTTCACTCGAGCAGCAATTTCTAAAGCTTCATTACGTGTTTTGATACCGAGTTGCTCACCATTGTGATCTATTAAGCGAACTTCACGTGCTCGGATACCGTCATTTACGTACATGTCTTTGCTAATAGTAATCCACCTCCGAATATTGTCTCGTGAATACACGTTTTGGGTATATCGAAAACTTCGACTATAGGGTTCCCATAGGTCCATCCATTTTACGAAATAAAAAAAGTAGACAAATGATATTTGTCTACCCGCGTAAGTAATCCATGCAGAGTCCGCATAGTAATTAACTTATGTGCTAACCTGTCAACAACTACATTGCGTCGATCAGGTGAGAAGCGGGTAGCCTCTTCTTATACCACAAACTGTATTCATTTAACCTTATTTACTTTATCATACTTAGAAGAACGTGTCAACAACTCGGTTTAATCTGGTTGTTGGATACACTGTATAACGTTTACATCTATTCAACTTTCTAAGTATAGCGCATCATCAAATATTTGGCAAGGAAAAATTTAAAAGTTTGAATAGTAGCTACTGGCTTCTCTTCTCCGTACCCACCGCGGCGCTGATTGATAGCACCTGCGTTTGGATATATGAAGTAAGGTGAATAGTACTTTGTTGTTAGTAATGGATTCAGTAAGTGAAAGCCACTTCAATCAGCTTCTGTATATGGTGAAGTAATTCGTCACTGAACTCACTGCGGCGCTGGCGGATGGCTCCCGCAATGAGCCAGAAAGGAAGACCGCCTCTCTGTCTCATCGCTCCGCCTACCGCTTGTAAGGCGCCTGCGTTTAGTGAGCGGAAGTAAGTATCATAGTCCGTTAAAGTCTAATAGTGAATTTTACTAAGTACCAAAGCCTACTAAAACTACACTGTACTCAAAAAGCGAAGGCACAACTGCGGGGTCAGCCGAAGCCATGAGACAACTAGCGCGCCCTTCGCTAGCTGGCTCATGGCGGGAGGCAATCCTCCACGTGCCGAAGCGGTGATAGGAAGCTGACCTTCATGAACTTCAGTAACATAAAAAAGTCGAGCTACGACACATTGCTAACTAGTAGTAAATCCAAGACACATCAATACGCTTCTGTATGTAGTGAAGTAATTCGTCACTGAACCCACTGCGGCGCTGGCGGATGGCTCCCGCAATGAGCCAGAAAGGGAAGATCGCCTCTCTGTCTCATCGCTCCGCCTACCGCTTGTAAGGCGCCTGCGTTTAGTGAGGGGGAAGTAAGTATCATAGTCCGTTAAAGTCTAATAGTGAATTTTACTAAGTACCAAAGCCTACTAAAACTACACTGTACTCAAAAAGCGAAGGCACAACTGCGGGGTCGGCCGAAGCCATGAGACAACTAGCGCGCTTTTCGCTTGTTGGCTCATGGCGGGAGGCAATCCCCCACGTGCCGAAGCGGTGATAGGAAACCGACCTTTACTAACTTCAGTAACATAAAAAAAGTC
>NZ_JAPMIW010000008.1:0-115219 GCF_033088395.1 Sporosarcina sp. GW1-11 | reverse complement strand
AGCTTGGTAGAGCACTTGGTTTGGGACCAAGGGGTCGCAGGTTCGAATCCTGTCTTCCCGACCATCTATATGGGGCCTTAGCTCAGCTGGGAGAGCGCCTGCCTTGCACGCAGGAGGTCAGCGGTTCGATCCCGCTAGGCTCCACCATTATTTATATAACTGACTAATACTAATTGTGGCGGCGTAGCTCAGCTGGCTAGAGCGTACGGTTCATACCCGTAAGGTCGTGGGTTCGACCCCCTCCGCCGCTATCTAAGGACCTTTAGCTCAGTTGGTTAGAGCAGACGGCTCATAACCGTCCGGTCGCAGGTTCGAGTCCTGCAAGGTCCACCAGTTTACTTACTTTACGGAGGAATACCCAAGCCCGGCTGAAGGGATCGGTCTTGAAAACCGACAGGGGTGTTAAAGCCCGCGGGGGTTCGAATCCCTCTTCCTCCGCCATTCTTGTTTTAAAAATGACTTTACATTACTTATTTGTTATGTTACAATAATAAAGTCGAGTTAAGAATTAATTACGTAAGATTTATATTGTCGCGGGGTGGAGCAGTGGTAGCTCGTTGGGCTCATAACCCAAAGGTCGTAGGTTCAAATCCTGCCCCCGCAACCAAGGTCCCGTGGTGTAGCGGTTAACATGCCTGCCTGTCACGCAGGAGATCGCGGGTTCGATTCCCGTCGGGACCGCCATTTTTTCAAGTATTACAATGTGGCTCAGTAGCTCAGTCGGTAGAGCAAAGGACTGAAAATCCTTGTGTCGGCGGTTCGATTCCGTCCTGAGCCACCATTTATGCGGGTGTAGTTTAGTGGTAAAACCTCAGCCTTCCAAGCTGATGATGAGGGTTCGATTCCCTTCACCCGCTCCAATTAGGGGCCTATAGCTCAGCTGGTTAGAGCGCACGCCTGATAAGCGTGAGGTCGGTGGTTCGAGTCCACTTAGGCCCACCATTCCGCAGTAGCTCAGTGGTAGAGCAATCGGCTGTTAACCGATCGGTCGTAGGTTCGAGTCCTACCTGCGGAGCCAATTAATTATTGGGGAAGTACTCAAGTGGCTCAAGAGGCGCCCCTGCTAAGGGTGTAGATCGCGAAAGCGGTGCGAGGGTTCGAATCCCTCCTTCTCCGCCATATATTATTGGCCCCTTGGTCAAGCGGTTAAGACACCGCCCTTTCACGGCGGTATCACGGGTTCGAATCCCGTAGGGGTCATACTAAAAAGATTCATTACACAAACGTGTAATGAATCTTTTTTTGATTACTAGAGAATATACAAGATACAGCTTCTTGTATATTACTTTTCATGTTCTACATAACTATCTCCCTTATGATATGGGATATCACCTAAGGGATTCTCATCTAATGCTTCTTCGTTAGGAACGAAGCCGGCTGGTTGTCCTGTGATGTCGGTTATCACAAACTCTTCGAATTCTTCCGCATTCTTATCATTGTCTTCATCGTATAGATCATCATAATCCCGATTTTCATTCCCTATAAAGTCTGAAGGTGTTTCGGATGTTCCTGACTTTGCGATTTCTTGAAAGCTGTCTTCATAATCACGTGAAGGATCGGATCGGCGTTCGGCGAAAGAGTTTGGCTCGGCCATGAGTAATATATCATCCTCGACTGGTCGATCGTCTAGTACGGCTTTCTCCGCATCTTCAATACAAACAGTGGTGTAAGGAATCGCTTCTAGACGCTCATACGGTATCTTCTTGCCACATTCCTCACAGATACCATACGTACCTTCTTTAATGGCTTGCAGGGCATGCTGTACCTTTTCTAACTCATCCACTGCATGAGTATTCAATGCGAGGTCTTTTTCACGTTCATATAACTCGGTTCCCATATCGGCTGGGTGATTATCGTACATCGATAGCTCTCCAACATCTTCTTGTACTGACTTTACGATTTCAGTTTCATTCGTTGTTTCTGATAAACGTTCTTCCATCGACTTCAAATCATTTTTCAATTTATCTAGTTGTTGTGTAGTTAACAATACTTTCACGACCCTTTCCGTTGGCTTTCTTGTGTGTCTAATAGATGAATGAAAGCTTTATTACTTCCTTCATTCCCTTAAATAAAGGAAGGGTAAACCTTTCCAACAAAAAAACGCCTACCATTTTCAGTGTAGACGTTTCTGTTAGTGATTATTCAAATGAAATGTGCAATTAAAATCCCTATACCTAAAAGTAGACCGAATAATGTGTTCGTTACGCCTGTATTTTTCATGGCGGGCATGACTTGGATAGGTTGTTCATACTGTCTGAACGTTTTAATGGCATGTAGCGGTTTGGGAATGCTCAGTAATACGAGTAATGCCCAGGCCGATACGTGGCCAGTTAGCACGAGAATAATAATCCATAAATAGGAAGTTATAAAGAATGCAGCTAGGATCTTGACAGCGGTTGAACGACCGGTTAAGATCGCCAAAGTTTTGCGTCCGCCTTTTTTATCTCCTACGATATCACGAATATTATTTGCTAGCATAATCGCTCCAACAAGTAGCATACTCGGTACAGATAAAAGAATCGCGTTAGCTGTGACTGTGCCTGTTTGAATGTAGAATGCAATTAAGATTAATAGCATGCCCATTACGAATCCGGAAACTAGTTCACCGAAGGGTGTGTACGCGATCGGATAGGGGCCTCCTGTATATAAATAGCCGATTAACATTGCGATAGATCCGACGACAGCAAGAAGCCAGGAAGTTTCCAGACAAATATAAATGCCCAGTAAAACGGATAAACCATATAATAATAAAGCTAAATTCAATACTGTTTTTGGTTGGACACCATTGCGGACGATGGTGCCTCCGATCCCAATGGAATGTTCATCATCTAGACCACGCTTAAAGTCGTAGTATTCATTGAACATATTGGTTGCCATTTGTAAAAATAGACTAGCTGTTAGCATAGCCAAGAATAACGGGAAGTGCAGGGAACCGTATTGAAGTGCGATCATTGTCCCTAAAAAGACAGGAGCGAAAGCCGCAGTCAATGTATGAGGTCTAGTTAGTTGCCACCACACACGCCAGCCGGTATCCGTTTCTATTGTATGTTGCACGCGTAATCTCTCCTTATATATAGTCATCATATGCCATTATACAACAAAAACAAGAGGTTAGGTACGTTGAGAGAGCATCTGTATGTAATTGTCGAACGGCCACAATCGATGGAAGACATTATCATATTACGTCAAGCGTCCGTTGTGATAGAATAGAGGTACTTATCGACCGAAAAAGATAAAAAGACAAACATGATAAAAACATCTGGAATGACAGAAGGAGAGAGTAGGATGAATTCGAAATTGACCGATCGAGCAAACAGAGTTTCTGCTACAGGAAACAATGCTCGTTTTTTTACGGAAACAATAGAAGTGGAAACGCTTAGCCCATTAGCCTTTTTTGAAGCGGGTCATTCACATTATGGCAAAGACCGATTTTTTTGGCAGAATGCAGATAAAACAGTAAAACTAGTTGGCTTGGGACAAGCTGCTGTGTTAACAGCGGATGACAATCGTTTCGCATCAATTTCATTGCAGTGGAAAGCGTTATGTGACGGATTGATCAAAGAAGAGAAGGATATGGATCCCGTGTTATTTGGTGGATTCTCCTTTGATCCGCAAACAAGACAAGATGATGAATGGATTGCTTTCCCGGCAGCTTATTTTACGGTGCCATTATTCCAAATGAAGATTGAAAAAGGGAAGACATATGTCTCCATTAATTATCTAACAGAAGAACCGCAAGCAGCTGCGGATTTTGAAGCGTTGCGCCATGAACGTGATCGCTTGATTCACTTAGCGCAAGTGGAGGAGTTCACCTTGACAGCGAAGGCAAGCGTTGTGAAACAGACAGAACTTGAAACGGATCGCTACATGAAAGCAGTGAAACGAGTTACATCTCAAATTAAAGAGCAAATAGCAGAAAAAGTTGTGATTGCGCGTAAAATCAAACTAACTTTTGACGAGGAGTTCCAAAAAGCCGCGGCTTTGCATGCGATATCGAATGAACAGTCTGCAAGTTATCATTTTGGATTACAGATTGGTCAAGAGATGTTCTTTGGTGCGACTCCGGAACGACTTGTAGAGATTTCTAATGGACAAGCCTACTCGGCATGTGTGGCTGGCTCGATTAAACGTGGGAAAACGGCGCAAGAAGATCAGCAACTTGGTGAAGTTTTGTTGCGTGATAAGAAAAATCGCGAAGAACATCAATATGTCGTCGATATGATTACCGCTGTTTTTTCTGAGTTCTGTACTTCATTACAAGTGAATAAAACACCAAAGCTATTGAAAGTGCGGGATATTCAACATTTATTTACACCCGTAGAAGGGAAACTAGCGGAGGATATGGATATTTTTCGTCTAGTAGAAGCTCTTCATCCGACGCCTGCTTTAGGTGGAGTTCCGCGTAATAAGGCGCTCGAAATCATTCGTGAAGAGGAACAAATGGATCGTGGTTTTTATGCGGGACCGATTGGTTGGACAGATGCTGCGGGTAATGGAGAATTTGCTGTAGCTATTCGTTCTGGTTTATTAACAGGCAAAGATGCTTACTTATACGCTGGTGGCGGTATTGTGGCTGACTCTACACCAACGGAAGAATATGCGGAAACATGGGTGAAGTTCCGCCCAGTTTTACGTGCGCTCGGGGGCCGTTTACATGAATGATCATCAATCGGGATTAACTAATTATGTCTTTCGTTTAACAGAGGCATTAATTAAGCAAGGAGCTAATCAAGCGGTCATTAGTCCAGGCTCACGTTCGACTCCGCTTGCGTATGCATTTTCAGAGTCCAAGGCGATGCAGACATATATTCATACGGATGAACGTTCGGCTGCTTTTTATGCGCTTGGTTTAGTTAAAGCGACAGGACAGCCAGTTGTGTTGCTTTGTACATCTGGAACGGCTGCATCTAATTATCATCCGGCTGTGACGGAAGCTTATTATGCTCGCTTACCGTTAATCGTTATTACAGCAGATCGACCGCATGAGTTGCGTGAAATTGGTGCGCCACAAGCGATTGATCAGCTTCGCATGTTTGGTGAACATGTAAAAGAAAGTGTAGATTTTCCTATACCTGAGGATCGAGCAGATATTCTCTCGTACATGGAACATCGAACAATTCGTCTTCTTTCTGTTGCGAAAACTGTGCCACAAGGGCCCGTTCATCTCAATGTACCGTTTCGCGAACCACTGCTAATAGATTTTCAACAGCAAGTGCCTAGCGGTAGATTCCAGCAACAAGTAGTGGGGGACTTGACGCTTTCTCAACAAATGAAAGATGTCTTGCAGCAGGCCATGACGCAATCTCAGCGAGGGATTGTTATTGTCGGGGAACAGCCTGCTACTGTAGATAAAGGGTTGTTCTGGTTATTTGCCAAGGCGCTTCAGTGGCCAGTATTATGTGATCCACTATCTAATCTTCGTTCAGAGGTGCCTGCTGACTGTCTAGACCTATGTATTGATCAGTATGATGCGTTATTAAAGAGTGAAGCGTTTAGCGAAGAAGTGAAGGTGGACTGTGTGATTCGCTTTGGACCACAACCGATTTCTAAACCGTTATTGTTATTCTTGAAGAAAACGCGTCCGGAAACATATATAGTAGTGGATGAATCACCAAACTATCGTGACCCTCTACTGCTTACAACGCATCACTTGCAAGTGCCTGCGGAAACTGTGTGGCAAATGGTAAATAGTCAGTTGGAACGAACAGATTATACGACGCGCTGGATTCAAGCGAATAAGATTTCAAGCAACGTGCTTACTGAAGATCAACACTTTGCAGAAGATGAAGGGCATTTCGTTCGACAGTTCATCGCGAATCTACCGAATGAATCGGATGTCGTTTGTAGCAGTAGTATGCCAATTCGTGATTTAGATACGTATTTCCGAGCGACGGATAAAGATATTGCGCTATTTTGTAACCGAGGCACGAATGGTATCGATGGCGTAGTATCAACAGCACTTGGCATCCAACAAGGTCGCAAACGTACTACTTATTTATTGATTGGGGATTTGGCGTTCTTACATGACGTCAATGGCTTGATCATTTCGCGACTACAAAAGACCAATCTAACAATCGTTGTTATAAATAATAATGGTGGCGGGATTTTCTCTTACTTACCGCAATCGTCTATTGAAGATCATTATGAAACGCTATTTGGTACACCAACTAATTTGACGTTTAATCATCTAGCCGAAATGTACGAAGCACAGTATGAGGCAGCGTCTACAGTGGGGGCATTTGAAACGGCATTGCAAGCATCTAAAACTGCAGACTTGCGGATTATTGAAGTGTTTACGAATCGCGCAGAGAATGTAGAAGCGCATCGATCTGTGTGGCGTGAAATTGCGAAGAGGGTGGAGCAAAGTGAAGGCTGAACTACGCGAAATTCGTGGCATAAAGACGTATGTTGAACGGCATGGAGATAGACAGTTGCCTACAGTTCTGTTGCTCCATGGCTTTACAGGTTCGACGTCTACGTGGCAGGAAACAATTAAAACATTGACTGCAGCGTATCATGTAGTGGCTGTCGACTTAATTGGGCACGGTCGAACAGAAGCCCCGTTAGATCCAGCACGTTATTGTATGGAAGAACAGATTAAGGACTTGCATCAGCTACTTGAAGATTTGCAGATCGAACGTCCAATCGTACTCGGCTATTCGATGGGGGGACGCGTGGCACTCGGTTATACCGCAACTTACCCTGATCAAGTCGCTAGTCTACTTCTTGAAAGTAGTTCACCCGGCTTACGCATAGAAGAAGAACGTCAGGCACGTAGTGAGGCGGATGCGAAATTAGCGGCACGAATTGAGCAGCATGGTATCGAGAAGTTTGTAGACTTTTGGCAAGAGATTCCGTTGTTTTCTACGCAGAAGAAACTGTCGGATGAACAGCGACTTGCGGTGCGCAATGAGCGTTTGAGTCAGCAGACTACTGGGTTGGCGAATAGTTTACGCGGTATTGGTACCGGTAAACAGCAATCGTACTGGGATGACTTAGCACGAATAGAACTCCCGGTATTTTTGCTGACAGGCAGTGAAGATACGAAGTTTGTAGGAATTGCCCGGGAAATGGAAAAATACTTACCAAATGTACAACATGAGACAATAAAAGACGCAGGGCATGCAATTCATGTGGAAAAACCGCGGCAATTTGCTACAATGATAAAGAGTTATTTGAAAGCAATCAATTGAGGAGGAATTAATTATGACGCGTCAATGGGAATCACTACGTACATACGATGATATTAAATATGAAATGTACAACGGTATCGCTAAGATCACGATCAATCGTCCAGAAGTGCGAAATGCATTTAGACCGAAAACGGTAATGGAATTGATTGATGCATTTTCACGTGCACGAGATGATAACAGAATTGGTGTAATCGTGTTAACAGGTGAAGGAGAGAAAGCATTCTGTTCAGGAGGCGATCAATCCGTTCGTGGTCACGGTGGATACGTTGGAGAAGACGAAATTCCACGCTTGAACGTGTTGGATCTACAGCGTTTGATTCGCGTAATTCCAAAACCAGTTGTCGCAATGGTAGCAGGTTATGCAATCGGTGGCGGTCACGTACTTCACGTTGTGTGTGATTTAACAATCGCTGCAGATAATGCTCGTTTTGGACAAACTGGACCAACTGTTGGTTCGTTTGATGCGGGCTATGGTTCAGGCTATTTAGCACGTATTATTGGACATAAAAAAGCGCGTGAAATTTGGTACTTGTGCCGTCAATACGACGCACAGGAAGCACTTGACATGGGTCTAGTCAATACAGTCGTTCCTTACGAGCAACTAGAAGACGAAACAGTACAATGGTGTGAAGAAATGTTAAGCAAGAGTCCGACTGCATTGCGCTTCTTAAAAGCTGCAATGAACGCAGATACAGATGGCCTAGCTGGACTTCAGCAATTAGCTGGAGACGCTACGCTTCTTTACTACACAACTGATGAAGCGAAAGAAGGACGCGATGCGTTTAAAGAAAAGCGCAAACCAGACTTCGATCAATTCCCACGTTTCCCTTAAACAACTGGAAAGCTGCCTACGTATAGGTAGCTTTTTCATTATGAAAAATTATGTGGAGGGGTATAGATGATCATTCCTAATTGGCTTTATCAGCGGGGGAAGTTGACCCCCGATGCGTCTGCTTTGGTTAGCGATGAAAGACAGTGGACGTTTGGTGAGTTGTATAAAGAGTCGCTTGAAATTTCGCAACAGCTACATCATGCCGGTATACAGCCTGGAAATAGAATAGCTTTACTGAGTCAGTCCAATCAGCAGACGGTGTTATTTATCCATGCGTGTTGGTTATTGCGGGTAGAAGTGGTTTGTCTTAATAGTCGGTTGACTGAGCAAGAGTTGCGTTGGCAAGTAGAGGATGCGCAGGCTGATTTTTTACTAATTGATGACGCGAAATTCGCTATACTTGATGGCCTGGATTGTGTAACGTTTTCAGAGGTTCTTCAGAAAGAAAAGAAAACGTACGAACTAGTAAAACAGTGGGCAGAAGATCAAACACAATCGATTATGTATACTTCGGGTACGACAGGTGTGCCAAAAGGTGTTCGTCAGACAGCGGGTAATCATACGGCAAGTGCATTAGCATCCGTTTTAAATTTAGGATTGACGGAAAAAGATTCGTGGCTATGCATGATGCCGTTATTTCATATTAGTGGATTGTCAATTATTATCCGCTCGGTCATTTATGGAATGGAAATGCGGTTGTACGAAAAATTTGATGCAAAAGAGGCCGCTTCGCAAATCGCAGCGGGAAACGTCACGGCTATGTCAGTCGTTGCACTGACGTTGGATCAAATTGTTCGTGTGATGGAGAAAGAGAATATGACAACCCATCCTTCATTTCGCGCTATGTTAGTTGGTGGCGGGTCTGTGCCGCTAGATTATCTGGAACGGGCAACTGCGCTTGGATTACCTATTCTTCAGACGTACGGCATGACCGAAACGTGTTCACAAACTACGACCCTTGGCAAAACAGATGCTAAACGTAAATTAGGGTCAGCAGGTAAGCCTTTATTTTTCAATCAAATTTCAATTAAAGGGACAGACCAAGCAGGTGAAGTAGGGGAAGTGCTCATAAAAGGCCCGCACGTGACGCCTGGCTATATTGGAAGCCAAAAGGAATGTTCCCCATTGACTGAAGACGGTTGGCTAGCTACAGGGGATGTAGGGTACGTAGACGAAGAAGGCTATTTGTTCATTGTGGATAGACGAGCAGACTTAATCATCTCAGGTGGAGAGAATATTTACCCCGCGGAGATTGAAAATGTTTTGCTAGCCCATCCAGCCGTTAGAGAAGCAGGAGTATGCGGTAAAGAAGATGAACAATGGGGTCACGTACCTGTCGCATTCATCGTTAGTGAGTCCGTGACAGAAAAAGAAATTCTAGATTTCTGTGAAACGCGACTAGCACGCTATAAGTTACCGAAAGAAATTCAATTCGTTGACGAGTTACCACGCAATGCTTCGAATAAACTTATGCGTTTTGAATTGAAAAATTGGCTATAAAAAAACAGCGGAAGCAATTCCGCTGTTAGTTACTTAAGGCTTTTTTCAATACATCTAAATTATGTTCCATCAAGGAAAAATAATCTTCCTCGTTCTCAAGATCTTCATTCGTCAGTACGCTTAAATTGTGGAGCGTCAATGTTTCAGCATTCAATTCCTTTTGAATGACTTCAGCTAACTTCGAACTCACGTTTTGTTCGAATAGAATATATTTAATATCTTTTTCTTGTGCTTCTTTGACGATGCTAGCTAGCTGTTTTTGGGAAGGTTCATTTTGCGAATCCAAACCAGATACAGCGAGTTGGTGCAATCCATACGTATCAGCTAAATAACCGAATGCTGCATGGGATACGAAGAATGTTTTATTTGGCGCAGCATCGGCCATTGTTTTAAATTCTCGATCCAGGCTTTCAAGCTCATCGTATAATGTGTCGAAGTTCGATTGAAATTGCTCTGCGTGTTCAGGTAGTTCATCTGATAATTCATCTTTAATCTTTTCCGCTAGTAATGTGCTCAAATAAGGAGAAATCCAAACGTGAGGATCGATTGTAGAATCATGATGGTGATCATCGTGCTCCTCTCCTTCATGCCCTTCATCTTCATGCTCCTCATCTTCATGCGAATGGCCAGGTGCTAATTCTTCTGGGTCAATAGCGTCTGCTATCGGAATGAAATGAATATCTTCTTTCTGTAACGTTTTTTCGGTTTTTTGAACGAAACCTTCCAAGCCGAGTCCGATGTAGAAGAATAGATCCGCTTTCGCTAATGACATCATATCTTTTTGCGTCGGTTCAAAGACATGCTCATCCGTTCCAGGTGGGTAGATGGTTTGTACGTCAACAAACTCTCCACCAATGCGCTCGGTAAAGTATTGTAGCGGATAAACAGTAGTATAGACTAGCAGTTTCTCGGATGAAGGACTAGCTTTTTCCTCTGTAGTTTTATTCGTACAGCCACTTAACACAAGAAGTAAAGCAGCTGCCCATAATGCAATACGTTTTTTCATTTCATAAAACCTCCATGATGTTAATCGGAATGATTACTATTTAGATAACTTCCTCATCATACAAGATTTTTTTTACGTTTGCAACCTACATTATTTTTTTCTTTTCTTTTTTGGGGGAACAGGATCAAATCCACCTTTATGAAAAGGATGACATTTTAATATCCGTATGACTGCGAGATAACTACCTTTTATTGCACCATGTGTTTCAATCGCTTCTACACCATAATGTGAGCAAGTCGGATAGAATCTGCAAGATGGCGGAAACATTGGAGATATGAACTTTTGATAAAAGCGGATGAATAGTAATAACACTTTCTTCACCATAATAATCACCTTCCGATTTAAGTAGGTTTAGTTTACCTAGTTACGTGGTAAATTAAAAGAGAGAAGCATATAACTATTTAGAGGAGTGTTTTTTTTATGTCAAAAGAATTAATCCAAGAGTTAAATAAACAAGTATCTACATGGTCAGTTATGTACGCAAAGTTGCATAATTATCACTGGTACGTAAAGGGTAATCAATTCTTCACATTGCATGCTAAATTTGAAGAATTATATAACGAAGCGACGCTACATATGGATGAAATCGCTGAACGCGTGTTGACATTAGGTGGCGAACCGACGGCTACGTTAGCAGAGCATTTGGAGACATCTGTAGTGAGTGAAGCAAAAGGAACAGAGAAAGCGAATGATATGGTACAAGCATTAGTCGATGATTTTGATAAGATCATGAAGTCCTTGAAAAAAGGAATGGATCTAGCAGCAAAAGAATCAGACGGTATGACAGAAGATATGTTGAACGCAATTTATCAAAGCATTGAAAAACATCAATGGATGCTTAATGCATTTTTAGGCGAAACAAATGAATAAAACCTTCAATTAGCATGAAAATAACCGATAGTAAGAAGTGAAGTAGTAGGAAGGAGTGAACGAAATGGATATCAATTCAATCATGTCCAGTCAGTTGAGAAGTTTGCAATCGACCGTTCAAATGAGTGTTATGACGAAAGCTCTTTCGATGGAAACTTCTGCGGTTACCGAAATGCTGAATAGTTTAGAAAGTCAGCCTGTCGCACATCCTCATAAAGGGGCATCCGTAGATATCAAGGCTTGATTGGTAAACACACATCTCGTATGATTAGGGATGTGTGTTTTTCCTATTAACAGCAGTGAATTTTATTTAGCATAACGATACATAGTATATAGGAGGTTGACCTAATATGGCGCAAGGGCAATTTTTACGAAATTTAATTATTGAAACACCTTCTAGACCGGGGAATCTAGGAAAAGTGACGATGGCTATTGGACAGTTAGGTGGAGATATTGGAGATGTCCAAATGATCAAGGTAGGGACGGTTTCGACGATTAGAGAAATCGCCTTGCAATGTAATGACAAGGCACACTTAGATGAAATTGTAGAAGCGATTGAAAACTTGAAACAAGGAATTAAAGTGCATGCGGTAACAGATGATGTTCTTCAAGCCCACGAAGGTGGAAAGATTCACATGAAAGCTACTACGGAAATTCGTTCACTAGCAGATTTGCGTAGAGTCTATACACCAGGCGTGGCTAGTGTTTGTAAAACGATTCAAGAGGACCCAGAACAAGCAAACTACTTTACGGGGATTTCCAATACAGTAGCAATTGTTACGGATGGAACTGCCATTTTAGGTTTAGGCGATATCGGTCCGGTGGCAGGTATGCCTGTAATGGAAGGGAAAGCTGTATTATTTGATCAATTCGTTGGTATTAGCGGGATTCCTATTTTACTGAATACAAGTGATCCTGACGAAGTCGTGGAAACCATCAAGCATATCCATCAAGGCTTCGGTGCAATTTTATTAGAAGACATCGGTTCACCTCATTGTTTTGAAATAGAAGAACGTTTGAAAAAAGAATTACCAATCCCTGTCATGCATGATGATCAACACGGAACGGCGGTCGTCGCATTAGCAGCTGCTTTAACAGCATGTAAACATGTCGGAGTAGATCTAGCGAATTCGTCAGTCGGACAAATCGGTTTAGGTGCCGCAGGTCTTGCGATTAGCAGAATGTTCATGGCTTATGGTGTCGATGAAATGAAAGGAACCGATCCAAATCCTAACGCGAAAAAAATGCTTGCCGATTATGGGGGGACTGTTGTAGAATCCATGGAAGAAATTATGGAAACGTGTGATCTGATCATCGCAACAACAGGCGTTGCGAACTTGATCAAGCCTGAAATGGTACGCAAAGGGCAAATCATTTTGGCGTTGTCGAATCCAAATGCAGAAATTGCACCTGACGTAGCTATAGAAGCAGGCGCAGCGTATGCGGCAGATGGACGCCTAGTCAACAACGTCCTAGGTTTCCCAGGCATCTTCCGCGGTGCATTAAACGCAAATGCCAAAGCAATCACCTACCCAATGCTTATCGCGGCTGCACTCGCCATAGTAGAAAGTACAAAACGCGATGATCTAGTACCTCATCCACTAGATCCAAACGTCCACATCAACGTAGCGCTAGCAGTTGAAAAAGTCGTTTACGAAGAACAAGGGGAATAACTACACTGGACCTATTAACTTTTACTGTTAATAGGTTTTTGATATTTCCATTGAATGAATTTTTCATTTCTCGCCATACTACGACTAAAAGAAAGTAGGCTGATTATGAGCGAGCAAATGTATACGATGTATGTATCCGTCAACCATAAGCAAGTACTTATCGATCCATATTCATCACCATGGGAATACAAAGTAGAAGTACCAAGAGAAGCATATCCCATTTTTGAAAGATTATTTTCCCAAATGGATCGTCTAGAATTCCGTAACTTCCTGCGTTCCCACTTACCGTATATCCCGTATCATTACGATCACAACAATCACGACATTGATCTACGAATGATGAAAGTCTACGCGTTGATCCATGAATACACAGACGATGAAAACAAGCGTTTTATCGAAAAATTACCCTTCTTTCGTTGATTCACCACGTCCTTTTCCGCTACACTAGAGTAAAGGACGTGAGCCATTTGTTGAAATTTGAAGATTTACAAGGAGCCAATGTCGAATTGACATTTGGACCAAATCAACACCAAATTGAACCGCGCCATGTACTTGTTGTGATCAAGCACAAGGGCCATTGGTTGCTAACAAAACACCGTATGCGGGGTATTGAATTTCCTGGAGGGAAAGCTGAACTAGGAGAAACGATTGAAGACGCTGCTATCCGCGAAACGTTAGAGGAAACAGGCGTGACAATTTCGAATGTGCAATCATTTGCTGAATATGTCGTATTTACAGAACCACCATTTTGCAAAGCTGTTTTTACTGGTGAAGTAACACATATTGAAAAAGAGTATACGTTAATGGAAACAGAAGGATTAGTTTGGATGACAGATGGCGAACTAGATGCGTGTACGGACTTAAGTTTCCATATGAAAGATCGCGGAATGGGTGAGCTCAGGAAGTGGGTGGAAGCGAATGGTCGAACAAACGAATGGAACGATTTGTAAACGAAAAGACTATCCATCACCGAATCCTACAGTACGACTGGAAGAGATAACGTACTGGTCTGATGGCTTGCGAGTGAAAGGGATGCTCGCAACACCTAAAGCGGCGGGTCGTTATGAGGGTTTACTCTATTTACGTGGTGGTATTCAGCATGTAGGGATGGTACGTCCTGCACGTATCGCTCAATTTGCTTCGCATGGCTTAGTCGTCTTTGCTCCGTATTATCGTGGGAACCGAGGGGGAGAGGGCAAGGATGAATTTGCAGGGGATGATCGCAATGATGCGGTAGCGGGTGTTGAAGTGTTAAAACAACAACATGCCGTAAATTCTGAGCGCATTCATTTATTTTCCTTTTCTCGTGGAGGAATTATGGCGTTATGGACAGCCATTTTACGGGATGATCTCACATCGATGGTGACGTGGGCAGGTGTGTCAGATGTGGTCTTTACGTATAAGGAACGAAAAGATATGCGGCGTATGATGAAGCGCGTCATTGGCGGTACACCGAATAATCAACCCGATGCCTATAGGGAACGAACAGCATTGTTTCGAGTACATGACATTGATATTCCAATATTGATTATCCATGGAAAGCTAGATACGAATGTTTCATTTGAACAAGCGTTGTTGCTCGAAAATGCACTACGAGATGCTAATAAAGAATATGAAACGTGGTATTTAGAAGATTATACGCACTATATACCTCCAGAAATGAATCGCCAGCTCGTGACAGATGCAGTCGATTGGATGAAACGACAGAGCGATTAAACAGAAAAAAGCCATGCAATGTAATCTGCATGGCTTTTGTATAGGTAAAATTAAGCGATAGGTCCGCCTTTTATTGCGATTTCTTCTGACACGTGATCAAACTTCTTGAAGTTTTCACGGAAAGCAGCAGCTAGACGAGTTGCTTCTTTGTCGTATTCTGCAGGATCTTCCCAAGCGTAGCGAGGGTGTAATACATTGCTAGGTACGCCTTCGATTTCAAGAGGCATTTCCAATCCGAAAATTTCGTTCTTTTTCGTAGGAACGTTATCCAATTTACCTGCGATTGCAGCACGAACCATTGTACGTGTATATCCTAAGTTCATACGGGAACCTACACCGAACACTCCGCCAGTCCAACCTGTGTTGACTAGGAATACTTTTGAGCCATGTTCATCGATTTTCTTCCCAAGCATTTCTGCATAAGTTGCTGCAGGAAGTGGTAAGAATGGAGAACCGAAGCACGTAGAGAATGTTGGTTCAGGAGCAGTAATACCACGTTCTGTTCCAGCAAGTTTAGATGTGAATCCACTTAGGAAGTGGTACATTGCTTGCTCTTTTGACAAAATCGAGATTGGAGGTAGAACTCCAGAAGCATCTGCAGTTAGGAAAATGATGTTCTTCGGGTGACCCGCAACAGATGGCGTCACAATATTATCGATATTTTCGATTGGGTAAGCAGCCCGTGTGTTTTCAGTTAATGATTTATCGTCGTAATCAGGTACGCGTGTTTCTTCATTTAGTACAACGTTTTCTAGAACGGAACCAAAACGAATCGCACCGAAGATTTCAGGCTCTTTTTCTTGACTAAGGTTGATACATTTTGCGTAGCATCCGCCTTCGATATTGAATACACCGTTGTCAGACCATCCGTGCTCATCGTCACCGATTAACTTACGATCAGAATCTGCAGAAAGTGTAGTTTTACCAGTCCCAGAAAGACCGAAGAATAGCGCTACGTCGCCTTCTTCTCCAACGTTTGCAGAACAGTGCATGGAAAGGATACCTTGTTCAGGAAGCAAGAAGTTCATAACAGAGAAAATGGATTTCTTCATTTCTCCAGCATATTCTGTTCCGCCAATCAAGACAATGCGCTTTTCAAGAGATATTATGATGAATGTCTCAGAGTTTGTGCCATCCACTGTTGGATCCGCTTTGAATGAAGGAGCAGCCAAAATCGTAAATTGTGATTCATGCGCTTGAAACTCTTCCTCAGTAGGACGGATGAATAATTGGTGAACAAATAAGTTTTGCCAAGCTTTTTCGTTAATCACTTGAATAGAAAGCTGAGAATCCTTATCTGCACCTGCAAATCCTTTGAAAACGAATAATTCATCTTTTTCCTTCAAATGATTGATGACTTTCGTGTATAATGAATCGAATGCTTCAGGAGAGATGGGACGGTTTAAGCTTCCCCAGTCCACTTTATCTTTAGACACTGCATCTTCGACGATGAATTTGTCCTTAGGAGAGCGTCCTGTATATTTTCCGGTACGTGCCGCAATTGCGCCGTCTGCTGTAAGTTGAGCTTCTCCTCTGCTTACTGCTTTTTCAGTTAATTCGGCCACAGACGCTTGGATCGTCACGTTGCTTCCAGTTAGAAGACTTTTTAAACTATCATCAATTTTTGCAGATATCATAATTACATACCGTCCTTTGCGTAGTCGTTTTATTTTTTATTTGAGTAGAACATCTTAATTCGTAAATAGTATAACACATTAAGAATAATAATCTATCCTAATTCAAAACTCAAGTGATTTAAAATAAAAAAATTGACAAAATCGAAACTTTTTTATAAGATGTGACATGAACGGATACTCTTATCCCGAGTTGGTGGAGGGTACAGGCCCTGTGAAACCCGGCAACCTGCAAAAGACAAAAGTCTTGCGCGAAGGTGCCAAACCTGAAGCAAGGTTTAATTCCTTGGACGATAAGAGTGAAAGGTGCTGCGCGTGAAATTTCGCCTTTTACTCATGGATTGAATATGAGTGAAAGGCTTTTTATATTGTCTAGCCCTGAATCCTTATGGTATATGCTTGACGTCTAGGCGTGGAACTTTACCGGGGACTTATGAGAGTACCGTATCATGTTGCTTAATATAGGGGGAAACAAAATGACAAACCGTCGACTGTTTACATCGGAGTCAGTTACTGAAGGCCATCCTGACAAGATGTGCGACCAAATTTCAGATGCAATTTTAGATGCAATTTTAATGGAAGATCCAAATGCTCGTGTGGCGTGTGAAACAAGCATTACAACTGGACTCGTTCTAGTAATGGGTGAGATCACAACAACAACATATGTGGATATTCCTAAAGTTGTTCGCGATACAGTGAAAGAAATTGGCTATACGCGTGCAAAATATGGCTTTGATTACGAAACGTCTGCTGTCTTAACTTCTATTGATGAACAATCACCAGAAATCGCAGCAAGTGTCAATGTAGCATTGGAAGCACGTGAAGGTTCTATGTCAGATGAAGAATTAGATGCAATTGGAGCAGGTGACCAAGGATTGATGTTTGGTTATGCTTGTAATGAAACACCGGAATTAATGCCGTTACCAATTAGTTTGTCACATAAATTGGCACGCCGACTGGCTGAAGCACGTAAAACAGATTTGATTCCATATTTACGTCCTGACGGTAAAACGCAAGTAACCGTAGAATATGATGAAAATAACAATCCTTTACGAATCGATACAATCGTTATTTCTACTCAACATCATCCAGAAGTAATGCTCAAGCAAATCGAGAAGGATATAAAAGAAGTAGTCATCGATGCGGTAGTACCTGAAGATTTATTGGACGAACAGACTAAATACTTCATTAATCCGACGGGAAGCTTTGTCGTTGGTGGTCCTCAGGGCGACTCAGGTCTGACTGGACGTAAAATCATCGTCGACACATATGGCGGATATGCTCGTCATGGTGGCGGTGCATTCTCTGGTAAAGACGCAACGAAAGTGGATCGTTCCGCTTCATACGCAGCGCGTTATGTTGCGAAAAATATCGTAGCGGCAGGATTAGCGGATCATTGTGAAGTTCAATTGGCTTATGCGATTGGCGTTGCAAGTCCGGTTTCAATTTCTATCAATACATTTGATACAGGCCGTCTAACTGAATCACAATTAGTTGAATTCGTTCGCGAACTATTCGATCTACGTCCAGCAGGCATTATCAAAATGCTAGATCTTCGTCGCCCGATCTACAAACAAACGGCTGCTTATGGTCATTTTGGCCGTACGGATATTGACTTGCCGTGGGAACAGACAGATAAAGTGGATGCACTGAAGGAATTGGCTAGTAAAGTACGCATTAAACAATAATCGGTACTAGAGCTGTCCAAGAAGTTGTGACTTCTTGAGACAGCTTTTTTTGTAGAATTTTATTTTGCTAGGTAGCGTTGCTCGATCTTTTAAAGTTGCTATATCCGAAAATGCTTAGCTATTGATTGATTTTCACCAAAGTCAGCAAGCAAATTATAGTCTGAAAGCTAAAGAAACGTCACCAAATGAATCGGTAACGTCTCTAATTATTTGCCTAACGTATTCATTACATCTGAGCTTCTGGATTGCCGAAAGCTTCATATTCCTGCATCAGTAACTGAAGCGGCAACTCATACAACTGCTTGCCATCAATTTTAAATACCCCATTCGAAACAAGTTCTTCAATGACTTTGTCTCGTTTCGTATCACATACATCTTTCTTTTTTTTCATCGAACATTTCCTCCTTGATTCCCACTCTTACTATAGCCAATTATCGACCGCGTTAAACCACATTACTTATAAGTAGAATACTTTGAATTGTATTCATACATAAGATGGATTTATTGGGCAGAATGGGGAAAGTTAAAATTATTTTTGTTTATGGGTACCAATCTAAGGGGAGAATCGTTATAATCTAGTTCGTGCATAAAATTGTTATTTATCATAGGAGGTTGCTATGTTTTTTATTGAAGCAAAACGAATCGCAGTCGTTATTTTAGGGTCGTTCCTAATGGCGATATCGCTAAATTTCTTTTTAATTAATGCTAATGTCTATGCGAGTGGCTTTGCGGGTGCTGCGCAATTGGTATCGAGTGTCTTAATTGATCAATTGAATATTACGATCAGTACTGGTATTTTATTGCTACTATTCAATATTCCGGTGTTTATTCTCGGTTGGTTTAAAGTAGGTAAAGGCTTCACGATTTACAGTATCGTTTCTGTCGCATTTACTACATTATTTCTTGAGTTATTGCCCCTTCGTTCGGTGTCGGATGATATTATGTTGAATGCGGTGTTTGGCGGTGTATTGGCAGGGGTTGGTGTAGGTATTTCACTAAAGTTAGGTGCTTCTACTGGTGGAATGGATATCGTTGCGATGATTTTATCGCGCATGCAAGATAAGCCAATTGGTATGTATTTTTTAGTCTTGAACGGGATTTTAATCTTATTTGCAGGGTTTCTTTACGAGCCAGAAAATGCATTATATACAATGATTGCTCTTTATGTGACCACGTCGGTCATTGACATGATCCATACGCGTCATGAAAAAGTTACAGCGATGATTATAACGAGGCAAGCAGACGAACTGCAACAAGCGATTCATCGTCAAATGGTGCGTGGTATTACGATTTTACCAGCAAAAGGAGCGTATTCTAAAGAAGACAAAAACATGCTCTACGTCGTCATTACACGTTATGAACTATATGATCTTGAACGTATTATTAATGAAACAGATCCACAAGCCTTTACGAATATTGTGCAGACGGTAGGAATCTTCGGCTTCTTTAGACGAGAAGGTGAGACATTAACATAATAAAACGGGGCTGTGCAAGTCGTCACTCGTGACTTGCACAGCTCTTTTTTATACGTTTAAACTTGATTCGCCTGACGGAAGGAGCCCTTCAATGAACCACTGGACAATGAGAGGTAATGCAAGTTCAAGTAGTGCGACAAAAATGGCGTTTAAAGAAATCGAATAAAAACAAGTGTCGATGCGGCTTGTAGTAGGAGAAAAATTATGTAATCATGAAGTAAGTCCACTTATTTGATTGAATCATCATATAAGAAAAATTGAAAAGAAAATCATCTTAGAATAAAGCCCATAAAGGAGACGTACTTCACATGAAGGGAAGCTCGCGCGCAGTAATAGGTACTGTGATTGGAGCAGCGATAGGATATCAAACGCAGCCAGACATAGAAACTGTTCTTTTATGTACAGCAGGTGGTTGTATAGCTGCATTAGTACCAGATCTCGACACGAACGGCGCTGCCTCGAACGGTGTCACGATCTCTAAAAAGCGGATATAACTACTTATGCGATTACTTGTCATAGTGACCTATCAATTCATACAAACAGGATGGCAGTCGATGAATTGGATTATAGCGCTAGTCGCAGCAATGTTAGTAGTTGTATCGCAAGTCATTACCCAAAGACGACTATTGACCATAACTGGTATCCTTTTTATCGCATTCGGTCTATTCGTACATACGTCCATTGGTATTATTCTTGCAGGGTGTTACATTATAATTGCATCATTTCTTCCCCATCGTTCCTATACACATTCTTTGCTAGGTCTGGCATTCTTTGCATCCATCCTCCATTATTCACTACAACAATGGCTGATGAATGGTGTGTTTGTAGCTGCGCTTGCGGGTTATGCTAGTCATCTAGTTGCTGGTATGAAGTTTTTACCTGTGAATCGCAGAGGAGTAAAATTATTTGCACCGATTTGGAAGAAAGAATTTTAACTACCATCATTAATTTGTTGAATTTTTGTGAAAATAGTGGACAGTTTTATAAATACCTATATACTTGAGAATGAAAATCATCCATTATATAATTTATTGAAAGTCACTAAAATCGCCTATTGGCGCAGTAAAGTTGGTTGTATACATAATGAATAAATCCGTATGGTTAAGAGAACTTCGGCGTAGAGCGAATAGCTGGTTTATTTTGACGATGCTTGGCGCATTAATTATCGTGATGCCAGTTGCATATGTCATCCTCAGCTTCTTCCAGCCGACGAGCGAGAACTGGCAACATATTAAAGAATTTTTACTAGCTGATTATATTAAAGGCTCATTGATTTTGGTAGGGTCTGTAGGATTTTTATCTACTGTGATTGGCCTTACGTTAGCGTGGATTGTTGCGGCTTATGAATTCCCATTCCGCAAGCAGTTTAAGTGGTTGCTCATTTTACCTTTGGCAATCCCTCCGTATATCGCGGCCTACACATACAGCACGATGACGGGCTATACAGGCGTTATCCAGTCGTATTTCCGTAATCACCTCGATTTTCAATTTACACCAGGAACGATTGAAATTATGTCAATGCGTGGTGCGATTTTCGTCTTGACGCTATTCCTGTATCCGTATGTGTATATGTTAACGTTACACTACTTTGAAAAACAAAGTGCTGCTTATATTGAGAGCGCGAAAACGTTAGGCTTGAACGGATTTCAGATGTTTTTTCGTTTAGTACTACCGATTGCTCGGCCTGCAATTATTGCGGGTGCGATGCTAATCATTTTCGAAGTATTAAGTGACTATGGGGTTGCGAGCTTCTTTGGTGTGCGGACGATATCGACGGCCATTTTCCAAACTTGGTTCGGTATGTATGATATCAATGCAGCGATGCGTTTAGCTGCTTGGTTACTTATCATCATTTTAGGGGTCTTCATGCTGGAGCGATTTTTACGAAAACGTCGAAAATACGATACAAATGTGACGCAAAGTAGACCGCTTGCGAGGAAAAAACTTCGCGGCATTTTCGCTTTTGGTGCTACATTAGCTTGTCTAGCGATTTTTTTCGCAGCGTTTTTGATTCCGTTTATACAATTAATCGTTTGGACAGTAAAAACATACGAAAAAGTGTGGCGTGGTGACTTTTTAAGCTTAATGACGAATAGTATAGTTGCAGCTTTCATCGGTGCGTTAATCATTAGCTTCTTTGCGGTTTTGACGGCCCGTACGATTAATCTTTATCCGTCGATGTCTTCGAACTTATTAGCCCGCGTGATGACATCAGGTTATGCAGTTCCTGGTGCAGTCGTAGCAATCGGTGTACTAGCATTGTTTATTACGTTAGACGAAAAGTTAGCGTTTCTATATCCGAAACTTCTAGGAGTAGAATCAGGAACACTCGTACTTAGTCTGTCGATTGCGATGTTGATTACAGGGTATGTGATTCGTTTTATGGCACAAGGATTCAATGCCGTTGAATCCGGCTATACGAAAATTCCGCCGTCGTATCGGGAAGCATCTTTCTTGCTCGGTAGAGGATTGACGTACACATTCTGGAAAATAGAATTTCCTTTATTGCGTGGATCAATCTTAATCGGATTCGCCTTGGCATTTTTGGAAATTATGAAAGAATTGCCGCTAACGTTATTATTGCGTCCATTTAATTTCGACACGCTCTCGACTAGAACGTATCAATATGCGATTGACGAGCGAATTTATGAAGCGGCTCCATCTTCGTTACTGCTCATTTGCCTAAGTATCTTGTCGGTGATATTAATATTACGATTCGAGGAGAAGTGACTATTATGTTCGTACAAATTCAAAACTTATCTTTTCACTATTCCAGAAAACAGAAGCCGGTCATTGATCATTTTTCGCTTTCAATCGAACAAGGTGAAATCGTTGGTATTGTCGGGGCAAGTGGTAGTGGGAAAAGTACGTTATTACGATTACTGGCAGGACTCGAAGATCCAACGGGAGGCAGCATCGTGTTAGACGGGCGACTGATCGTAGGGGATCGAACGTATATTGAAGCAGAAAAGCGTGGCGTTGGCATGGTGTTCCAAAACTACGCACTATTTCCTCACCTGACAGTGGGCGAAAATATTTGTTTTGGATTACATAAATTGAAACGCTCAGAAAGAAAAAAACGCCTAGATGAAATGCTTGAACTAGTTCAGCTACAAGAATTCGCCAAACGTTATCCGCATGAATTAAGTGGAGGACAGCAACAGCGAGTTGCATTAGCTAGAGCCTTAGCACCAGCGCCATCCATTTTATTAATGGATGAACCGTTCAGTAACTTAGACACGAATTTAAAGTCACTAATCCGTATGGAAGTGCGTGACATTCTTCAAAAGGCGAATATTACGTGTCTATTCGTCTCACACGATCAAGCCGACGTAGATGCGATTTGTGATCGAACGATTTATATTGATTGTGCAACGTACGTTGGGGCAGATAAAGAAACAGTATTAGTATAAGTGAAGGGAATTATCGAGACGATACCGTTACTCTGTGTTGCAGGCGGATGTGTTTCAGGAGAGGACGAACGGATACTCCTCGAAGTCGCTAGTTTCCATTTTGCTTTACTTCGTATTTTTTATAAAGTCTTAAATGAGCCCAATATATGTTGGGCTTTTTTTTACATAAAAGAACATGAAAATACTAGCTTTTTTCTTGAAAATGTATTATGATTTGCATACAGATGAAAACGATTCTCATTATCAAACGGTTCATTTGAATGAAATAATAGACAAGGGGAGAAATATGTTGAAGAAAAATTCGTTAGTATGGGTATTTGCTCTATTGTTGCTGGTAGCAATTTTAGGCGCATGTAGCTCAAGTTCTGACAAAGCGGAACAAACAGAAAAAACTGCAAAAGAAGAAAAAACGGCTGGCGAAGTCAATGTTTACACAGCCAGACATTATGACGTAGATGCTATCCTATATGCCGACTTCGAAGAAAAAACAGGCATTAAAGTAAATGTAATCGAAGCAAAAGCACCTGAATTGATCGAGCGCTTGAAGCGTGAAGGACAAAATACACCAGCGGATCTATTTATGACAGTCGACGGTGGGATTTTGAACACAGCGAAAAAAGAGGGAATATTACAACCGGTTGAATCAGCAGAAATTGACGAGCGTGTTCCGGCAGAGCTTCGCGACACAGACAATCAATGGATTGGTTTATCTACTCGTGCGCGCGTCATCGTTTATGCGAAAGATCGTGTAAAGCCTGAAGATTTATCTACATACGAAGATTTAGCGACAGATAAGTGGAAGGGCAAGTTGCTTGTCCGTTCATCTGATAGTCTTTATAACCAATCATTAATGGCATCATTAATCGCACTTAACGGTGAAGAAAAAGCAAAAGAGTGGGCGCAAGGAATTGCGAACAACTTAGCGCGTGCACCTGAAGGCGGAGACCGTGACCAAGCACGTGCAATCGTTGCAGGTGTGGGTGATGTTGCAATTATGAACAGTTATTATGTAGGTCATATGTCTGTATCAGACGAAGTAGAAGATGTAAAAGTATTTGACCAAATCGGCGTATTCTTCCCGAACCAAGAAACAACGGGCACACATATTAATATTAGTGGTGTAGGTTTAGTGAAGCATAGTAAAAACAAAGAAAATGCAGTAAAGTTAATTGAGTACTTAACAACTGTAGAAGCGCAAGAACAAGTGTCAGACGAAAACTTCGAGTTCCCAGTAAATGTTGAAGCAAAGCTACCAGAAGTAATGGCGAGCTGGGGAACATTCACTCCGCAAAAAGTGGACTTTGCAGACTACGGAACGTATAATCCGAAAGCTGTAGAATTAATGAATCAAGTAGGCTGGAAATAAGTTGAATGCAAAAAAGCAGTCCTAGGACTGCTTTTTTAGTTTTGTATAATCAGTCTTGCAACTCTTTATACAGTTGGCCTTTGCGCGCATATTCATTGACGATACGTGTCATATCCGCACGATCTTCATCGGTCAATTCACGTACCACGCGAGCAGGAGAGCCTAGTGCTAATGTGTTTGGAGGAATTTTTTTACCGGGTGTAACTAAACTGCCTGCACCTATAAATGCACCTTCACCAACTTCGGCACCGTCTAACACTGTTGCACCCATTCCGATGAGTGCACCTTTTTTTATTGTGCAACTATGCAACATGACTTTATGTCCGATCGTTACATTGTCTTCTAAAATAAGTGGATATTTTGGACTTTGATGCAAGCAGCAGAAATCTTGAACATTTACTTTTGTTCCGATAATTGTTGGAGAAACGTCTCCGCGGATAACCGTATTAAACCAAATGGATGACTCAGGACCAATCGTCACATCTCCTGAAATAGTTACATAATCCGCTATATAAACGGATGGATCGATCACTGGCATTTTACCTTCGTATGGATAAATCAATCAAATCTCCTCTTTTCTACTAGAATCATGTATAATTTATCGTATCAAACATTTGGAATTTACGATACATAAGATTGTAATGAATAGAATAAGATAGTTAAATAAGGAGTGATGTACGTGTGGAAATGGGAAGCAGAAGGAAAAGCGAAAGCAGTTATTGTAATTGTTCATAATGCATATGAACATCACCGCCGCTATATATGGTTAATTCAAAAACTAAGAAGTGATGGGTTTCATGTGGTGACTGGGGATTTACCAGGCCATGGTACAGAAGGTTTGGAAGTTCATGCGGAAGCATTTAAAGATTATCGACGATTTATCAAGAAAATGATTCGTACCGGCTTGGAAGATGATTTACCTTTATTTTTATTTGGACATGGTATGGGAGCAACGTTCCTTTTGCGCTTATTACAAATGGAACATATTGAATGTGCGGGTGTTATTTGTTCATCCCCTTGGTTACACTTGGAATATAATCCATCGATGCGTGCAAAGATGTTGACGAAATGGTCACAGACTACAACAGTCGACCATGAAATCACAGCTGATCAATTATCACGTGATCCGGAGTTTTTGGAGCAATTTGAAGAAGATCCATTGTATGTGCCAGTAGTGTCAGGGGGCTGGTATCGTGAATTGCAGACACTTATGAAATCAGTCATGCAACCAGATTTAATCATACAAGATGTGCCGTTGTTGCTACATACAGGAGAACTTGATCGTATAACAGATCGGGAGTTCACACGTCGATGGGCATTTGCGCAAAATTTATCAGAATTGCAATATAAGCTGTGGAGAGAAGCGCGTCATGATGTATTCCAAGAACCTAATCGTGAAGATATGTATTTCTATACACAATCATTTATGAATAATGTTCTTCGTTCACTAGGTTATGTGATTGACTAACATAAAGAATTTCGGGATGTGAAAAGATGAGGGAACGACTGTACATAGGCATTGCAGGTGGAATCGGAGCCATGACAAGATTGCTTGTAGGCCAGCTCTTGCTCGTCAGTGGCGCATTTCCCGTGGCTACGTTTACGGTGAATATGGTCGGAACGATGTTGCTATGTTTTCTAGTAGAGTGGGCTAGACTCGGTCGTCGTCTGACACCACTCGCTGTGTCCGTTATTACAGTCGGCTTTCTCGGAGCCTTTACGACGTTTTCAGCGGTTAGTTTGGAAACGATTGTGTTGGTTGAAGAAGGTTTATTAGGGATTGCAATTGCCTATGTAGGGAGTAGTTTATTCGGTGGACTGGCGATGGCAGCGCTTGGATTTTCATTAGCAAAGAAGGTGGCTAGATGATGTTATACTTCCTAGCAGTTGGTTGTGGAGGGATTCTCGGGGCGCTGTTGCGTTATGAATGTTCCACTTGGTTGAACCAACGTTCGTTGCCATATGGGACGCTGCTCGTCAATAGTGTCGGGTGTTTTTTCATCGGCTGGATCATTGGAATGGAATTACCGACTGAGTGGACATTATTTTGGGCAACAGGTGTAGCGGGCGCGTTGACTACCTACTCTACATTGATGAAAGAAATTTGGACGTATTGGATAGAAGGTCGCAAAGGGCGCGCTGTTCTGTATACTATACTAACATTTGGATTGGGAATCGGTTTGGTATATAGTGGCTACAGTTTGTAGAAAAGAGGTTTTAACTCAATGAATAATAAAAAGCAAACGAAAAATAAGAAGTGGATTAGTTCTTTGTTACTCGCTGCTGTACTCGTGATTGCAGCTATTTATTTTCCAGAACTATTCGGTGATGAAGAAAAACAGCCAAGCCGCTCTGGATTGATCCCTGTCGAATTGGTTAAGACGATTGATGGCGATACAATTAAGATTATGTATGAAGGAAAAGAAGTAAATGTGCGGTATTTATTGATTGATACACCAGAAACGAATCATCCTCGTCTTGGCAAGCAACCTTTTGGACAGCAAGCAAAAGTCCGGAATCAAGAGCTTTTGCAAAAAGGGCAACTGGAGATTGAGTTCGATATTGGTGATAAATATGATAAATACGGCAGACTATTAGCTTATATATACATAGACGGTAAAAGCGTGCAGGAACAGTTGTTAAAAGAAGGATTAGCTCGGGTAGGGTACGTTTATCCTCCAAACACTAAACATTTAGATGCGTTCAAGAGCGCAGAAGCTCAAGCGAAAAAGTCTGGCATTGGCATTTGGACACTGGAAGATTACGCGACAGACCGTGGATTTGATAGTGATACGTATCCGAATAAAGAAAATAAGCAACCTGTTTCGGGAAAAATGGAGAGTTTTAAGAATTGCGCGGAACTCCGTGAGAAGTATCCGGAAGGTGTTAAAAAAGGACATCCAGCGTATGCCGAACATATGGATCGAAATCGAGATGGATGGGCTTGTGAATAATATACAAAAGGACTTTCTCATCGCGAGAAAGTCTTTTTGTATAGTATCAAAACACTTCAGTATAATTAGTTAGCTCCCGCAATGCTCTTTCCTCTGCAGGAATTCTTACGGATAGCATCCATAGATTCAATACAAAAAATAGAGCTACTGTAAAATAAGCGCTGAATAATAAGGGCAAGACAAGTAGTTCAGTCGTGACAATTACATAATTCGGATGGCGAATCCAGCGATAAGGTCCCTTTTTCTGAACAGTCGCACCCGGCAAGATCAGGATCTTCGTATTCCAGAACTTGCCGAGCGATGACAGACACCAGACGCGCAATAGTTGCATCAACAGGAAAGTTACTAGTAATAAACCCCAGACAGGAGAAAGCGGTCTATTGAACATAGTGACTTCTACTAGCAATGAAACGAAAAATGCGGTATGCATGAATACCATCCATTTATAGTGCGATGCTCCAACTTCAATTGCTCCTTGACTTCGCATCCACTGTTCGTTGCGCTTGGCGACGGTTAGCTCGACTAGTCGTTGAATTACGACAATAATGTAAACAAACAGAAACAGCTTGCCCATATCACTGCCACTCCAGTAATAGTAATTCTCCACAGAAGCCAGGTCCGAGTGCCGCCATTAAACCGAGTTCTCCTAGTTTTGGTTGCTGTTCAATGAAATCTTTTAATACATAGAGTACGGTAGGGGAAGACATATTGCCGTGATACTGCAATACTCTTTTAGAAGTAGCGGTCTGATCAGCTTCCATATGCAATGCTTTTTCATAGGCATCGAGTACTTTCTTGCCGCCAGGATGCGCGACGAAATGCTTTATGCGGTCCGTGGTTAGTTGTTGTTCTTCTACAAACTGATGGACGAATGGCCCGAGCCAGCTTTGGATGACATGTGGAATGCTTTTCGAAAATACGACATGCAAACCATCGTTTTTAATATCCCAACCCATCACGCCTTCTGAATCAGGCAAGAAGCGGGAAGAAGTTGCACGGATCGCAGGCATTGGACGTGAACATGTAATCGTTGATTGTACACCAGAAATTAATGCACAGGCTACTCCATCTGAAAATAATGAAACACCGACTAGATTACTTTTCGTTATATCATCGCGTTGGAATGTTAAACTACATAGCTCTAAAGCAAGCACCAGAACATTTGCATCAGGGTATGCTTTGCAGTAATCAAATGCACGACTTATGCCGGACGCGCCGCCTGCACAGCCAAGCCCCCAAATCGGAATACGTTTAATGTCATGTCGAAACGGTAATTGATTAATGAGGCGTGCATCGATACTAGGTGTTGCTAATCCACTGCTCGATACGAAGAAAATCGCATCAATCTCTGCAGGATCTACAGTACGCTCAAGTGTCGATAAATTAGTCAAACAATTCTCCACTGCCTGTTTGCCAAGCGCGACGGAATGTTCGAGATAGAGATTGTTTTTCGTTTCAAAGTCATGTGGCTCCGCATACCATTCGAGTGGCATACATACTTGGCGCGTATCTATTTCGCCATTTTGGAACACTTTTAACAATCGATCAATATCTTTAAATGAATCGGAAAAAAGGGAACGAGCAAAGTTCATCGCCTCTTCCTGTTTCAGTTCAACAGGTGGACAGACCGTACTGACAGATTGAATTGTTGGCATAAGCAACCTCCGTTAACTAGTATTGATAAAAGTAACATCTTGTAAACTATATGCAATAGATGCCGAAGACTTGTCTAAGAGACGAAACTTGCCTCAAAGAGTACGCGATGTGATAGTACTTTACTATTCCCTACAACCTACATTGGAAACCTATGAAATGAAGCGATTTTTGTTTCGAATAACTAGGATTTCATGATAAGCTAATTGCGAAAGAATTATTGAAAGGAGAGAGTAGACATGAAATTGATTGATACGAAGATTCAGTTGACTGAGAAAGAAAAGCATCTGGCGAAGGTGGCGAGTGTGAACAATGCGACGCTGACGAATATTCAGCTACAGGAAGGCCAGGAAATTGCAGAACATGATTCAAAGAACGAGGCATTTATTATCGTGCGCAAAGGAAAAGTGCGTTTTACGGTAGAAGGAGAGCCCGTTGAAGTGACTCCAGATACGATTTTACATATGGCGCCGCTTGAGAAACATAGCCTTTATGCGATTGAAGATACGGATTTAGTTTTGATACAAGTAAAGCCTTGAATATGGTTAAACTAAAAAACGCTAATTCAGCCAGTGAATTAGCGTTTTTTTAGTTTGTTGGGAAAGTGTCGCATAATTTTCGTAGACTCAAAACAAAATCTTCTGTCTGATCAGCTGTCCGTTTTTTGGGGCCGCGTAATCTGCCACCCGCACGACGGATTTTCTGTGCCTTATGTCGTGCAGCAAGCAATTGGTCGATATTTTCGTTTGTGAACCATCTGCCGTTCTGGTCTAGTGGCAAGCCTTGTTTGGCTAATGCCATTGCGGCTAAGCCGTAATCTTGTGTCACGACAATATCGCCTTTTTTGATCCGATTCACTAGAACAAAATCGACTGCGTCAGCACCCTTTGACACTGTAATTGTCTCCGCGCCTTCTCTATGCATTTCATGTGCGGTATCACAAATTAAAATACACGGTAGATCGTACTCTTTTGCCACCGCAATAGTTTCGTTAATTACGGGGCAGCCATCCGCATCTACTAAAATAGTCGTCACGTTTTCTTCCACCTTTCGCTGTAGTCGATACGTTTAGTATAGCAAATATCGGGTAGGATAAGGGAAAACGAAAGATTGAGGTGACGAAATGGCTGATTTACCAAAAGAAGAAAGAACAACAGTGCAACAGCGTGAGCAATATGGACGCGAAATGGATGCGCGTAATGCCGCTTTGGAGAATGTTGAAGTTCCACTTGAAACGCATGCCTTAGCTGAGCATGAAATCCCGCCACCACTAACAGAAGAAGAAATTAGAGCGAAAGTCGGCAATCAAAATTATGACAACGCCACAGATGATAACGCACCAACTTCAATTAATAGCTAAAGAACTGACACCAAGGGACATTTAGAATGTTCCTTTTTTGTACTTGGTAAAATGAAACATAGTACACTCTCAAAACGTATAGATAGCATACATGACTAATGGAGTGATATAAGATGAATGAAGGATATGTTGTTGGCTGGGGGACGCTAGCTTTGATCAATGCCGTACTTGCACAGGGGAAAAATCGTAGCGGTCTGAATTGGTTCATACTCTCAATTTTTCTTGGACCGATTGCAACACTCTTCTTAGCACTGTCGGGTAAAAAGTGATAAACTATTTAGGAAACCGAAAGAGTGAGAGGGGTAACTTCAAAAATGGAAATTAACACAGAAATTTTATTCGCAAATGATAGTCAAGTAACGAAAAATCAGTTGGTGAAACAATTCGTCGAGAACCAACCAGGCGGACATTGTTCACTCGTACTAGGGGATAAGCAAGTAGTCGTTTTAAAAGATAAGCAGTGGAAATCACTAGATGAAATCCGCAGTATCGCTGGAGAAGTATCACGCAGTGTAGCAGCGCAGAAAGTAAAGTCTGCAACAATTCAAGCAGATCAATTAGCAAAGAAGTGGTCTGTTACAGACGAAGCAGTTACTGCATTCGTAGAAGGTTGGCATCTCGGAGCGTATAACTTCGATCGCTACCAATCCAAAAAGGCGAATCCTGTAACGAAACTGACTGTTATTGGTTCGGATCAAGCATCAGTGAAAACAGGAAGAGTGCGAGCAGATGCGATGGCATTTTCTCGTGACTTGATGAATGAATTATCGGATGTCTTGAATCCAGAGACATACCCGGAAGTATTGAAAGATCACTTTAAAGGTACAAAAGTGAAAATCGATGTACTAGGCAAGAAGGAAATCAAAGAGCGTGAGATGAACGGCGTGTTGACGGTTTGCCGTGGTAGTAAATATGAGCCTTCATTTGTTGAGATGACATTGCAGACGGATGCTTCGAAGCCATTAGTTGCCCTTGTCGGTAAAGGCGTAACGTACGATTCAGGTGGTATTAGTTTAAAAGGCGGACGTGACGATAGTGATATGCGTATGGATATGGGCGGCTCGGCTGCAGTAAGCGGTGCGTTGTCACTACTTGCACATTCAGATGCAAAAGTGAATGTAGTTGTGTTGATTCCAATGGTTGAAAATACACCTGGACCGGATGCGGTAATGCCGGGTGAAGTGATTCAATACAAGAATGGAATCAGTGTACAAGTAGGGAATACCGATGCGGAAGGTCGTTTGATTTTGGCAGATGCCTTGATCCGCGCGGGGGAACTTGGGGCAGAATATACGGTAGATATCGCAACACTAACAGGAGCAGTCGTCGGGGCACTTGGTACGGAAATCGGTGGAGTTTTCGGCGATGAGGATCTAGCGTATAAAATGAAAAAAATCGGCGATCAAAACGGTGACTTTGTTTGGCCACTACCTTTAGTAGATGTCTATGAAGAATCTCTAGATAGCGCGTATGCGGACTGCAACAATATCAGTTCGATGTCTGTAGCTGGTTCGATCACTGCTGGGCTGTTCTTGCGTAAATTCGCTCCGAAGAACAACTGGTTGCACGTCGACATGGCTGGAGTAATGGATAAGCAGAAACCTAAAGGCTATTACACAAAATCTGCAACGGGCTATGGTGCTCGATTACTAGCAGATTATACAGTTTCATTACATTAAAAAAAAGACGAGTGGAAGTCACGCTTCCGACTCGTCTTTCAGTATGTACACAATACCACTTCTCGAGAAAATGTACCTTTCCGCGCAAGACACCGATCGGTGATTTTCCAACCAGCTTCTTTAAGCATATCATCCATATTCTCTATCGTAATGATTAAACAACTCTTCGCAAAGCGTCGTGCTTCCTTTAAAATAGCGAGCTGTCCTTCCGCTGTGATATGCGTGAAAAGATTATACGGCATATCAATAATCGCAATATCATATACTTCTTTTACTTCTGCAATCGGCCCAATCTCTACTTCGCCTTGTAACCCGAAATGAGCAATGTTCTTTCTAGAACCATAGACGACTAGGGGATTGATGTCGCGGCCTTCAATCGGAATACCCATCGACAAAGCTTCCACAAGAACCGTCCCAATCCCACAACAAGGATCGATGACACGGATGCCTTCAGGATGCGGTACAGCAATATTGACAGCGGCTCTAGCCAAACGTGTACCGAGCGCAGTGGAATACATATGAGGCTTCTGCTGATGTACATGCCAGTCAGAAGAACTTTCAACTAGTTCTCCTACATACCACTGATCTTCCAATTGCATAATTCCAATCAATAGTTCAGGATGATCTAGCTCAGGTTCACCTTTGATCTGTAGTCCTACTTGGCGCTCGATATTCCGTCGTTTGGCATGTCCTATTTTCTCAGTACTTGCTAGTTCCATATCATTTAAGCAGACAGTCTTGAATGATTTTTCTACTTCCAATTCAGCCGCTTGTTGCACTAATGAATCCAAGCTATCGGTTTGAATCCATACTTCTAAACGCGCCTGCATGAACGGACTTCGAGACGGATTGACTGCCACCTCACTTAGAATGACATTATCTTGCACGTCTTTCCCGAAAAAAGAACGCATTTCCATCCGGCATAATTCCTGCTCATCACGATGCCGGATATACGTATAGATAAATTTTGTAGTCATTACTGGCCTGCTCTCATTTCGTTAAGGTCGCCAAGTATACCGTAAAGAAGTTGCAAGACGTCTTGAATCGGCATGGATTCCTCAAAACCTTCAATTGGATCAAGCGGCATATTCACTTCCCAGAAACCTTCATTATCGGAAAACGAGATGCTACATCCGGTAAGTTTGTGCTGTAGTTTATTTTCGATAAATTCGCGGATTGCGTTGCCTTCTTTTTTCTTACCTTGTAAACCGAACAACGCCATGTACGTTTTGAACATATCATCTACTTCCAATACTAATGAATCTACATTGATGTTGTCGAAGTCAGGAGAATCAACATAGAAAAATTCAGCTATATTTGATTGTAGATAAGAAATGGGTTGCTGTGAAAAATGATCATCTGCGGTACGGATTACTTCTTCCGTTTCCTTCAGGCATACTTCTAGTGCGTTAATTGTTAATGGGTTCATATCATTCACTCCTCGTTTGTAAGTATACCGGATTGTTTTTCGGGATACCATGGATTTAAATGAATTAATACTTCGTCTACATCTTCATTTTGCGCCATGATCAAATTACGTAATCTACTTGAAATCATATGTCCTTCCTGAATTGTCAAATTGCCTGTGACACCGATGCGAATATCGACTAATATATAGTGGCCGTGTTCGCGTGCACGCAACCGATCAATTCGTTTTACTTCAGGCATGGAACGGATAATTTCTTCGAATGCAACCAGACGCTCGTCGCTCACACTTTTCTCCATTAAAATATCGACACTCTCTTTTCCAATATCCATTGCGATACGGAAAACGAGGATTGACACAATAATACCTGCAATCGGGTCGCCGTAGGCTAGTAGAGGAACGTTGAATGTGTCACCAATTAATGCAAGCCCAATCCCGACAACCGCAGCAAGTGAAGCGTAGATGTCGGCTAAATGATCATAAGCTGTCGCGATCAAACCTTTACTGTTTTCTGCCTTGCCAACACGCATTGTATAGATATACAATACGTATTTCCATACGAGTGAGACGATCGCAGTAAGTAACGCGATTCTACTTGCTGTTGCTGGATCTTCAAATAAAGCCATCACTGCTTCGAATGCAATATAAATAGAAGCTAAACCTAAAATGATGGCTACAATACCTGAGCCGATGACTTCTGCTTTACCATGACCGTATGGGTGATCTTCGTCAGCTGGTCGCTTAGAAATTTGCATCGATGTCAAAGCAGCGGCAGAAGCAACGACATCGCCTGCGTTATGAAAACCGTCTGCAAGTAAAACAGGACTTCTAAACAGAAAGCCGACGATTAGTTTTAATGCAGTTAACACAATATTACTTAGTAAACTAATCCATATAGCTACAAGTGAAGCTTTAGCATGTTTTGAATTGTAAGTTGTCATAAAAGTTACCCTCCCCTAATAGTAGTGTTTCCTTAAAGCAACAAAAAAACCTCGCCTAGTGTGGGCAAGGTTTGGAAATTTTTTAAAGGTTGTGTTGGGACAAAGTTTCTCATTGTCATCACTCATTCATTTGTAGTTCATTTATTATCACATGAAACAGTTCATGATGCAACTATATGGCACGGAACTCAAACTAGAAAGTTGATTGTATATGTGTCAAACTATATAGATAGTGTCGTTGCACTGACGAATAGAAAACACTAATTATACGTGAATGTGTATAAAAATACGATTTGGGAGGTTGGATGAATGATGAAACTTTGGGGCGCGCGTTTTAACGGTAAAGCAGATGAAGCCATGGAGAAATTCAACAGTTCTCTTGCTGTGGATTATCGTTTATTTCGAGAAGATATAGCTGGGAGTATCGCACATGTCACGATGCTAGTTCACTGTGATTTATTGACGCCGGAAGAAGGCGAGTTACTCGTTAATGGCTTGCAGTCCATTTTGGCTGATATCGAATCGGGTGAATTAACAATCGAAGGAAATTATGAAGACATCCATTCATTCGTTGAAATGAATTTAACTGAACGGGTAGGCGAAACAGGCAAGAAGTTACATACCGCGCGTAGCCGGAACGACCAAGTGGCAGTCGATATGAGACTATATGCTAAAAATCAGGCGTTTGTCGTAATGGATGCTTTGCAAACATTGATCGACTCACTCGAAAGAAAAGGTAAAGCGAATAACGTCATAATGCCTGGTTATACACATTTGCAACGTGCGCAAGTTGTTACGTTTGGTCACCATTTAGGAGCATACGCGCAAATGTTCACGCGTGACAAGAAACGTGTACAAAATGCATTAGAGATTCTTAATGAAAACCCATTAGGCTGCGGTGCTCTTGCTGGTACGACACATTCGATAGACCGCGAAGTCACAACGGTATTGCTCGGTTTTGATAAGCCAGTCGATAACTTCCTCGACGGTGTCAGCGATCGGGATTATGTAGTGGAATTACTGTCTAGCTTCTCATTAATCATGATGCATATGAGCCGTTTAAGTGAAGAACTCATTTTATGGAGTAGCCAAGAATTCCGTTTCGTGACGATTTCAGATGCTTATTCAACAGGTAGCAGTATGATGCCACAAAAGAAAAATCCAGATGCAGCAGAATTGATCAGGGGAAAAACAGGACGCGTCTACGGTTCACTCTTTGCGTTATTAACGACACTGAAAGGATTACCACTTACGTATAATAAAGACATGCAAGAAGACAAAGAACAATTCTTTGACGCACTCGACACAGTACTTGACTGCTTAGAAATCATGTCTAAAATGATCGACACATTAACCGTCAACGCCGATCATATGAAAGCAGCTATTAAAGGTGGTTTCCTTAACGCGACAGAGCTGGCGGACTATCTAGTCGCAAAAGGCACACCATTCCGTGATGCGCATGAAGTCGTCGGGAAAATTATTATTTATTGTGAACAGAAAAACAAAGCAATCGAAGACTTAACCGTAGGGGAACTGCAAAAATTCAGTGACCATATTGAAGATGATATTTACGAATACATCGATTATGAAGTGATCATCACTAAAGGGAATAAAGGATGGATGAAAGGGGAGTGACATGTAATTTTATTTCCTCATGATTTTGACTACGTATAATAAGAAAAAGCCTGCAAAAGTATGCAGGCTTTTTTTCGAATAAATAATTGTAATAACTTATTGAACCCGCGGCTTGCCTTGCGCAAGCGCCACGATAAATCCAATAAAACCAAAAACAACTGCAGGCACAATCCATCCAACGCCTTGATCAAACAGTGGTAAATACGCTAATACCTTCAAAATGGGCCCTAGCTGCACGTTGAATGCATTTAACATGTCGATAAATCCTACGACACCTGCAGCGGTCAAGCCGTATATATAGACCTCGTGATAGCCTCTAAACAACCGATCGAATAAGCTAAATGAAATCAACACAATGGCGAGCGGATAAACACCGATCAATACAGGAATCATCACGTCTAGTAATTTCGTTAAGCCGATATTGGAAATGGTAGTTGTAAAGCCACAAATGATAAATACAAACATTTTATAAGAAATAATCGGTATAACTTTGGAAAGATAAGCCGCACTTGCGCAAGTCAATCCAATAGCAGTCGTCAAGCAAGCGAGAGTTACAGCCAAACCGAGTATATACAGTCCGCTATTGCCCATTAAAGCATATGCAAGCTTCGCTAATATATCACCACCATTTTCTGCACCAGCTGCGATGACACGACTTGTTGTCCCTAAGTAAGCAAGACCCGCATAAACCAAACTTAAGCCGATAACTGCAATCGAACCTGCTTTGATTGTAATGGAAGTAATCTCTTTACGATCGGTGATACCTTTCATCTTTACTGCATTTATAACGATAAGCGCAAACACAAGAGCCGCAATCGCATCCATCGTGCCATAGCCCTCAATGAATCCTTTGGCGAAAGCATCTTCTGTAAATGGCTCCCACGCAGGACCTGCTTTACCGACAGGATTGACAATCCCAATAACGATGAAAAACGTCACAATCACAAGCAAGACAGGCGTTAAAATACTGCCGAAACGATCAACGATTTTATTCGGCTTCAATGATAACCAAACAGTTATACTGAAAAAAAGCACTGAAAATACTACGAGTCCGAGTGTTCCATAAGCGTTCGGCACAAAGGGGGATATGGCAATTTCATACGCTACTGTAGCAGTTCGTGGAATACCGAAAAATGGACCGATTGCTAAGTAGATGATCAATGGAAAAATCATCGCAAATAAAGGTGAGGCTTTGCCGGCCAAATCATTTAATTGCGCACCGCTCATCGTAACTGCAATGACACCAAGGTAAGGTAATCCGACACCGGTGATTAAAAATCCGGCAAGCGTGATCCATGTCTCGACTCCAGCTTGTTGACCTAGAACTGGAGGGAAAATCATATTGCCCGCGCCAAAAAACAGGGCAAACATAGTCAGCCCTAATTTCAACGTGTCGAATTTGGTAAAACTATTCATGTGTAAAGCCTCCTGAGGTACTTTAAAAAGTGTATGTATTTTGATAACTTGTAGTATGTATAGCCAACTAGGCCATTGTTGCTGTAACACTATATGATAAGTAATAATGTTCTGTCAAGTATACAGAAGTGAATTCTCAGTAATTGGTAGAGAAAATGTAATAATGTCTGTATAAGGTCAAAAATCAGACTTAATTTTGATCACTGAATACACTTCGATGCTTGCGGGTGGCTCATCGCTTCGCTACCGCTTGTAAGGCGCCTTCGTTTAGTGGTGAAAGGTAAGTAGCATAGTACGTTGAAGTCTAAAAGTGAATTTTATTATGTACCAAAGACTACCGTAATTACACTGTACTCAAAAGCGAAGGCACAACTGCGGGGTCAGCCGAAACAAAGAGACAGCTAGCGCGACTTTCGCTAGTTGGCTCTTAGTGGGAGGCAATCCCCCACGTGCCGAAGCGATGATAGGAAAGCTGACCTTTACGAACTTCAGTATCGAAAATAAGTCGAGCTACGACACAACACGGTTTTCCCTGTAACAAAGCCTACTAAAACTACTCTGTCCTTACTAGCGAAGGCACAACTGCGGGGTCAGCCGAAACAAAGAGACAGCTAGCGCGACTTTCGCTAGTTGGCTCTTTGTGGGAGGCAATCCCCCACGTGCCGAAGCGATGATAGGAAAGCGACCTTTACTAACTTCAGTATCGAAAATAAGTCGAGCAACGATCCAACACAAAATTGGTTACCCCCGTACCAAAGCTTACAAATCATCACTGTACTCATTAGCGAAGGCACAACTGCGGGGTCGGCCGAAGCCAGGAGACAACTAGCGTCTTTTGCTTGTTGGCTTCTGGCGGGAGGCAATCCCCCACGTGCCGAAGCGATGATAGAAAGCTGACCTTTACGAACTTCAGTATCAATAAAGAGTCGAGCAACGCCACAACACAAAATGGTTTTCCTATGTACAGAAACCCACCTTAACTTCAGCACCGTAAATCGGTCGAGCTACGACACAACAAAAAGGCTGTCGCAAAAAGTTGGGAATACACAACTCCTTGCACAACCCTTCTTTAATTACCCCATAATATGATAACCAGCATCGACATAAATCACTTCACCCGTCACGCCGCTTGATAAATTACTAAGCATCGCTACAGTCATATCGGATACTTCGTCAGGTGTAACATTACGCTTCAGAGGTGCACGCTCTTCAATTTTACTAAGAATGGTATTAAATGAAGGAACTCCTTTTGCAGACAGTGTGCGAACCGCTCCTGCAGAGATTGCGTTGACACGAATATTCTGCTGACCAAGTTCAGATGCCAAGTAGCGCACAGACGCTTCAAGAGCTGCTTTTGCAACACCCATCACATTATAGCCTTCTAGAACACGTTCAGCTCCTAAATAACTCATTGTAATAATCGCACCGCCTTCAGTCATATAATGACGAGCTTCACGTGCCGCAGCGACTAATGAATACGAGCTAGAATCTTGAGCGAAAGCATACCCTTCACGAGTCGTTTCGACGAACGGATTATGCAAGTCTTGTTGATGTGCGAATGCAATAGAGTGAACGACCCCATGGATTACACCGACTTGTTCGCCGATAGCTTTGAAAGCTTGTTCGATGCTTTCGTCACTATTTACATCACATTGTACGATTTGAGTCGCTGTAAATTCATTCTTAGCCAATGCTTTTTCTAATTTATCGCGTGAACGATCTTTCCGATACGTGAAAATAACATTTGCGCCTATTGAAAATAACGCTTTTGCGACGCCCCAGCCAATACTGCGTTCATTCGCCACACCCATGATGACGATATTTTTTCCTGACAACTTCAATAAATCTACCATAATAGCCTCCTGAATTTTCATTAGATACTTTATCATTTAATACTCTTCATACATAATAGTAACATATTGCGCGAATGACATGTACCTTTTCTATAGAGTAAGTTATAGTTAATTAAATTAACTGTTAATAAATAAAAATACAGTTGACTTTATAATTATACATACGTATACTTATCATTAATGAATAATGAGGTGATGACGTTGAAGGTAGGAATCATAGGAGCGTCCGGGTATGGTGGCCTCGAGTTGATTCGGTTGCTGCATAACCACCCGGAAATTGAAAAGATTGATTTATTCACTTCCTCTGAAGTGGGGACTATTTTTTCTGAGAAATATCCGCATCTCGTGAATATTCACGATCAGCCGATGCATGAAATAGCACAAGATCACATCAGCAAGCTTGATACAGTGTTTTTCAGTACTCCAGCAGGTGTAACAACTTCGCTGCTACCTCCACTAGTAGGTGCGGGTCCCAAATTGATTGACCTAGCAGGAGACTTTAGATTGAAAGATCCTGCTTTATACGAGCAGTGGTATCAGAAAGATGCGCCTGCAAATGAATTCCTTGAGAAAAGTGTCTATGGACTGCCGGAGTGGAATAAAAAAGCAATACAGGAAGCAGAATTCATTGCCAATCCTGGATGTTATCCAACAGCAGTTTTATTATCGTTGCTTCCATTATTAAAGAATAAATTAATCGATGGTAGCCAACTAGTAATTGATGCGAAAAGTGGCGTATCAGGTGCAGGTAATAAACCGAGTCAAGCAACGCATTTCAGTGAAACGAATGAAAACTTCTCGATTTATAAAATACATCAACATCAACATATACCGGAAATCGAACAAGCGATGAATCTGTTTGCTGATCAACCTGACCCTATTACATTTACGACACATCTCGTACCAATGACGAGAGGAATTATGGCTACGAGTTATGCGAAAGTGAATGGACAAGTCACGGAACAACAACTAGTCGACTGCTTGAAAGAAACGTATGAAAATCATCCGTTCGTTCGAGTATTAACTGATATCCAAAAAATCGGCACGAAACAGGTATACGGCTCGAACTATTGCGATATACATGTCAAAGTGGATCCGCGAACGAATCGCGCAACGATCATTTCGGTCATTGACAATGTAGTAAAAGGTGCAGCTGGACAAGCAATACAAAATATGAATATTCAATACGGTTTGGATGAAACGACTGGTATTGCAAATATTCCGTTATTCATATAATCTACTAAGAGAACAGAACATATGAGAATTGAGGCGAGCACTATTATGGAAACGATTGAAAGCATGAAGCGCATTTCGCGTAAAAATATTATCTCACCAAAAGGTTTTAAGGCAGTCGGTATCCATTGCGGTCTAAAGCATAAGAAAAACGACCTAGCTTTATTAGTCAGCGAAGTTCCAGCAAGTGTTGCGGGTGTCTTCACAACGAATGCTATCCAGGCGGCTCCGCTTGCTGTCACGAAACAAGTAGTTTATGAAACGAAGAAAATGCAAGCAATCGTTATCAACTCGGGCAATGCCAATGCGTGTACAGGCAAGCAAGGTATGAAAGACGCGTTTACGATGCAACAAAAAACGGCCGAACATTTAGGAATCGACCCAAATTTAGTAGGGATCGCTTCTACAGGTGTGATTGGCGAACAGATGAAAATGGAACCATTACTATCAGGTATTGAGAAACTAAAGCCATTGGATACATTAGAAGGTTCTATTCAATTCTCACAAGCTATTTTAACGACAGATACGGTGACAAAAAATACAGCGTATGCAACGAGCATTGATGAGCGTGAAGTAATCATTGCAGGTGTCGCAAAAGGTTCAGGGATGATTGAGCCGAATATGGCGACGATGCTAGGTTTCATCACAACAGATGCGAACATTGAATCGGAGCATTTGCAACAAGCACTAAAAGGAATTACAGACGTTACTTTTAACTCCATTACAGTAGACGGTGATACGTCGACAAACGATATGGTACTCGTGATGGCGAACGGCCTGGCGGGGAACCACACGCTAACACCTGATCATCCTGATTGGCAGTCATTCGTCAACGCTTTGCATGCAGTTGCACGTGACTTGGCGAAAATGATCGCAAAAGATGGAGAAGGAGCAACAAAATTAATCGAAACTAAAGTAACAGGTGCAATTTCCGATGAAGAAGCACGTAAAATTGCTAAATCGGTTGTTGGATCACCTCTTGTCAAGACAGCTGTATTCGGTTGTGATGCAAACTGGGGTCGTATTATCGCTGCAGTAGGGTATAGTGGCGCAACGATTGATCCAGAAGCTATCAAAATCTATATCGGGGATACGCTTGTAGTAGAAGCGGGGGAACCGATTCCATTTTCAGAAGAAAAATTACTTATTTATTTGAAGCAGCATGAAGTGAAGTTTTTAGTAGAACTAAACCAGGGAACTGGTAAAGGAACGGCATGGGGGTGCGATCTAACGTATGACTACGTCCAAATCAATGCAACCTACCGTACGTAAACGGCAGGTCATTAAGCTCGGTGGCAGTATGCTCGATGAGTTAAGTGAATCATTTTTCAATCGTATAAAAGAATTACAGCAACAAGGCATACAATTAGTAATTGTCCATGGTGGCGGACCGAATATCAATCAGGAATTAGCAGACAGAGGCATTACATCTTCTGTAGTGAATGGTTTCCGTGTCACGTCTGGCGAAGCGATTGGTGTCGTACAATCGATTTTAATTGGTCAAGTCAATCCGGCGCTTGTTCACAGATTCAATCGTGAAGGTGTGAAAGCAATCGGACTTAGTGGCTTCGATGCAAATCTGTTCACTTGTGATTTGCTTGATTTTGAAACGTATGGCTATGTAGGTGAAATCAAACAAGTGCAAACGGATATCCTTGACACTTTGCTAGACGCAGGCGTAATTCCAGTCATTTCTTGTATAGGTGCAACAGCTGCAGGTGAGCCTTTGAACGTCAATGCGGATACAGTAGCTAGTCAGATTGCGTTAGCTGTAAATGCGGAAAGTTTACTTCTTGTTACTGATACACCAGGCATAAAAATTGATGATAAACCGCAAGCGCAAGTAGTGCCTTCAGCTATTCATCACTGGATTGAGACGGAAGATATTTACGGTGGAATGATTCCGAAAGTACAAGCAGCGATCGATTGTTTAGAAGCGGGCATCCCTTCTGTGCAGATTGTCGGTCAGCAACTTACTGGTACGGTCATAACCAATGAGGAGGCAATCGCGTGACTTTTTTGTTTAATAACTATGCAAGACGTGCGGTGCATCTAGTCAAAGGACAAGGCACCATCGTGACAGACGATAAAGGAAAAGACTATTTGGACTTTACGAGCGGCATCGCTGTCGTCAGTTTAGGCCATGCACACCCTGCGATCGTCAAGGCGTTACAGCAGCAGGGGGAAAAACTATGGCATATTTCCAATTTATTCGAAAGTCCTGAGCAAGAAAAATTAGCTGAATCTTTAGTGAAAGACACGGATCTTGCGTATGCATTATTTTGTAATAGCGGAGCGGAAGCGAATGAAGCAGCTATTAAACTTGCGAGAAAGCATACGGGTAAGCATCATATCTTAACGTTCAAGCAATCTTTCCATGGCCGTACATTCGGCGCAATGGCTGCAACAGGCCAAGAAAAGATTCAACAAGGTTTCGGCCCTATGCTTCAAAGCTTTGAAGCTTTACCGTTTAACGACATCGAAGCGCTAAAGAACGCAGCCAATGAAAACGTGGCGGCAATTATGCTAGAAGTCATCCAAGCAGAAGGTGGCGTCAATTCCATCGATCCTGCATTCGCGCAAGCGGTGATGGATATTTGTGAGCAACATGGAATTTTACTAATCATCGATGAAGTTCAAACAGGTATCGGTCGAACAGGGACTCGATATGCATATGAACAGACGGTATTGAAGCCGGATATCGTATCATTAGCAAAAGGCCTGGGTGGTGGCTTCCCAATCGGTGCATTGCTAGCCGGTAAAGAGTTATTCGAAACATTCGGTCCTGGCTCACACGGCACGACATTCGGTGGAAATCCGTTGGCAGTCGCTGTAGCGCAAGCAGTTATTGACCATGTCTTTGAACCGGCATTTTTACAAGACGTACAAAATAAATCAGCGTACTTGAAAGCACAGCTTCAAGCAGCATTACCAGCTGAAAAGTATTCTATCCGTGGCAATGGTTTGTTGGTTGGAATTCATTCGGACGAAGAAATTAGCCCGTTCATTCAACAAGCCGAACAGCAAGGCTTACTAGTAGTGCCAGCTGGAACAAATGTCATTCGTCTATTGCCGCCACTAACAGTTTCAACTGATGAAATCGATCAGGCAGTTGCGCTATTGAAAAACATTTTATCGTAACATGCACTTGAATTAAAGTAGACCGTGAGCTACTATTCAACATTGAAGAATCCTCCTAGTATAGGGGGGGTTCTTTTTTTTCTATACAATGAATAATTGTGCAGGTATAGTTAAGAAAATGAAATCTAATAGAATGGAAGTGTCCTAGACTTGAGGAGATTATACGGTTTGTTAGTAACCCTTATATTTGTCGTGTCAGCATGGCCAATGACTACGTTTGCTGCTGTATTCAAAGATGTAAGTGATCAGCATAATTCAGCTGCTGAAATCCGTTACTTAGCAGAAAAAGGAATTATTATAGAAAAGTCGCATGAAAAGTTCAGAATTAATGAACCGATTACTCGTCTAGAAGCATCTGCCATGATTCAACGTGCATTAAAGCTGCCAATGGCTAACAGACCCGCTGTTAAACTAGTGGACGTTAAATCATCTCATCCGCAGTATTCATTGATTGCAACAATGGTAGACGAAGGAATTTTCATGGGCAATGCCAATAAAGAATTTCTACCGAATGGTCATTTGAAACGAGGACAGATGGCTGCAGTCTTCGTTCGTGCATTCAATTTAACGGGCGTATCAACTTATCGCTTCCGTGATGTTCCCGCTTCCTATTGGGCCTTAAAGGACATCCAAACATTAGCTGTACGCTCAATCACAACAGGTTATTTAGACAATACGTATAAGCCAAACGACTCGTTAACAAGAGGCCATTTCGCCGTATTTCTTGCACGGATTTTAGAGCCGAACTTTAGAGAAACTCCAGCATGCTATACCGGCGATAACGAAGCACGCCAAGTCGTTAACGTACCTGTTACAACATTATGGAAACAACCGGACGCACAACGCACAGTGGATGCATTTGCTACTGCAAAAACACCGGATATTACTAAATGGGTGGCAGCGATGAACATAAAAGAAAAACAATGGCTTGTCGGCAAAATCGAAACCCAAGCTCTTTATGGTCAAACAGTAAAGGTATTGCAGACGAAAGGTGAGTGGGCTCAAGTTGTCGTCATTGATCAAAGCTCACCAAAGCATAAAGAAGGTTACCCAGGTTGGTTACCGAAAAATCATCTAACAACTACTTATCCAAATTATAAAACATGCGATACAGCAATGGTTACAACGAGATCAGCGGATTTGACAAATGATATAGTTGGAAAAAAATCATTCCGTACGATTAGTTTCAATACAGCACTACCTATTGTTGGAGAAAAACAAGGAAGTTTTGCTGTTCAAACACCAGCGGATGGTGTCAAATATATTGATAAAAGTTCAGTGAAACGTGTCGATGCCAAAAAAGGTATTGCAAAACCGACTGCACGTCAACTTCTGGACACAGCAAAAATCTTTGATGGATTACCTTATCTATGGGCTGGCACTTCAGGCTTTGGTCTAGATTGCTCCGGTTTCACGTATTCCGTTTACCGCCAATACGGTATAGACATACCTCGTGACGCTTCGGTTCAGGCGATTACGGGAACGAAGGTGTTGAAAAAGGACCTGCAACCAGGCGATTTACTGTTCTTCGCTTACAACAAAGGAAAAGGGAATGTGCATCATGTTGGGATGTATATCGGTAAAGGCCAGATGATCCACGCACCCAATCCGAAGCGCACAGTGGAAATCATTCCAATGATAACAGAACCATACAATACAGAGTATTCAGGAGCTAGAAGATATATTAAATAATAGAGACGTAGACTTTACGAGTGTTCGGGGATTTAAATTATAGATGTGCTAAATTAGCGAAGTGTCCTGTTCTATTGATACGAGAACATATAGAATAACGAATTTCATTGAAAACTAGTGTGACCTTTATCATGCCATATGGTATAGTTTTTATATAGTAGATAAGAACTGAATAGGGGAATGTGAATGGACAAAATCTTACGTACGCCATCTGCAAGAAGAGCACTCACTAAGGTACAGCAAGTAGCAACACGAATTAAACCTCTAGTGGAAAACGAAAAATCTTTTAGCAATAACTACAAACGACTTCATCAATTGCTAGACGATGAACTACAACATGATGAATACTTCGTCATTGTCGATGAAACTGGACGTAGCGTTATTCATACTAACCGACTGTGGGAAGGCACGATATTTTCTGATCCAATTGGTTTAAAAGCGGCGAACACTGATCAGCCATTACTACAATTATATGAACGACAATCAGGAGAGCAAATAATCGATGCCTCCGTGCCTATTTTTAAATCGAATGGTAAGCGCTATAATTTACGCTTAGGCCGAATTAAGCATCAAAAATATATTTACATCGGTATGACTGCTGCAATTCTTTTACCTGCACTCGTTATGGCATGGATCACCTATATGTTTAACTTACCAGTTACTCAAGGTGCTACATTATCTGTCGCATCACTCATTCTATCTGCCATTTCAATGAGTAGTCTTTATCTAGTAGTCATGAAAGGTATTCGCTCTTGGCGAAAGGTAACTAGAAGAATTTCAGCAGGTGATTTGACCGCGGAAGTAAAAGGACGATCCCGCTCAGAATTTAATCAAATTGGTTTTGAAATCAATAAAATTGTGATTGGCACAAAAAATATTATTAAAGAATTAGATCATTCTTCTACTATCGTTGATCGAATTAGTGAAGTCCAAGCATCCGAAGCGAAACACTTATCGAATGTCTTTACAGAATACGGTGTGACGATGCAAAATTTCCAAAGTGGCACAGAACAGCAGCTATCTTCATTGCAGTCAGCAAACGCTATGGTACTGACGATGATGCAAGGAATCCGCGAAATGGAAGTGCGCATACAGCAAACACTTTCGAAATCAGAAAGTGCCTCGGTTGCGGCGGCAGAAGGTAATGCTGCAATTGAAGAATCAGAACAAAAAATGCAACAAATCTATGACGCGGTTCATATGTCGTCGCAAAAAATTATGCGAGTCGCGGATGAAATTAACCAAGTCATTCAGAAAGTATCATTGATTACGAAAATTGCAGAACAGACAAATTTATTGGCACTTAACGCTTCGATTGAAGCCGCACGTGCAGGTGAGGCAGGAAGTGGCTTCTCCGTTGTAGCCAATGAAGTCCGTAAACTCGCGGAAGAAACAAATAACTTTGCAAATGATGTTGTACGCACACTGGAGCACACGAGTAATGAAGTTAAAATTGCTGTGCAACAAGTAGAGTCAAATACAGATGCGATTCAAGAAGGTGTAGAAATTGTCAAAGTCGCCGGTCAATCGATTCAACAAATGAATGAAGCTGTTATAGACACGAAAGCAGCTATTAGCGATAATAGCCGTCATGCAGAAGCAATGATTCAAGATGGCGAACAAATCGAAAACATCATTGACGAAATTACTAACATATCCGAACGGTTTACAGAAAGTGTCACTGAAACGGTCGCGGGCATGGACGAGCAAGTTGAAGGTTTTCAACAATTAGCCAACGAGGCAGTCATACTTACAGAGCAAGCTGCTGCACTCAATCAAATCGTTCATCGGTTTAAATTTTAATAGTACAAAAAACAGTTGAAGCAAACTTGCGACAACTGTTTTTTGTACTTATGCAGGTTGGATCGATCGCTTTTTGTACTGTCGTGCCTCGTCTTTACGTTTTTGTTGTACGCGAATAAATATGTTATTGCCGACAAGGGAAGCAATAATAAATACCGTTCCGATATAATCGAATATCGTTAACTGATAGCCTTGTATATATGAAATAACTAACGTCGTCACGGGTACGAAGTTAATGAATAGTAAACCATTCAATGGAGACAAAATACGAACTCCGACATTCCACCCAAGAAGCGCAATAATTCCAGGGAAAATAATCATGAATAACATATGCGGTGTAACAGTCTGCACAACTTCCAATGTTGGTACAGAAATATAACCTGTTAATGTGACGATAGAAACGACAACACATGCAGTTATCGTCCCAAGCAAACAGCTTAATGTAGAGTAGCGTAATGCGGACCATTCACTGAAATGATTACTACCCATCGTATAGATCACCCAGCCAATTACTGCTATAAAGATTAATAGTGATGGAATAATATCATTCGTGCCGGTCAAGAATGAACGTAAATCACCTTTTGTAATGACGAGCATCACACCGATAAATGCCGTAAATACAAACGTTAATGTAATTCCATGAGGTTTATGACGACTCATCATCCAGATAATAACGATTGAGATCATTGGCATCATCGCTTCAGAAATGGAAGCGACCATCACTCCAGGTTCACCCATTAAGTCTTGTCCCCAGAAGATGAACAAATTATAAACGACAAATGCCATCGTTCCGAAAAACCATAGTGATAAACCTCTCTTCTCTAAACGAAAGGCTTGTTTCCCTTCTTTCCACCATAACAAAACAATTAGCACAATTGTGACTGAAACATAGCGAATCAAAGTAAAATAAAAAGGATCAATTGCGTTAAACGCGCTATTGGCAACTGGGAACATCGCACCCCATGACGCACTTGCGATGAAGCAAAGGAACGCTCCCCAAATAATTTTGTTTTTCATTAAACCCAACCTCCTAGAAGTACTTACTCTAGTAAACTAAAGATTGGACATCATGTAAAACGAATAATAATGATGACTACTATCATTATTATTGATACCATAGAGATAACAGGTAAAAAGGAGAGAGAGCCATGGAATTTAAAGACTTAGAAATCTTTCAAATGGTAGCTAAAAAAGGAACGATTACGGCAGCGGCAAAAGAGCTTCGCTATGTACAATCGAATATTACATCACGTATTCAAAAGTTAGAAAACGAGCTCAAGACGCCTTTATTTAATCGACATAACAGAGGTATGATCTTAACGCCTGAAGGAAAACGACTGCTCGTTTACAGTGAGAAAATCTTATCGTTGACGAATGAAATGCGTAAAGTTGTCCAAAACGATAATGAACCATCAGGTAAACTAGAAATCGGCTCTGTCGAAACAGTCATCAAGCTACCAATCATTCTTTCTAGATACAATAAAAAATATAAACAAGTAGATCTATCGTTACTGACAGGCGTTACGGAACGATTGCAAACTAGAGTCCTAAATCACCAATTAGACGGTGCATTTATTTCGGAAGGTTTCGTGCATCCTGATTTAGCAGTTCATGAAGTATTGGAAGAAGAGTTAGTTCTGCTATCCGACAAGCCGTTTCAATCTATCGAAGACATTAAAGATGAACCGATTCTTTGTTTTAGAAAGGGCTGTGGTTATCGAGCGAGACTCGAACTATGGTTAGAGGATGAACAGTTCAAACCGACGAAAATGATGGAATTTGGTACACTTGAAACGATACTCGGCAGTGTTGTCGCAGGATTAGGTGTGACGTTTGTTCCGATATCAACCGTTGCGCATCTGATCGAAAAAGGAAGTGTCTATTGCTATCATCTGCCACCGAAGTATAGTCGCATCAAGACAGTTTTCGTCCGTCGTGCTGATTCTTATTTGACACCAACTATCGATAAATTCATTCAAATCATTGAAGAGTTTCATGAAGAAACTACCGCTCAATTTCAAAATTCGACACAAAGTTAACGCAGAAAGCATGTTAGGTATGCTAATATGTAGGGTAGCTAGAAATATAGAATTAGGAGTGTCAATAGATGAATTTTAGTAATCAATCAACAACGTCCTCTACATGTAAGAAACGTAATTATCGTCCAGCGATCATTATTATTTCAATTCTTTTGATCGGTGCAATCGGTGTATTGTCAGGGTTGCCAGGTGTCGAGGATTTTACTGCGTTCGACATTACGATTTTGCCTTTATTGAATGCTATTTTCAATAGTTTTACGTTTGTTTTCTTAGTGTGTGCGCTTGTCGCCATCTTGAAGAAAAATGTGAAGATCCATCAACGTTTTATTTATGCTGCATTTTGTACGACTGCGTTATTTTTAGTGACATACGTGATGTATCATTACTTAGCAGAATCCACTTCGTTTGGTGGCAGTGGGTTTATGGCTGGTTTCTACTACTTCATCCTGTTCTCTCATATTGTATTGGCTGCTGCGATTGTACCCCTTGCATTGACAAGTGTCGCTCGTGCTTGGAATATGGAAAATGAGCGTCATCGTAAAATCGCTCGCTGGACAATGCCAATCTGGTTATATGTTAGTTTCACTGGAGTACTTGTGTATATTTTGATTTCCCCTTATTATTAAGAGAAGAGCAATAGTGCAGATTAGGCATCAGTCAGAAGCAGGTTAATGACTGATGCTTTTTTCTCACATGATTTCACCGAAAATTTAAAAAATGAATGGATGTGTTTACATGAAAGTCTCAGACTTTATGTCGGATGAATCATTTGATGAAATTTTTAATCAAGAAACAAATGATATCAATGAACAGTTGAAAAAAGAAATTTTGATTGCCATGATTGGTGATGTCAATGCGGGGAAGTCTTCTACGCTCAATCGATTGATGCAAAAAGATGTAGCAGAAGTCGGGGCGCAACCAGGCGAGACGAAAGAGGTTCAGAAGTATTATTACAGGGAAAATATTTTATTTGTCGACACGCCTGGGCTAGACGATATTAATCAGGAACATTCACAAGAGACATTGAATTTCTACAATGAAGCAGATGTCATCCTATTTTTCCTTAACGCTGCAGGTACGGTACTATCGGACACGGAGTTAAAATCTTTGAACAAAATCGCAACGCTCAACAAGAAAATCATACTCGTTCTGAATAAAATTGATGCAGCTGACGATATTCCCAGTTTAGTAAACTATATATTGGAGCATACTGGGTTTGCCTATCCTGTTATTCCCATATCTTCGAAAACGGGAGAACATATGGAGTTGCTGCAAAAAGAAATTCTTCTACAGCTAAAACAAGTAAATAAGGATGTCTTACTAGCAGCGAATATGGCAGATAAATCGTCTATCGCCAAACGGTGGATTTTAGCATCCGGAGCATCTGCGGCAGCAATAGGTGCTGCTCCTATTCCAGGTGCAGACTTTGTTCCGTTAACGACGTTACAGGTAGGGTTAATGCTGAAGCTATCGACGTTATATGGAAAACCTATTACGAAAGACCATGCAAAAGAATTGATTATCGCGACAGTTGTCGGAAATATTGGCAAAACCGCGTTCCGCCAAATCGTAAAAGTTATTCCGGGCGCAGGGATGGTCGTCGCAGCGAGTGTAGCAGGATCCATGACGGTAGCTCTTGGATATGCGATAAAATATATGTATGAAAATGATATGGATCTAACACCGGACACATTAAAGTTGGTGTATAAAAAATTCTTAAAAAAAGAAAAGTAAAGGGGCGGGGTGTATGGAGTGGTTTAATTACGCAACATTCGTAGTTGCATTATTAGCGGGGTTATATTCGATGGAAAGTATGAAGCGCAATAAGGAACTCGAAGAACGAGTAGAAGCATTGGAAAAAAAGAATACGGCAGAGTTGGACAAGCATCGTTTATGAACAAGGAGCCTCTCATGAAAGATGTCTGCCCGATTTGCCAAGGTAATAACGAATGCGGAAATGGCCTGCCAAAAGAAGTAGGAAGCTGTTGGTGTACAGATAAAGTATTTCCAGAAGAAGTGTTTCGTGAAATTCCGGAAGAGGAACTGTATAAACACTGTATTTGTGAACGTTGTTTAGAACGTATCCAATTGAAGAAATAGGCTAAGCGATTGTATCGCCTAGCCTCATTTTTATTCATCTACATATGATCGTGTTGCAAGTTCTTTCTCGTAGATGAACAATGCGTTCTTATCTTCACGGATGCGCTTTAAGTATTCGATATGCTTATCGAATGTCGCTTCTTCTTCCACTTGCTCATCAAGGAACCAGTTTAAGAAGGAAATCGTTGCGTGTTCTTTTTCTTCCCAAGCCAAATCCATGATGCTGTAGAATGATTTTGTCACTTCTTTTTCTTGTTCGAGTGCCACTTCAAATGTGTGGAGTAGGTTGTCGAATGAAGTTGCTGGGGCAGGTGTTTCTGTAATGATGGCGCGGATGCCGCGATCGTGTAAATACGAATAGATTTTCATTGCGTGCATGCGTTCTTCTTCCACCTGCTGAAGAAAATAGTGTGCAAATCCGCTATAGTTGCGGTGTTCACAATAAGACGCCATAGATAAGTACGTTTGAGCTGCTGCAAATTCATTGTTCATTTGAGTATTCAATGCTTGTGCTAATTTTTCACTAATCATGTGCATCGTCTCCTTTTGTCTTATGATTATGCTATACCCAAATTTATGTATAGTAAATCTAGTTAGCTAGCTTATAGCTCATATTATACCTTGTAGAAGTAGAATGCGCCTCGTTTTAACTTCATGATATACTAGAGAAGTGAACTTGAAATAGAAAAACATGTGGAAAGAAGGAGTTTTTTTGAGTAACTACGAAATTCCAGCATTGAATAAAGAAGCTGGGATACAAGCAAAAGAATATTTAGATACATTAACGAAACCTGTTGGAAGTTTAGGGAGATTAGAAGAAATCGTCGTGCAACTCGCTGAAATAACAGGACAACGACAGCCTGTTATGAATCAACTAGGGATTATCGTTTTCGCTGCAGACCACGGGGTTGTAGACGAGGGAATTTCAGCATTTCCTCAGCAAGTGACGCGTCAAATGGTTGATAATATGGCGCAAGGTGGAGCAGCTATCAACGTCTTCGGCAGACAGCAGCTGGCGAAGTTTTCATTGGTTGATGTGGGAGTGAAGGGAGAAGAATTTTCAGAACCTGTTAAAAATCGAAAAGTTCGCCAAGCAACTAAAAACTTCTTACAAACAGAAGCGATGACACAGGAAGAAGTCGAACAAGCGCTAGCGATTGGTTATGAAGAAGCACTCGCTATATTTGAAGAAGGCGTAGATTGCCTAGTGGTTGGGGAAGTTGGCATCGGAAATACCACTACAAGTAGTGCGATTGTAGCAACTGTGACAGAACTAGATCCTGCAGGGTTGGTTGGTTATGGTACAGGCATTTCATCTGAACAGCATCTACATAAAATCGAAGTTGTACGAAAAGCGCTTGAATTGCATCAGATCGATAGGGAAGATGGCTATGATATCTTACGTAAAGTCGGTGGCTTAGAAGTCGCAGCGATGGTAGGAGCTATGCTTGCGGCTGCTTCAAACCGTATACCGATCGTATTGGATGGATTTATATCTACTGCTGCGGCATGTGTAGCGGACAAAATTGCGCCCGGGGCATTACACTACATGCTACTCGGTCATCAATCGATGGAACCTGGACATCAAAAAGCCTTTGAATATTTAGGGAAAGTACCAATTGTTTCACTAGATATGAGACTTGGTGAAGGAACAGGAGCGGTAGTTGCTTATAGCATTATTCAATCCGCAGTTCGTATGGTACAAGAAATGGCAACGTTTGAAAGTGCAGGCGTATCAGGAAAGAATGAATAAAGAAATCTAAAAAAACAGGGGAGAAATGGCTAGTTCCATTTCTTCCCTGTTTTTACTCATTTACTACAGTTTCAGTAGGTATGCTTTTTTCTTCAGTACTCTCTTCTTTGCTGTCTTCTGAAGTATTACTAATAATACTTGAGAGGACGTGTACGCGTAAGATGATTCCTTCAATTCGATTTGTTTCATCTACTACAACTAGTGGATATTTAGAATCTAGAACGCGTGGAATAATATCTTGTACATATTCTTCGGGATGCGCAGTGACAACGTCTGTTGACATCACTTCATCGATTGTTTTACGGTTTTTCACGCCGTCAATCGCTTGGTCAATTGTGACTAAACCAAGTAGCTGACGTTCACGATTGGTAATGAAGACACTGGAAATCCCATGTTCCTCCATATTTTTAATCGCTACATGCAAGCCGTCTTTACTATTCATAACGCTTAACGGTTTGGACATGATATTCATCGCTTGAAGAACTTTAGAACGGTCGATTTCGCGAGTAAACTCGACGATATAATCATTGGCAGGCGATTCCAATAAATCTTCCGGTGTTCCGACTTGCTCTACATTTCCATCTTTCATAACAGCGACACGGTCTCCAATTCTAAATGCTTCGTTGACATCGTGTGTAATGAAAATGATGGTCTTCTGTAAACGTGTCTGAATATCTAGAAGCTCAAGCTGCATTTCTCTACGGATTAATGGATCGAGTGCACTGAATGGTTCATCCATTAATAGAATGTCAGGATCGTTAGTTAGCGCCCGTGCAATTCCTACACGTTGCCGCATACCGCCTGAAAGTTCATCTGGATACTGGTTTTCATACCCTTTAAGTCCAACCGTATCGATATGCTTTTGAGCGATGTTACGTCTTTCGGTTTTTGAAAGTCCGCGAATTTCCAAACCATATTCAATATTTTCTATCACGGTACGGTGACTAAACAAACCGAAGTGTTGGAAAACCATCGCGATTTTCTTTTGACGGAAAAACTTTAATTGTTCTTTATTGTATTTGACGATATTTTCACCATCTACATAAATAGCACCAGATGTTGGTTTGTTCAGTAAGTTGAAGCATCGAATCAACGTTGACTTACCACTACCAGACAAGCCCATAATAACGAATGTTTCGCCTTCCATGATTTCCATGTTGGCATTATAAACACCTACTGTATGGCCGGTCTTTTCAAGTATTTCACGTTTCGAAGTTCCTTTTTCAATTAATGGAATGACCCTTTTAGGACGCGGACCAAAAATCTTGGTGACATTCTCTACTTTGATTTTTACGGTCATGCTGATCTCCTCCTAGTATTTTGTAGGCGGTCTGCCACTCCATTAGTGATGCGATCAATAATGATTGCTAAAAATACAATACTGATACCAGCTTCAAAACCTAATGAAATATTGATTTGGTTAATTGAATACAATACACGTTCACCTAGACCGTGGGCTCCGACCATTGAACCGACAACAGCCATAGACAATGCCATCATCGTTGTCTGGTTGATACCTGCCATCATTGTCGGCAGTGCTTGAGGAAGCTGTACTTTTACAAGCATTTGGTTACGTGAAGATCCGAATGATTCAGCAGATTCAATCACTTCTTCATCAACATTACGGATACCAAGTTCAGTTAACCGAATAACAGGTGGTAATGCGTAAATGATTGTCGCGATAATTGCGGGAACGTTTCCTAAAGGGAAGAAGAAAATTACAGGTATTAAGTAGACGAATGTAGGCATTGTTTGCATCGCATCCAAAATAGGTCGCATAATGACAGAGAATGCTCGGCTAAATGCCATTAATATACCAACCGGAATCCCGATTGCGAGGGATAGTACAACGGAAATGACAATAATCGCAACTGTAGTCATCGTATCTGCCCACAGATCAAAAGATCCTATTAAAAATATGAAGGCTGCAAATAGTAATCCTCCAAATATATTGTTGAAATACCATCCTAATAAGAAAACGATGATCATAATGACCCACCAAGGAGTGGCTAAAAGAGTTGTTTCGATCGTTCGTATCGTCGTAGAGGCAATCACGAAGATAAAGTCAAACAGCCATCCGAAATTCATAGCTAGAAAATCGATAAACTTTTCAACATAATCTCCTATAGGTATTCGTACGTCGGGAAATTCATTCATAGGCGGTAAGCTAGGTCATACTAGCTTGTCCCTCTCTTTCTCTAGTGTAAGTTTGTTAAAAAAGAAGGGGGATGGAGCGGAAAGCATCCACCCCACATTCTCTAGTGTTTATAGTGCTGCCTTTACTTTCTTAGCAACATCTTCGGGCACCCATTGAGTCCAAATGTCTTCATGTTCTTTCATGAACCATTTTGCGGTATCATGAGGGTTTGCATCATTTTCACCCATATATTTCAATGCTTCTTCTGTTAGTGCACTACTTGTTTCGTAATGACTGAAGAACTCCACTACTTCAGGAGCTTGTGTTTTTAAGTCTTTATGAACACTGACGAATACATCGTTTGGAGGGAATTCGCCCGACTTGTCTTTATCCCAAGCAGCTTGGTCAAATGGGTCGTCTTCCAATAGTGTTAAGTCGTAAGTTGCAGTGACCCAAGTAGGAGACCAGTAATACCCGACCCACGGTTCACCTTTTTTATATGCGCTAGCTAAGTCAGCTACGATAGCTGAGTCTGAACCTGGAGCTAGATACGTAAACTTTTCATCTAAACCATACGCAGCGATTTTTTCACTCAAGTGCTTACTGACTAACCAGCTTGATGGTGCACCGATAATACGACCCATTTTCTTGTTTTCAGGATCTTGGAACAGTTCAGGATACTTCGCCAAGTCTCTTACTGTTTTTAAATCTGGCGCCACCGCTTCAATGCCACGCTCTGGATCACCTTTTATAACGTATGTCGGAACATACAGGCCTTGCGAATTATCGTCGAAGTTCGTCGAAATAGTTTCAATGTCTCCGCTGTCGATTGCATTTGTATATGCTTCGCCCAAGTTATCTGACCAAACTTCTGTATAAACGTTTATATCACCTTGTTGTAAAGCCTGGAATGTTGCTGTAGATGTACCGTTCACTACATCTGTTTTATATCCGTAACCTTCTTCTAAGATGATTTGCGCGATACTGTTATGGACGCGAATACTGTCCCATCCTGCATCTGCCAATTTAATTTCGTCGATTGAATCTTTACTCGCACTGTTACCGCAAGCTGTTAAAAGTAGTAATGTGAAAATGGAGAAAAACAACATAATCTTTCTCAAAAAATCAAACCCTTTCTATTTATGATTTATTCATCACGAAATGATATTTTTTGCTCGAATCTCTTATATACATCCACACTCAAAGAAATAAGGGAGTTGAAGAGATTAAGGAAAAATTATCATTATTTTTTCGCGATATCATTACGTTAGTTTACAGTATAATAAAACTAATATCAATTTAATTATTTAGAAAACTGTCGGACACAACAGTATTTCTGAGAAATATTTTTTGGTAAATGGAATGAAAAAATCAAGTGGAGATAGGTGTTCTTAAATGAATTTAGAGTGACTTAATCCTATAGAGGGTATAGGTTTTCCTTGAGTCGAATAATGGCGGAAGATGTTGAATAATTGTATAGTATATATACAGTCTGCAACAGACTTAATCAAGATCATAAACTATTTTCTTTTATCAATAGAATAGACAAAGATTTGTAACAGTTATAAAGGAAATACCAAGTTTTTTTGATTTTACTTTTGAGAAGATGATATAGTTAGTAGTACGCATGTAATTAGTATAGAAATGTAACGTAAAAGGAGAACGGAACTTATGTCGAAAGAAGTCCATATTGTATCGACTACTACGCATAGTCGCTCGGCGTCTACCTTTTTCTCAGATATTAAATCATTGATAAAAGGACCTGTACTTATAGCAAACGTCTTGCCAGTATTCGCTGGATTTTGGCTAGCATTGCACTTTTCAGGTATGACACTTGCCGGGAATTGGAGCGTATTCTGGCTGACTATGATCGGCAGTACGTTTTTAATGGCGGGTGCGCTCGTCATGAATAACTGGTATGACACGGATATTGACACCTTAATGGAAAGAACGAAACAACGTCCGACGGTGACAGGGAACTTTTCCTTACGAACGGTGTTGAATATTGGTTTGGTATTATCTGCGATTGGTATGGTATTACTGTTGCTTACTACTTTCGAAGCAGCAATCTACGCATTTATCGGATGGTTTACGTATGTGATACCCTATACGATGTGGTCTAAACGTAAATACACATTAAATACGGTAATCGGAAGTGTGTCGGGTGCCGTAACACCACTCATCGGTTGGGCAGCAATTATGTCGGCAAACCATATAGTACCTATCGTTTTATTCGCGATTTTATTCATATGGCAAATGCCACATACATTTGCGATTGCGATGAAGAAGTACGAGGATTACAAAGCGGCAAATGTAGCGATGTTACCAGTCGTGCGCGGCTTTGAATTCACTAAGCGCCAAATGTTGATCTATGTACTTTGTTTACTACCTCTGCCATTTTTGCTACCAATGTTTGGTACGGCATTTATCGTCATCGCAACATTGATGAACATCGGCTATATAGCTGCCAGTATTTATGGTTTCTACGCAAAAGACGATTATAAATGGGCTAACCTCATGTTCTTATATTCAGTGAACTACATGACATTGCTTTTTGGCATGATGATTCTTTGGACGTTTTAATGAAAAGACTTCCCTTCACTTTTTGAGTGATAGGGAAGTCTTTTCATATGTTAGAATTGATGGGAATCGTTCGAGAGATTAAGCAGTTTAATAGGTTTGATGAGGAGGCAGTTTAATGAATGAACAATTGCAATTGCTAAAACCGAAGATCGAAGAAGTGTTTGCACATTTGCACAGACACCCAGAAGTCAGTTGGAAAGAGGTGGAAACGACGCGCTACTTGAAGGAATTCCTTGAACGTCAAGGGTTTGAAGTTTCTTTGTTTAAAGGGATCACTGGCTTTTCCGTAACTATCGGGCAAGGTTCTCCAGTCGTCGGCTTACGGGCTGATATTGATGCGCTTTGGCAGGAAGTCGACGGTGTCTATCAAGCGAATCATTCATGCGGTCATGACGGCCATATGACAATGGCGATTGGCGCGCTGTTGTTGGCGAAAGAACGAGGAATTCCTTCTATAGGTACATTGAAAGTCATTTTTCAGCCAGCTGAAGAAAAGGGGAAAGGTGCTCTTGCTGTCCTTGACCAAGGTATAATGGATGATATCGACTATCTATTTGGCGTGCATTTACGAGCTGCGGATGAACTCGATGATGGCTACTCTGCTGCTTCTCTTCAGCATGGAGCTGCGAAAATGATATCGGGTACAATTACCGGAACTGAAGCCCATGGCGCACGGCCGCATCAAGGACAAAACGCGATTGAAGTAGGTGCTTCATTAGTGCAAGCATTGCAGTCGATTCATTGTAATCCGATGGTTTCTCATACAGTTAAAATGACGATGTTCCAAGCGGGAGGAGATTCAGCGAATATTATTCCAGGGACCGCGAAATTCAGTTTAGATCTTCGCTCGCAACAAAATGACGTTATGGATGAGTTGTATCAACATGTTCAACGTGTAATTAGAGCGGTCGCTGATCAATATGGTGTTGATATTTCGTGTCATGTCATGTCGGAAATGGTTGCTGCAGAAGTTAATCCAGAAGCAGAACAAATTATGGCAAAAGCGATTGCTAAAACCGTTGGGGAAGCGAAAACAGTGCGAACGATTGTTACGCCAGGCGGAGAAGATTTTCATTTCTACGGGGTGCATCGTCCGAAAATAAAAAGTACGATGCTTGGACTTGGCTGTGATTTAACTCCGGGTCTTCACCACCCGCAGATGACATTTAACAAAACATCTTTACTCACTGGAATTGAAATTCTTATGAATGCCATTGAACTGGCATTCCAATCTGAAAAATAGAAGGTGCACCGATGATAAACGAAATTGATATTAGGAAAGTAACAGCAATAGAAGAAATTTTAGAAATGCAAAAGTTAGAGAAGCGAGTTTGGGGGATGGAGCCGATTCCTGTCCACCAAACTGTTACAGCAGTGAAAAATGGGGGACTTGTTATCGGCGCTTTCATCGGCAAGCGAATGATTGGCTTCTCTTATAGTTTCCCTGGTTTCGCGGAAGGGCAATCCTATTTATGTTCTCATATGTTAGCGGTGGATCAGGAATTTCAACTGATGGGACTTGGCAAGATGTTAAAAGAACAACAATTGCGAGAAGCGCGAGATATGGGATATGAATTGATCGTCTGGACGTTCGATCCATTGGAAAGTCGCAACGCCTATTTAAACACATCTAAATTATATGGTGTGTGCTATGACTATATCGTGAATTGTTATGGCAAAATGGATGATGGTCTCAATAAAGGGTTGCCGACTGATCGTTTCCAAGTCGCTTGGTGGATTGATAGCCAACGTGTTAGGGAACAATGGCAACCAACAACTATACAATATAGTAATCCGTGTAGTGTCGAATTATTAGCTGAGGAATTTCCGGTATTGCAGCTTCCTGAAGGGAAAGAATGGCTATCTGCAGATGCAGTGGAAGTACCTGTTCCAAAGCATATTCAACTAATGAAGACACAACAACCTGAACTAGCTTATGATTGGCGCTTGAAAACAAGAGAAGTATTTCAACAGTTATGCGATGCGGGCTTCGCATTAATTGACGTACGCAGAACTGAAGAAACTGTACACTATTATCGTTTCTGCAAGCGGTCTAGCATTCCACTTGCAAAATCAAAGGAGTCTCTTAAATGAAAATTGAAAAGATTACACTTCGTCGAATGAATATGACGATGAAACATCCGTTCACAACAAGTTTCGGGACGATTCAACAAAAGGATTTCCTTCTTGCAACAGTGCAGGATGAGCAAGATAATGAAGGGTGGGGAGAGTCTGTCGCATTTACGTATCCTTGGTACAGTGAAGAAACGACAGAAACGACGATCCATATGTTACGTGATTTTTTAATTCCAGCAGTGCTTGGAAAGACGATTGAACATCCCGACGAAGTTAGTGAATTGTTTGCACCAATCCGCAAAAATAATATGGCGAAAGCGACGATTGAAGGCGCAGTGTGGGATCTTTATGCGAAACGTCGCAACATCTCGCTTACGGAGGCATTAGGTGGTAAACGCGATCGAATAGAAGTGGGCATTAGTATCGGGATCGAAAAGAATGTGGAAGATTTACTTGCGAATGTTAGAGGATTTATTGATGAAGGCTATAAGCGTATTAAAATAAAGATTAAGCCAGGTCAAGACGTAGAAGTAATCCGCGCAATTCGCCAACAGTTCCCCAAAGTGCCTTTGATGGCTGATGCAAACTCTGCATATACATTAGACGATGTGGAGTTACTGAAAGAATTGGATCAATTTAATCTCATGATGATCGAGCAACCGCTTGCGTCTGACGATATTATCGATCACGCAACGTTACAAAAACAGATCCAGACGCCTATTTGTCTGGACGAAAGTATTCATTCGTTAGAAGATACGCGTAAAGCGGTAGAGCTTGGTAGCTGTAAAATTATCAATATCAAAGTCGGTCGTGTCGGTGGTCTAACTGAAGCGAAGAAAATTCATGATTATTGCGCTGAAAAGGGCATTGACGTATGGTGCGGAGGAATGCTTGAATCAGGTATTGGGCGTGCGCAAAATATTGCGTTGACAACACTCCACAATTTCACATTGCCAGGAGATACAGCAGGTTCTTCACGCTATTGGGATCAGGATATTATAACGCCTGAAGTAGTAGCGGAAAATGGATATATTACCGTCCCTCATGAATCGGGAATATCGATTTACAGTCGATACGATGGAGTTTATAGCTGAATAAATATTCTGTGATTGTCAATTTTCTATACTTTGTGCTAAACTCATAATTAATCGAATAAGTTTCCTTCGGGGCAGGGTGGAAATCCCTACCGGCGGTGATGAGCTACTTAGCTCTTAGTCCGTGACCCGGATGCTTTTTATAAGCAGAAGGTGGATTTGGTGAAACTCCAAAGCCGACAGTTAAAGTCTGGATGAGAGAAGGAACGAACTTTTAAAAACGTTAATACTAACGCTTATTTTGTCATGGTCAAAGCCCCGCTGTTTTTACACCGCGGGGCTTTTTGTTTTGTCACAAGAGGAATTTAGCAAGTTGGAGTGTTGTGTAGTGAATCAAGCCTATATGGAAATGGCGTTAAAGCTCGCTGAAAGTGTGGCTGGCCAAACATCTCCTAACCCGCCAGTGGGCGCTGTCTTAGTAAAAGACGGTCGAATCATTGGAATGGGAGCGCATTTACGTGCAGGAGAACGTCATGCGGAGCGAGTAGCCCTTGATATGGCGGGTGCACAAGCGGAAGGTGCCGATTTATATGTAACGCTTGAACCGTGTTCGCATACCGGTAAAACGTCGCCTTGTGCAGATGCTGTCATTGAGGCGGGGGTCAAACGCGTGTATGTGGCTATTTCTGACCCGAACCCGTTAGTTTCTGGTCAAGGGTTTGAGCGACTGCGAGCTTCTGGCATTGACGTAACGGAAGATTTTTGTATAGATCAAGGACGTAAATTGTATCAACCATTTTTTCATTTTATTCGAAACAAAACACCTCATGTGACAATGAAAACAGCAATGACGATTGACGGTAAGATTGCAACTGCAACTGGAGATAGTAAATGGGTGACGAGTGAGCAAGCGCGACTCGATGTTCATCTGCTTCGCCATACGCAAGATGCAATATTAGTAGGCGTACAAACTCTTCTTCATGATAATCCTCTTCTCACCACCAGATTGCCCCAAGGTGGAAAACATCCTATTCGAGTTATTTTAGATACATGGTTACGAACACCCGTGGATAGTTACGTCATTCAGCAGGATGAAGCACCCACATGGATTTTTTGCGGAAATGAAGCGGACTCTGCAAAGGAATTATTATTAAAAAAACCGCATGTGCAAATTATTCGTATGCCAAACGCTACGCTTTTCGTAGAAGATATTTTAGTAGAACTTGGCTCGCGGGGTGTCATGACGCTACTAGTAGAAGGTGGAGCCGCAGTTAACGCTTCATTCGTCAAAGCGCGTGCGATTCAGCGTGTGATTTGCTATATGGCTCCAAAATTACTTGGTGGAAGTGGATCGTTGACGCCTGTTAGTGGACTAGATCCTGTATTTATGGACGAAGCTTTCCCGCTCGTTTTTGAAAGTGTGGAAATGATTGGACCAGACATTAAAATTATAGCGATACCGAAAGCGAGTGAGTGAGCAGTGTTTACAGGAATTATTGAAGAAATTGGTTCGGTTAAGAGTATACAGCCTGGCGCCCAATCGATGACGTTGACAATTGCTGCATCTACTGTATTATCTGATGTCCGCTTAGGTGACAGTATCGCGGTTAACGGTGTTTGTTTGACGGTCAAAGACTTTACGAAAGATCAATTTTCAGCAGATGTTATGCCGGAAACGATATCATCTACTTCGTTGCGGCAGTTGACTGCTGGAAGTCGCGTGAATTTGGAACGCGCACTTGCTGCAAATGGTCGGTTCGGTGGACATTTTGTAACTGGACACGTCGATGGAGTGGCGACGATTCGTCAAAAACGGACAGTAGATAATGCACTATATATTCGATTGTCACTACCAGAGGCTTACGCGCCTTACCTATTGAAAAAGGGTTCGATTGCATTGGATGGCACATCGTTGACTATATTTGAAGTCGATCAAACAGATATTACGATTTCTTTAATTCCGCATTCACAAGAAATGACGGTTTTAGCGAAAAAGCAACAAGGGGAAGTCGTAAATTTTGAATGTGATATGCTCGCGAAATACGTCGAGAATATGCTCGTGAAAAGGGAGAGTAATAGTCCTTCCGTGACAGAAGACTTCTTGAAACAACACGGATTTATGTGAAGAATGAGTCAACTAGAAGGAGTGAATAGGGATGTTCCATACAGTGGAGGAAGCATTAGAAGATTTAAAACAGGGCAAAGTAGTTATTGTTGTAGATGACGAAGATCGTGAAAATGAAGGTGATTTTGTCGCTATTGCTGATTTAGTGACGCCGGAAATCATTAACTTCATGGCAACGAAAGGTCGCGGATTAATTTGCGTGCCGGTGACTGAACAGAAGGCTACGCAACTAGGATTGCAGATGATGACTGATGATAATACAGATTCGCATGGTACAGCATTTACAATCAGTGTGGATCACTGTTCAACACATACAGGAATCAGTGCATTTGAACGTGCGGATACAATTATTAAAATGATGGAACCGACAGCTACTGCAGGAGAATTTAAGCGTCCGGGTCACATTTTTCCACTCGTAGCTAAATCAGGCGGCGTCTTAAAACGTACAGGCCATACGGAAGCGGCTGTAGATTTGGCTAGACTTGCGGGCTACTCATCAGCGGGTGTCATTTGTGAAATTATGAGTGAAGATGGCACGATGGCGCGTGTACCAGAATTGCGCGAAATGGCAGAAGCATTTGATCTGAAGTTGATTACAATTCAAGACTTGATTCACTATCGTCTGCAACGAGAACGGTTAGTCGTCCGAGAAGCAGAAATTAACTTGCCGACAGATTTTGGTGAGTTCCGTATGGTTGGCTATACTGAAACACTGACTGGCAAGGAACATGTTGCGCTAGTTAAAGGTGACGTAACGACGGAAGAACCCGTACTTGTGCGTGTGCATTCGGAGTGTTTGACGGGCGACGTATTCGGCTCTTGTAGATGTGATTGTGGACCGCAACTTCATGCTGCTCTTGCGCAGATTGAGCAAGAAGGTCGCGGTGTCTTGCTGTACATGCGTCAAGAAGGTAGAGGTATCGGTTTGATCAATAAACTCAAAGCCTATGAACTACAAGAACAAGGCTACGACACAGTCGAGGCCAATGAAAAACTTGGATTCGCAGCAGATTTACGTGATTATGGCATCGGTGCACAAATTCTGCGCGAACTAGGAATTACACACATGCGTTTATTGACGAATAATCCGAAGAAAATTGCAGGCTTGAAAGGTTACGAGTTAGAAGTAATCGAACGTGTGCCTATTCAATTGCCAGCAAAAGAAGCGAACGAAAAATATTTACAGACAAAAGCGCAAAAACTTGGTCATTTACTAACAATCTAAGGAGAGATAACTATGGGGAATGTATTTGAAGGACATTTAGTAGGTACAGGATTAAAAGTAGGAATCGTCGTAGGACGATTCAATGAATTCATCACAGGTAAGTTGCTTTCTGGCGCACAAGACGCATTCAAACGGCACGGTGTAGATGAAGCGGACGTTGACATCGCATGGGTACCGGGTGCATTTGAAATTCCATTGATCGCGAAGAAAATGGCGGACTCTAAAAAATACGATGCGGTAATTACGTTAGGTACCGTAATCCGCGGTGCAACACCTCACTTTGACTATGTTTGCAATGAAACGGCAAAAGGTGTTTCACAAGCGAGCATGCAATCAGGAATTCCCGTAATTTTCGGTGTGTTGACAACAGACACGATTGAACAATCTATTGAACGCGCAGGCACGAAAGCGGGAAATAAGGGCTGGGATGCAGCTGTATCTGCAATTGAAATGGCGAACTTGACGAAACAATTTGATTGACTCAAAACACGGTGCGGGCAAAGTGTTCGTACTGTGTTTTTGATGTAGTAGCGAAAAAGATAGCGCTTAAAGTCATTGACCAACTACCTTTCGTCTGTAATAATGGAAGTAGTCATTAGTGAAAAATAGAAATCAAGTACACATAAAAAGAGGTACAGTATGAAAAAGTTTGATACGAGAATCGGACGTCAAGCAGTTTTGTATTCGTTTTCAGACAGTGAAGCAGAAGAGCTTCGAATTGAAAATGATTTACAGCAACTAGGCTGGCGGTTCGGTAAAGGGAAAGTCGGTTCGATGGAGTTCCAGAAAATCGTTGCGGCTATTGAAACCTTGGCCAAACGGCAAGGAATTGTAGACCAAGACGTCTATCGAGAAATGCATGCACTCTATCACGCAATCATCGAAGCGATGCATGGTGTGACGCGGGGACAAGTGGAACTTGGCGGCATGCTGCGAACGGCGGGGTTGCGATTTGCGATTGTGCGAGGAACCCCTTTTGAGAAAGAAATAGAAGGTGAATGGATCGCAGTTGCGGTTTATGGAACGATTGGTGCACCTGTTCGAGGATTCGAGCATGAAGCCATTGGTTTAGGAATTAATCACATCTGAATAGTAGAATGAAGCCTATAGTTATTTAGACAATAAGGGGGCTATATTGACAGACGGGATCCGTTTGCCAATATAGCCTCTTTTTGTTTGTTCAGGTATGAATTCTTGGCAGGTGGAATGTAGTAACAACAAGAAAAGACAACGAGGAGGAATAAGAATGATTGAATTAACAGGACAAACATTAACTATTGAGCAAGCGAAAGAAGTATTAGTGAATGGTGCATTTGTGAGGGCTTCAGAAGAAAGTATGAAAGCTGTTCAGAAGAGCCGAGAAGCTGTAGAGAAAATCGTAGCCGAAGGTAAAGTGGTATACGGCATAACGACAGGATTCGGAAAGTTTAGCGATGTGTTAATCGCACCTGAAGATACAGAAGAGTTACAATTAAATTTAATTCATTCGCACGCATGCGGAATTGGTGAACCGTTTCCTGAAATCGTTTCCCGTGGAATGACATTATTACGAGCAAATGCGCTACTAAAAGGTTTTTCAGGTATTCGTCCAGTCGTTATCGAACGTTTACTCGACCTCGTCAACGCACGTATTCATCCAGTCATTCCACAGCAAGGATCACTCGGCGCAAGCGGTGACTTAGCGCCACTTTCTCACTTGGCACTTGTGCTGATGGGTGAAGGTGAAGTGTTTTATGAAGGGCAACGAATGGAAGCCGCCATTGCGTTGGCTAAAGAAGGAATCGAACCTGTCACGTTAAAAGCGAAGGAAGGATTAGCGCTTATTAATGGAACGCAAGCGATGACAGCAATGGGGCTAGTTAATTATATAGAATCGGAGCAACTGGCATATCAAACAGAAGCAATCTCTACATTAACATTAGAAGGATTGCGCGGAATTGTGGACGCATTTGACGCGGATGTTCACGAAGCGCGTGGCTACCGTCAGCAAACAGAAGTCGCAGAACGGATGCGTCGTATGTTCGAAGGTAGTCAGTTAACGACTAGGCAAGGGGAGATACGTGTTCAAGATGCTTATTCTCTACGTTGTATCCCGCAAGTCCACGGAGCTTCTTGGCAAGTATTAGACTATGTAAAAGAGAAGCTTGAAATTGAAATGAACGCGGCGACAGATAATCCGTTAATTTTCGATGATGGGGAGAAAGTCATTTCAGGGGGGAATTTCCATGGTCAGCCGATTGCGTTTGCGATGGATTTCTTGAAAGTGGCAATGGCTGAGTTTGCGAATATTTCTGAGCGTAGAATCGAGCGTCTAGTCAATCCACAATTAAATGACTTGCCAGCGTTCCTAAGCCCAGAACCGGGTTTGCAGTCAGGTGCCATGATTATGCAATACGCAGCGGCTTCACTCGTATCCGAAAATAAAACGTTGGCGCACCCAGCGAGTGTAGATTCTATCCCGTCCTCAGCTAATCAAGAAGATCACGTCAGTATGGGGACGATTGGTTCGCGACACGCGCATCAAATTATTCAAAACGCACGTAGAGTATTGGCGATTGAACTGATTTGTGCTCTACAAGCAACGGAGTATAGAGGGATAGAAAAACTAGCAGACTTTTCAAGAGCCTTCCATAAAGAGGCGAGACAAATTGTGCCTAGTATCAGAAAAGACCGTATCTTCTCAAAAGACATCGAAGCCGTTACTGCGTGGTTACTATCAATGGACTGGAAAGCATTTGTAGATCCAATCTTATCTAAAGAAACTTACCACGAAGCTAGTTCTAATTTGTAATTATATTCGAGAAAAGAGCAGACCCGATAAGGGGGTCTGCTCTTTTGGGTATTTATTTTACTGTAACACCTAAACGCTCACGTGCAACTTCTGTAGCGATTACCATGTTTTTTAATGCTGCTATAGTTTCTTCACGCTTTCTTGTCTTCAAGCCACAGTCTGGATTAATCCAGAACTGAGAAGGATCTAGAACTTCTAAACCTTTATCAATAATTTCCGTCATCTCTTCGACAGCAGGAACGCGTGGGCTGTGGATGTCATACACGCCAAGACCGATTCCTTTGTCGTAGTGGTAGCTGTTGAACGCCTCAACCAAATCTCCATGACTACGTGACGTTTCAATTGAAATAACGTCAGCGTCTAGATCGCTAATTGCTTCAATGAAGTGGTTGAAGTCGCAATAGCACATACGCGTATGAATTTGTGTCGTATCGTCAACGGATGCAGTAGATACGCGGAATGCATTAACTGCCCAGTCTACGTACTGTTTCCATTCAGATTTCTTCAATGGAAGTCCTTCGCGAAGTGCGGGCTCATCGACTTGGATCATATGAATCCCTACAGCTTCTAGTGCCTCAATTTCCTTACGAAGTGCAATAGCGATTTGGTTAGTTACCTTTTCACGAGAGGGGTCGTCACGAACGAATGACCAGTTAAGGATTGTAACAGGACCAGTCAGCATACCTTTTACTTCGTGATCTGTTAGTGATTTCGCGTAAACAGATTTTTCAACAGTCATTGCTTCTGTGAATGCTACGTCACCAAAGATAATCGGTGGCTTCACGCAACGGAAACCGTATGACTGAACCCAAGCTTTTTCTGTGAAGACAAAGCCATCAAGTTTTTCTCCGAAGTATTCTACCATGTCTGTACGCTCGAACTCACCATGCACAAAAACGTCTAGTCCAAGATCTTCTTGGATATCGATCCATTCTTTAATTTCTGCGTTAATGAATTCTTTATATTGTTGGTCTGTAATTTCACCTTTTCTCCATTTATTACGAGTAGCTCGTACTTCTGGAGTTTGTGGGAAACTACCGATTGTTGTTGATGGCAATAGAGGTAATTGGAACTTTTCTTGCTGCTTCACTTTACGTTCAGCGAATGGTAAATTCCGCTTACTATCTGAAAGGATACTACCCGATGTTGCTTCGCGTACTTCTGGACGCAAAAGCGTCTTCACAGTGGAGGGGCCGCTCCAAAAGTTAAAGATTCCCTTTTAAGAAATGAATTTATATTCATTCCACCTATTTTCAAACTATTCAATTCAGTGATTGTCTTTAAACCTATCACACGAAAAATAATGTGTTAACTTGTCGGTTAGTTACTCCGGAAAAAATGTTCTTCTGTTATATAACTGATGAAAATAGTGAAAAAATAAGTTTAATGTAACGATGTGAAAATTTTCACAATTCAGTTGAAAGTTTATAAGAGTTTAGGTATGATAGGTACTAACACGTCTTCGATAGGGGGAGAATTCGTCATTCCTGCATCTGTATTTTATTTCTTTAGCTGTAGGGATCCTACGATTAACTGGCGAAGATACGTGTTCGACGCTACATGTTATACAACAGAGTGGTGAAAATATTCTTAAGGGGTGTCTTTATTTTATGACAAATTATCAGCAAGTAGGTAAATTGCAAGTCGCTAAAGAACTATTTGACTTTGTAAATGGGGAAGTCCTACCAGGTTTAGAAATCCAAAAAGATCAATTTTGGGCAAACTTTGATTCGCTCATTCATGAACTTGCACCTGAAAACAAAGCGCTATTAGATAAACGTCTCGAATTACAAAAAGCAATTAACGAATGGCACCAAAACAATAACGGAACTATAGATTCCAACAAATATAAAGAATTCTTAACAGAGATCGGATACTTAGAGCCGATTGCTGAAGATTTCCAAGTGACAACTTCCAACGTTGACAGTGAAGTTGCTACGCAGGCAGGTTCACAGCTTGTTGTACCTGTAGATAATGCACGTTATGCATTGAATGCGGCGAATGCAAGATGGGGAAGCCTATACGATGCACTTTACGGATCGGATGTTATCAGTGATGAAGGTGGCGCGGAAGCGGGTTCGGAATACAATCCAGTCCGTGGTCAAAAAGTTATCGACTTTGCGAAAAAATTGCTTGATCAAGCAGCGCCACTTGCAGAAGGTTCCCATGCGGAAGCTACTGCTTATGCAATCTCGGACGGCAAATTGGAAGTTACACTCGTAAATGGTAATAAGACAAGTTTGAAAGAGGCTTCTCAATTTGTTGGATATAATGGAGAAGAATCTGAACCGTCAGCTGTTTTACTTAAAAATAATGGTTTGCACATTGATATCGCCATTGATCGCAATCATCCAATCGGTAAAGATGATAAAGCGGGCGTTAAAGATTTAATTTTGGAAGCGGCACTTTCTACATTAATGGACTGTGAAGATTCAGTTGCAGCTGTGGACGCTGAAGATAAAGTAGCTGTCTACCGCAACTGGTTAGGCTTAATGAAAGGTGATTTAGAAGCCTCATTCCAACGTGGCAGCAAAACAGTTACGAGAAGAATGAATCCTGACCGCACATATAAAACTGCGAATGGCGAAGGATTGACGCTACATGGTCGTTCATTGATGTTCGTTCGCAACGTGGGTCACTTGATGACAAACAATGCAATTTTAGATGAAAACAATAATGAAATACCTGAAGGGATTTTGGATGGTGTCTTGACTTCATTGATTGCTACACACAATCTAAAAGCTGACACGCAATTCAAAAATTCTCGACATGGCTCAATTTACATCGTTAAACCGAAAATGCACGGTCCGGAAGAGGCTGCATTTGCGAATAAATTATTCGATCGTATCGAAGACCTATTAGGCCTAGAGCGTAATACGCTGAAAATCGGTGTAATGGATGAAGAGCGCAGAATGTCATTGAACTTGAAGTCTGCAATCAACGAAGTTAAAGAACGTATTGCGTTCATTAACACAGGTTTCCTTGATCGTACTGGAGACGAGATCCATACTTCGTTGGAAGCTGGACCGGTTATCCGTAAAAATGAAATGAAAACGTCTAAATGGCTTTCTTCATATGAAGCATCTAACGTAGCTATCGGTATCAAAGCAGGACTACCAGGTCACGCGCAAATCGGTAAAGGAATGTGGGCGATGCCAGATCTAATGGCTGCAATGCTTGAACAGAAAATTGCTCATCCAAAAGCTGGCGCGAGCACGGCATGGGTACCATCGCCAACAGCTGCAACATTGCACGCATTGCATTATCACGAAGTAAACGTGAAAGAAGTACAAGCGGGAATTGATAGTTCAATTGATTACCGTGATGGAATTCTTGAACTGCCTTTGGCGCCAAACACAGATTGGACTGCTGAAGAAATTCAGGCAGAGCTTGATAACAATGCACAAGGTATTTTAGGTTATGTTGTTCGTTGGATTGATCAAGGTGTTGGTTGTTCAAAAGTTCCAGATATCAATGATGTAGGCTTAATGGAAGACCGTGCAACATTGCGTATTTCAAGTCAGCACATTGCAAGCTGGTTGCGTCACAATGTTTGTACGAAAGAACAAGTTCAAGAAACATTGGAGCGTATGGCAAAAGTTGTTGACCAGCAAAACGCTGACGATGAGCTTTACCAACCGATGGCTCCTAACTATGATGACTCCATCGCATTCCAAGCAGCTAGTGACTTAATCTTCAAAGCAGCTGAACAGCCAAGTGGATACACAGAGCCAATCCTACACGCTCGCCGTATCGAAGCGAAGGCGAAACAAAGAGCGACAGTACAGAACTAATAACTTTACTAGCCACTTCCTTTATGGGAGTGGCTTTAGTTTTTCTAGAAGCGAAAAAAATTTTAAACGCTATCATTCCAATTCCTTAACGATTTATCTAACTACTCTGTAAATATGTTATACTAGCGGAAGAGTTTGGAATAAAAGGGGGATATGCACATGTTACAAAAAGATCAGACGGTATTTGTTTTAGTAGACGTACAAGGCAAGCTTGCGCAAATTATTAACGAAAGTGAAACATTGCATCAGAATCTTGAGAAACTAATCAAAGGATTACAAGTATTGAATATCCCAATACTTTGGCTAGAACAATATCCCGATGGCCTTGGTGGTACAACTGAATCCCTGGCTAGTTTGCTAGAAGGACAGCAACCGATTGCCAAGATGACATTTAGTGCAGTGGGCAATGAAGAATTTATGAAGCAACTAGAAACTTCAGGACGAAAGCAAGTGCTAATCGCTGGAATTGAGACGCATATTTGTGTCTACATGACTGCTGCAGGCTTAGTGGAAAAAGGTTATGAAGTAGAAGTTGTAGAAGATGCTGTAAGTTCTAGAACGGTAGCAAATAAACAAATCGGTCTAGAAAAAATGAAAGGTCTCGGTATATCGGCAACTTGCGTGGAAACCGCTTTATATGAATTGGTTGGTGAAGCGGGGACAGATGAATTTAAAAAAGTGTTAAAAATCGTAAAATAAATAAAAAAGCGTAATGCCCATTGGCACTGCGCTTTTTTATTCCCATTGCTCTCGTTGTAAATCTTCAGCAATGAGTTGTAGATCATCTGCTGTGATCGTCAGTAATTGATAATGTGTCGTATCTGCCAATTGCATAGCCATTTGTTTAATGAATTTTGGAGATCCTTCATTTTCTTCATCGTAAACTAACAATAAAGCATCTGAATTTCTAAGCAGAAACTTATTTTTTTCAACGAATTGCCAAGGGGCTTCATACGGTTTTTTCGTCAAACTAACGGAATAGTCCGCGAGCGCAATAAGCTGCTCATATGTCTCTTTTTTTGTTTCATTCCAATTAGCTTGTTGGTCAAGAAATGGAGTGATTACAGCATACTGTAAATGGGGGTAGTCTTCTTGTAAGTCCCAGACGCACTCAATGGCCCACGTTTCGACTCCGAGTTGTCCGCTAATAATTACCCATTCAAGTCCTTGGTCGAGTAATGTCAATAATTGATCGGTCAAAGCTTTTTTTATAATCGCAATACCTGGATGTTGTTCGTTGAAAATCCCTAACTCATGCGCTTTGTAGCCGCTAACGACAAGTCGTTTAATCATTGTTGTTCGCTGATTGCGGCGTGTGCTAGCTTTGTAATCGTCATATCGTCCATTGGAGGGTTATGAAGACCGGCACGCACATCGCGGTAATAGCGTTGAAGGGGATTGGAAAGCTCTAAACTCTTTGCGCCTACAATACGCATCGCAAGATTAACTATTTCGATTGCGCTGTTTGTTACGATAGACTTCGCTACACCTAGTTCGTTTTGCAAATGAATGCGTCGAGCGGGATCATCATAAATGCCGGCGATATCGTATAGAAGGTGGCGCGCTTTAATCAGTTCAAGATCCATCTTGCCGATCTGTGTCTGAATACTAAAAAGGGAAGCGATTGGTTCATTCAAGCTATTTGGTTGGTAGGTTGCCGCAAAGTGTACAGCATAGTCCCGTGCAGCTTGGGCAATACCTAAATAACAAGCAGGAATATGAAGGAGCCAACCATTTTGTTTATTACCTCGTGGAGCCTCATTCACTTCGACTAACTGTTCTTCAGTCGCTTTGACTTGCTCTAGCACAAGTGTTTGACTTTCTGTACCGCGCATAGAAATCGTATGCCATGTTTCTTTAATGGAAAGACCTACTGACTCACGTGGGATTAAGAAGAAACCAACTTTTTGCTTTTCTTCAATCCAAACAGATACTAAGAAATGCGTCAGAGCAGGGGCCATTGTTGTGAAGGTTTTCTCACCAGAAATTACCCAGCCGTCCGCTGAACGCGTTGCTGTCGTTTGGGGACGTCCGCCACGCGTTGGGCTACCGGTCTGTGCTTCCGTTACGGAACGATTGACGAGAGCACCTTGCTGAATGGCTTCACTAAATTGTTTTAGCTGTTCTTCGGTCCATTTACGGTTTTCAAATAATTCACCTACGACTCCTTGATGCCAGCCGATTGCGAGTGCTGTAGCGCTATCGAATCGAGCGAGAGTCTCTTGAAATAGAACCATATCTGAAACCGAGATACCGGAACCACCGAATTCTTTTGGTAATGTCAGTGTTGTATAGCCTATATCTACAAGTTTCTGGATATTCTCTTTTGGGAATTTTGAAAGTGTATCAGATGGCTCTGAATAGCTACTGAAAAACGGACCTGCCTCAGTCAATTCATTGACCCATCGGCGTTGAAAGTCCGTTGTGATAAAAAGTTCTGTTGACAAGAGTAACACGTCCTAACTGTTTCAGTCTTCATTCATCTATCGTTTCTTCTTACTAAGTAGATATGTAAAATCGTAAGAACTCCTTGAGTACCTCTCTCAAAGTCATGAAGTTATAGTATACTAGAAAACCAAAAAAAATACCATCATGACGAATAGAAAACTTTTATCTGTATTTGAGTCAGTTCATGACGAAAAAGAGTACGATTGGAATGGTTAACAAACTGAGCAGTGTAGTAATCAATGTTGTAAATGAAACTAAGTCGGGTTCTGTACCAAACTGCAGTGCGAACATCGTCGTATTGGCCGCGCTCGGCATAGCTGCTTGGATAATTAGAACAGCTTTTAGCAAATCATTTACTGGTAAAAACAATAAAATTCCTACTGCAACTACTGGCGAGACAATCATCCGGATAATCGTAGCTGCTGTGACGTGACGATAAGCGACACGTTTGTGCGCGATTACGGCTAATTGCATTCCGAGAACTAACATAACTAAAGGTATAGAAGCATCAGCGATTAAGTCGATCCCTTGCATCAGAGAATCGGCCAATGAAACGGAAGTTACTTGGAAAATGACGCCAAGAGCTGCCGCGTAGATCAAAGGCATTCGAATCACGCGTTGCATCGAGTCTCTCCATGTAGCTTGGGCCTCTCCACCGATAGAAGCGAAGAAAATACCAATTGAATTCATTAAAATCGACTGAAATACCATCATGATGACACCGTAATTGAATGCTTCATTACCGAATGCGAACAACACGACTGGTACACCATAATTTCCGCTATTCATGAATACGCTACTTAGAATCATGGCAGATCGTTCAGAGCGAGTCGCCTTCATCGCACTGGCAGTCACCCAAACAATTATAAATAATACGATAGTTAATAAAATAGCGAACACTATTATGTATAAATACGTCTTATCCAATTCATTTGTGTAAAATGTGCGAAATGCTAGAAAAGGGGATAGTAAATATAGGGCCGCGGTAGATATCGTTTTGATATCAAATGAGAGTAGCTTTTGTCCGATAAAGCCTATTAAGAATATAAAGAGTACAGGTGCAATGATACTGAGTAGTTCCAAAACGATTCCTTCCTTTCCAAGCTGTCTTTTGTATTATAAACATATCTTTGCTTAGGAATCTAGATGTTGTACATAAAAGAACCCATCGCAATGGATGGGTTCTTCTTAAATACTAGGTTGTTTGCGAATGGGTTGGAACTTAATGGCCTTTTGTACTTTTGGAATGAGTACGATGGAAAGAATCGTCACACCAATGTCTAGCGGTAAATAAGCGACCATCCAGGACCAAGCGAGGACATAGCTAAAGCCTGCGGGTGCCTCCATCCAATACGTATAAGCGAAATACATATAATTCGTCCCGATCAAGTAGTTAGCAGCTATAGCTAACGTGCCTGCACTAAAGTAGCTAAATAAAGACTGTTTGCGTTCGAAAAACTTCCCTACAATATAGGCTACGAAAATAAAAGAAATAATGTAGCCGAATGTTGGGCTAAGGAAACTGCCTACCCCTCCTTTAAATTGAGCGAAGATCGGTGCACCTGCGAGTCCGATGAATACATACGCAAACATAGACAAGCTACCTAGCCTACTCCCTAATAATCCACCTGCTAGTATGGCGAACAGCAATTGAAGTGTGACAGGAACCCCACCGATTGTCAGTAAAGGTGCGATGTTCGCCCCAACTCCCATAAGTGCCGCAAATAGAGCACATAGTACAATTTCTTTCGCTTTCATTTTCTAATCCTCCCATTAACCATTGTTGTCTTCCTAATTATATGTTAACATATTTCTGTATTTAGTTAACGTATATTTTCAAAGGAGATAAAATAATGTCTGTATTATTCATTACAGGAACGGATACCGATGTAGGAAAAACCGTAGCGACGGTGTTGATCAGCGATTGTTTAAGAGAACACGGACAGCATTTCGTACCATTCAAACCTGTTCAAACAGGTGCTGTTTTACAGGAGGAGAAGTGGTGCGCGCCAGATATTCTGACATATGGGCTTTTGTCAGATGATGAACAACAACCTGCTGACTATTTATTTAAAACGCCATGCTCGCCTCATTTGGCTGCTAATTTAGATGAAATGACAATTGAACCGAAAAGGTTGACGCAATCAGTTGAAAGGTTGGAAAGAACTTATGAAGGTGTAGTAGTAGAAGGTGCGGGTGGACTTTATGTTCCTCTGACGATGGACGGTTTTTGTATAATTGATTGGATGGAGGAATTGAAGGCACCTGTTGTGTTAGTGACGCGCACGGGTGTTGGGACGATCAATCATACACTTCTTTCTATTGAAGCGATGAAATCCAGGGGTATTCCAATTGCGGGGTTGCTATTTAATGAATTAGAGCCACAGGAAGCTGGAATTACGGAAGATAATATGCGGATGATTGCTCTATTAAGTGATGTGCCAGTCATCGGCGTTATTCCTTACCAGGAGGATATATACGATACGCTGACTGACCCGGTAAAAAGAAAAGCATGTTATAAGCAGTGGAATCACAAGATTTTAGAGGAGGCGTTAGATGATGGAAGCGAATGAATTATTGGAGAAAAGTAAGCAATATATGTGGTTACCGTTTACACAAATGTCTGATTACGAAAAAGACCCACTCATTATTAAAAGCGGAGAAGGGGTGACGGTCACTGATATTCACGGAAACACGTATTTAGATGGCTATTCTTCTTTATGGTTGAATGTCCATGGTCATCGGAAAAAGGAATTAGATGAAGCGATTCAAACACAATTACAATCAATTGCCCATTCGACTTTACTAGGTGCGGCAAATATCCCTTCTATTTTATTGGCGGAGAAATTAGTGAAGTTAGCACCTAAAGGACTGACTCGAGTATTCTATTCAGATAGTGGTGCGACGGCTGTAGAGATTGCTGTCAAGATGGCGTATCAGTATTGGCAAAATAAAGGCGTCCAGAAAAAGACGAAATTTGTTACGGTGAGCAATGGATATCACGGTGATACGGTGGGTACGATGAGTGTTGGTTCTATCGAGTTGTACCACAAAGTGTATAGCTCTCTATTATTTGATGCACTTGTTATTCCATTCCCTTCTGTATATAGACATCCGTCCGGTGATGAAAACATCGTGCTTGATGAAAGTTTAGAGGTGTTGCGTTCGTTATTTGAAGAGAGCCATGAAGAGATTGCCGGAATGGTACTCGAGCCGATGATTCAAGGTGCTGGTGGAATGAATACGATGCCTCCTGGATACCTAAAAGGGGTGGAGGCATTGTGCAAAGAATTCGATGTGCTTCTAATTGTAGATGAAGTAGCCACTGGTTTCGGTCGTACCGGGAAGATGTTCGCTGTAGAGCATGAAGCGATTCAACCTGATTTGATGACTGTAGCGAAAGGGCTAACAGGGGGATATTTACCAGTAGCCGCTACGTTTGCCACAGAAGAAATCTATCATGCTTTCTATGGAGAATATGAAGAAATGAAAACATTCTTTCATGGTCATTCCTACACGGGTAATCAGTTAGGCTGCGCAGTTGCATTGGCGAACTTGGAAATCTTTGAAAAGGAACAACTTGTGCAACAAGCTGCGGAGAAGTCTGTGGTACTTAAACAATTACTAGAAGATGTGAAGCAGCTACCACATGTAGGCGATGTACGACAGTGCGGACTAATGTGTGGAGTCGAAATTGTAAAAGATCCATTTACAAAAGAGTCATTCCAGCCTGAAAGTCGTGTGGCTTATCGAGCCACATTGAAAATGAGAGAGCTTGGCTTATTGACAAGACCTCTCGGTGATGTGATTGTCTTAATGCCACCCCTAGCCACTACAAAAGAACAATTAGCAGAAATGGTGGAAATTCTTAAAAAAGGAATCTATTTAGCGACAGAAGAATTAGCTGAAATGGCAACCACCGACTAGTAAAAGAAGTAAACTGGGATACGTTAAACATGGTATAGTAGAAAAGTAGAGAAATCACAGAAGGTAGAACTCCTGCACCTGTTAGTTAGATATAAGGAACTACCCTGTGATTTTTTTTTGATATACGTAATTCCCTAATTAACTATAAGAATATAAAGTTTTCACAAAAAAATAACAAAGTAAGTGAAAGGGTGTGTTTTCCCTATGTGGTAGTAGTTCTTGTATACGTCTACCTTTGCTTGAGATATAATAAAGAAGATTTATATATTGGTGAATAATTATAAATTGAAATTAATGGAGGTAGAGAAAGTCGTGAAGTTTACCGTGGGGAGAAAGTTATGGGTTGGTTTTTTGAGTGTCGGTGTGATTATGATTTTAATCGGCACAATAGGTTTTTTATCATTGAAAAATGTCAATGAAAAATATCAATTTCTAATTGATGATCGTATGTACAAAGTAATTTTACTTGAACAACAACTTCGTGATCAAAATATGTTGGGTATGAGTATTAGAGGATTTATGCTTTATGGTAGTGAGGAATATTTGACGGACATTGAAGAAGCACGACAAAATAACCAAGATCGTTTGAATGAATTGGACAAAATTATTCATGATCAAGTGATGAAAAATTCGATTTTAGAGATTCGTGAAGCGACGGATAAATATAACGAGTTCCTGCAAGATATTATTGCTGAAAAAAAGAAAGGTAATGATGAGAGAGTATTACAAATAGGGAGAAATGGCGTAACATATCAATTCGTAATATCAGATAACATACATACATTGATTGAGTATTACAAGGATCAACAAGATGTGATGTCAGCCGAAGTAAAAGAATTAACAAAAAATGCGACGTTGCTAATGATTGGGTTGATTATTCTAGGAATGATAGCAAGTATAGTGACTTCGATAATCATTAGTCGACTAATCAGCCGTCCGGTTAGCCATATGACAGAAGCATTGGCAGAAGTTTCTGCGGGTAATTTTTCAATAGAAAAAATATCTATTAAAAACAGAGATGAAATTGGAGAAATGGCAACTGCTTTGAATGCGATGGTGGTAGATCTAAGAGGGATTATCCAACGTGCGCGCGATTCGGCTATAAAGTTGGCTGTGCAATCAGAAGAGCTATCAGCTAGTTCAGAAGAAAGTTTAGCTGCATCTGAAATGGTTGCGGAAATCTCAGAGAAGAATTTACAAACAAGTGAAAAACAATCGCAAATCGTCAATCAATCAACCGCTTCTATGGAAGAGATGGTGACTGCGATAGACGGGGTCACTCATGATAATGAAGAAATGTTGAAATCATCTGAAGATGTTGCTCAATTAGTAAAAGAAGGCTCAACTTTAATGAATGAAACGACAGAGCAGATGAATTACATTAGTGAGACAATCGGAGAATCTATTGTCACAATTAATGAAATGGCTAAAAATACGGCAAATATTCGTAACGTTACGTCAATCATTACCGCTATTGCAGAACAGACGAACTTGTTGGCGCTTAATGCAGCGATTGAAGCAGCACGTGCAGGAGAACATGGTAAAGGCTTTGCTGTTGTTGCTGAAGAAGTTCGAAATCTAGCGGAACAATCCAAACGATCGACTGAAGAAATTGGTCGCATGGTCGATACGATTATTGAAGATGTATCGAAAGTTGTCGATAGTACAGATGAAGGACATAAACGTGTGGAAGAAGGTTTGGCATTTACGAAGAAGACTAATTCAATCTTTGAAAGTATTGAATATGCCACATCAGATGTCAGCGGAAAAATAGCTACTGTGTCTTCTGCGATCGAAGAAATTCGTGCGATGACGGACGAAGTCGCTTTTGGTGCTAGACAAGTGGAAGAATTGGCAATACAAGCATCCGCCGAAGCGCAATCTACTAGCGCAGCAACAGAAGAACAATTAGCAGCTAATGAAGAAATCACCTCTAGTTCGCAAACATTAGCGCAATTAGCGGAACAACTTCAAAATGATATGGGACGTTTTAAAGTGTAACGAATGACTAAGTAAAAGAGCTGATTGCATATAATCAGCTCTTTTTTAATGGGAAATAAGTAACGGATGTGTAGGACGGGCTAATCTCTGGATGAATCGCAAACAATGTGAAACCTTCAATCGCTAGAGGAACGGGAGAAATTTCTTCTCGAGCTAGTTGCATTTTGTCTAACACTTTTCGCTTTTTAGCAATTGTAATATGAGGGACGAAACGATTTTCACGTTCTAATCCAAGTGTTTTTTCCGTGCGTCTAGCGACATGTCTTTGTAAGTTACATAGCGCTGCTACTGGATCAACCGAGAGATAAATGACGCGCGGTCCTGTAGGTGATCCGAAAAATGATAAACCCGTAACTGACGTAGTGAAACAATTGTGGTCTTGTGCAATTTTTCTCAAAGTATATTCGAGTGAGTTTTTTTCGTCTTCATTTAATTCTCCAATATACCGTAGGGTCAAGTGCAAATCATGAGCATGTGGAATGACTTTGTATTTTTCCTTTAATTGATACTTCATTCGAAAATGTTCAGCAATATCAACAACGTTGTGGGCGATGGAGATGCCAATAAAATAATGTTGTGCCAAATTCAGCTCACCTCCTATTTGATAGTTTCCCTTACTTGTTTTGAAATATGCATAAAATAATGAAAGAGGAATTAAGGCCTATAAACAGTAGCAAGCTACCTAACAAATTAGCGGATTCAAGTGTATAATAGAAATTGGATGTAACTATGAAATTACGAAAATGAAGGGGATGGCGTTATGATTAAAACATTGATTTTCGATTTGGATGACACGTTAATTTGGGATGCGAAAAGTATTGCGATGGCATTTCAAAAAACGTGTGAGTATGCAACTAAAAAAATGGGAGTAAACCCAGCGGAATTAGAACATGCGGTACGTCAAGAAGCGAGAAAACTATATGCAACGTACGAAACGTTCTCGCACACGCAAAACATCGGTATTAACCCTTTTGAAGGACTATGGGGCGTCTTCGACGATGAAGGCGAAGAATTTCAGAAGATGAAGGAAATTATTCCAGGATACCAAAGAGAAGCGTGGATTAGAGGATTAAAGTCACTTGGAATCGATGATGAAGCGTTCGGTAGAGAACTAGCGGAAAAGTTCCCTAGAGAGCGTAAAAATCATCCCTTTATATATGAAGAAACATATGAAGTGCTTGATCGTTTAAAAGACAATTATCAGCTAGTGTTACTGACAAATGGTTCACCTAGTCTACAAAAAATTAAGTTAACAATTTCACCAGAAATCCCACCGTATTTTGAACATATTATTGTTTCAGGTGCATTTGGTAAGGGGAAACCTGATGCTTCTATTTTCCAACATGTACTTGATACATGTGGCATTCAAGCGGATGAAGCGTTGATGATTGGTGATAATTTGATGACGGATATTTTGGGTTCTAATCGTGTAGGCATGAAAAACGTTTGGATTAATCGCGAAAACAAAGCGCCAAGTGATGAAGTAAAACCAACATATGAAATAACAAATTTAAATGAGATATTTCCTATAATAGCTAATTTAGAAAACCGATGAGGATTCCTTCCTCATCGGTTTTCCTATTCTGCTATACTTGTTCTAGCAGAAACTACATCGAGGAGGTTCATCATGCTAGAATACGTTTTTGTTTTTTTAGGCGCAGCTATACCATGGATAGAAATCATGCTTGTCATCCCTCTAGGTATCATACGAGGCTTGTCACCTGTATGGGTTGTAATCCTTTCATTTGCAGGAAATATGGCAACCGTCCTACTACTAATCCTCGGCTTTCAGCAAATCCAAGATTGGATTGAACGGAGGAATAAGAAAAAAGGAAAAAGGGAGTCAAAACGCCGGCGACAGGGAGAAAAAATAATGAATACATATGGCTTACCTGTGTTGGCGCTTGCAGGTCCGATCCTTATCGGTACACATATTGCAGCTTTTATTGGGCTTGTCTTCGGTGCGAATAAAATGACTACTGCGGTTTGGTCTGCCATTAGCATCGCACTTTGGTGCCTAGTATTTGGCATCCTTACCGCCATGGGCTTCGACTTCTTTGTTAGTCGAACATAAAAAACTCAGCTGATACGCATATCAGCTGAGTTTTCACGTTCTTATAGGTCGATTGCTTTTGCATCGTGAATGTTTTGAACTTCTTTAATGCGTTTAATGGAACTAGATTCTACGTGGTGATCGACCGTTAACATCATGATCGCGCCGCCACCTTCAGCAGAACGTCCTACTTGCATCGCTGCAATGTTGATATTCTCTTCAGCGAGCAATGTGCCTACACGACCGATTGCACCAGGTTGGTCAATATGGCGAATGAATAGCAAGTGACCGCTTGGGATTGCATCAACAATATAATCGTCAACTTTTACAATACGTGGTCCAAGACCGTTTAGAAGTGTACCTGCTACTTTTCGAATGCCTTTATTTGTTATGATTTCTACTGTGATCAAGTTAGAGAAACCTTTACCAGTAGTCGTCTTCTGCTCGTTTATCTTGATGCCGTAACGTTCAGCTAATAGCTTCGCGTTTACGTCGTTGACAGTTTCACCAAGGTTGCGTTTTAGAAGTCCTTTTACTGTATTACGTGTCAGTGCGCGTACGTCGTAGTTAGCTAGTTCACCCGCATATTGAATGTTGATCTCGTTAATAACAGAGTTTTGGATTTGTGATAAGAACATACCTAGTTTTTCTGTTAGATCGAAGAATGGCTCGATTTTCGCCAAAACGTCACGAGAAACAGATGGTAAGTTTACTGGGTTACGTACAGATCCAATCGTTAAGAAGTTGACTACGTCACGGCTAACGTCCACGGCAACAGATTCCTGTGCTTCGAACGTGCTTGCGCCTAGGTGAGGTGTAGCAATGACTTCTGGTAACGTCAATAATTTGTGATCCAAGAATGGTTCTTCTTCAAATACGTCAAGTGCTGCTCCTGCTACTTTGCCTTCAATGATTGCATCGTATAGAGCATCTTCATCGATGATTCCACCGCGTGCACAGTTGATAATTTGTACGCCAGTTTTCATTTTCGCGAATGCTTCTTTGTTAATCATTCTACGTGTTTCTTTTAGTAATGGTGTGTGAACCGTGATGAAATCCGCAGCTACTAGTACTTCGTCAACTGTTCCGATTTCAATACCTAATTTTTTCGCGATATCTTCTGTCAGGAATGGATCATATGCAATTACGTTCATACGCTGTCCTTTTGCGCGTCTTGCCACTTCAGCACCAATACGCCCAAGTCCGATAATTCCTAGTGTTTTATTTTTTAATTCCACACCAAGGAACGACTTTCTGTCCCATTTGCTGTTCTTCAACGAGTTAAATGCCTGTGGAATTTTGCGTGCCATTGCCATCATCATAGCGATTGTATGTTCAGCAGCTGAGTTTGTGTTGCCGTCAGGAGCATTTACAACGATAATTCCTTTTTCAGTCGCAGCATCTAGGTCGATATTGTCGACACCTACACCTGCACGACCAATGATTTTCAATTGATCAGCTGACTCCAACAATTCTTTTGTAACGGTTGTTTGACTACGTACAAGAAGTGCGTCGAAACCTTTGATGCGATCCTTCAACTGGTCTGGTGATAAGTCTGTGTCAATTACAATTTCAAAACCTTCTGCTTGTCGTAATGGGAAAATACCGTCTTCGCTAAGTGGGTCACTAATTAGTACTTTAAAAGCCATGTTAATCATTCTCTCCTTCGATTGTTTGTATTGGATTTTTATTGATTAAATTGCACGCAATCAAGCGTTTATGTAAGTTTGCGAAACCCCCTTTTTATGTAAAATAAAAAAGCCTTCCACCCCTTACATACTACGTAAGGGGCGAAAAGCTCGATAAACTAACGCGGTACCACCCTTGTTTTGCTGCCAAAGCAGCCTTCATTCAGCATGCGTAACGTGCATGTGACGAATTGGCCTACTAAAAATTCAGCCAATCAATTCAGAAGTGCCACCAGCCTAAGAATTTACTGATTCTCACCACATCATCAGCTCTCTAAGAAATTCTTTTTAAAGGTAGGTATGTCTTCGTCAAAATTGTTTTGCATGTATTAAATTTAGAACTAATCATAACATGTCCAAAGTTATTGTCAATTACTTTTCTGCAAAAAATGAAAAACTATCAAATACGAACGTAAAATAGTGAATTTATTGTGAACGTTCGTGTTTGGGTGATGAAATGATGGAAATACTAACATTTAAAACGCGACTAGGGTAAATAGCGTAAGTCGTCAGAAGAGAAGAAAAGGTGAAATCAATGCTATAGTAGAACCTTACTATTCATATAAAGGAGTTTTGGACATGAAGAAGTTGGAATCCGTAGAGCAATTTGAGCAACTGAAAAAGGAAGAACGCGTCATATTCTTATTCACGGCAGATTGGTGTCCCGATTGCAGAGTAATTGAACCTTTCCTACCGACATTGGAAGTGGAATTTGCTGAGCATGAATTTATTTCTGTCGATCGTGACGACTTTATTGATTTATGTAGTCAACTCGATATTTTTGGAATCCCTAGCTTCATTGCATTTAGTGAAGGGAATGAAACTGGGCGATTCGTTAGTAAGAATCGAAAAACAAAAGAAGAAATAGAAGAGTTCATCAACAGTCTATGAATGTTTCAATCAAAAAGCCATCTCTATTGAGATGGCTTTTATATTATGAAAAACTTTCTAGTTCTTTCAAAAGAATCTTTGCACCTTCAGGGCTAATGAATAAGCCATTTGATAATTGTTTATTCTCATCTAAAACTTCACCAGTAATGAAACAGACTCTGCTTGCTTGATACTTTCTTAAAATAATTCGATCGTCTTCAGCGAATATTTCAATCGGATCCCCTTTGTCTATCAGCAAAGATTTTCTAAGCTCTTTCGGAATAACAATTCTACCGAGGTGGTCAACTTTTCGAACAATCCCTAAAGATTTCATGGTGCCCTCCTTGAAAAAAGTAGTTGTTAATTCCTATTATACACAAATTTTAACGATCTACAATTTGCAAGATGTTAATCTACCGAACTATTTGAAAATTGCGCTATACAATTTGTTTATTAATGTTATAATACTTAGTAAATCAATTTTTGAATTTGTATTGGAAAAATAACTTCATAATTACTTATCAAGAGAAGCTAAGGGAATTGGCCTGATGACGCTTCAGCAACCTCTGTGTAAACAGGAAGGTGCTACCTCCAACAAGATTTTATTCTTGAGAGATAAGAATGGTGTGCGGATACCCTCATTTTCTTATCTACAAGAGAAGGGGTATTTTTATTGTAAAAAATAGATACATGAAAAATAAGGGGGAAAACAAATGCCGATTAACATACCTAAAAAATTACCAGCAGGAGAATTACTTAAAGAAGAAAAGATTTTCGTTATGGATGAAGAAAGGGCAATTGCGCAAGATATTCGTCCATTGAACATATTGATCTTGAACTTAATGCCTGAAAAAGAGAAAACGGAACTTCAATTATTGCGTTTGCTGGGGAATACACCATTACAAGTGAATGTAACGTTTTTAAATACAGCGACGTATGTTTCAAAAAATGTTAGTCAAACACATTTAGAAACATTTTATACTACATTCGAACACGTCAAAGATCGTCGTTTTGACGGTATGATTATCACGGGCGCACCCATTGAGCTTATGCCATTTGAAGATGTAGTGTATTGGAAAGAGTTTGTGCAAATTTTGGAGTGGACGAAAACGAACGTAACTTCGGTACTTCATATTTGTTGGGGTGCGCAGGCAGCACTTTATCATCACTATGGTATTGATAAGTTTGAGTTAGAGAAGAAGTGTTCAGGAATATTCGTACACAATATTACGGATCCGACGGTTAACTTAGCAAGAGGATTTAATGATGAGTTTGTTGCTCCGCATTCTCGTCATACATCCGTTCCCATTGAAGAAATTCAAAACCATCCCGAGTTAACGCTGCTTTCTACTTCTGAAGATGCAGGAGCTTTCATCATTATATCTAATGATGAAAAGCATATTATGGTTACCGGGCATCTAGAGTATGATGCTTGTACATTAGCGGAAGAATATGCCCGTGATGTCCAAAAGGGAATGGATATCGATGTGCCAGTAAATTATTTTCCTAACGATGACCCAACTAAAGATCCAAAGAATACATGGCGTTCGCATACTCATCTGCTATTCTCTAACTGGCTAAACTACTACGTTTACCAAGAAACACCGTACGTCTGGAATTAAAAGCGATTGGATTCGAATAGGCTACTTAACGTATAATATCATCTACTTTCACACATACTCCAAGCAATGGAGGTGCATGTTGTGAACATAGATGAGTTCTGGGAATTAGCTTTTTGGGAGATGACATTACGAACGGTACTTTCTTTTATCGTATTAATGATTTTGGCTCGTTTCATGGGGAAAAAACAAGTTTCTCAACTGACCTTCTTTCACTATGTAACTGGTATAACGATTGGTTCTATTGCAGCGAACTTAGCAGGGGAGTCAGAAACCCCTTTTCTTAATGGCATGTACGGTATGATTTTATGGGCGTTATTGACGATTTTAGCCAATTTTTTATCATTCAAATCAGTGAAAATACGTGTTGCTCTAGATGATAAACCGATGATTGTCATTCAAAATGGTAAAATTATCGAAGGTTCGTTACGGAAATTACGTCTGAATTTCAATGAATTGAATATGATGTTACGAGAACAATCTGTATTCTCTATGAAGGATGTCAATTATGCGATTTTCGAAACGAATGGGAACTTAAGTGTGATGCTAAAGCCTTCGGAACAACCAGCAACAAAGAAAGACGTCAAAGGTTCTACTACGATGCCAAAGTATATTCCGACTGAGATTATTACGGATGGCAAAGTAGAGGAGAAAAATATGCGCGAATTGAACTTGACGGATGTATGGTTGACTCAACAATTGGAGCAACAAGGCATTGGTAAGCCGGAGCATGTTCTCTACGCAGAAATTCAGACAGATGGTAGTTTATATGTGAATGCATTAAAGAAAATATAAAACAAAGAACTCTGAAGTTTATTCAGAGTTCTTTGTTTTTTCTAATTCTCTAATTTCTTATAGTCTACGTAAAGGATTTAAGCACAAGCTAAGTTTCGTATGGGGTTATTTTATAGAATCTCCCATTTTCGTTCGTTCGCTATAGCTGTTAGTTTTGCATCGGGTCTAACGGCGACTGGGTTTCCGACTTTTTCTAAAACGGGCAAGTCAGCGATGCTGTCTCCATATGCATAGCTGTTAGCCCAATCGATTGTTTCGCCTTGTAATGCTTTCTCAACTTGTTCATTTTTACGTTGTCCTTGAATATGTATAAACGGCAAATCCATTGCAATTTTCTCGCCTTGTGATGGAATATCTGTACCGATGACGTGGTCAAAGGATAAGTGAGGGGTGACTGCTTTCAAAAATGGTGTATAAGCTCCAGAAACTAATAATACACGATAACCTGCTGCACGGTGCTCGTCTAATCGATAGATGACTTTTTCATTGAAATCGCGTGACATTTCACCGCGCATGTCTTCGAAATAGGTTTGTAGTTGTGAAGTAGTCAGTGAGGAAAGTGCTTGTAAGTATAGTTTCATAGAACGTTCTTTCATTTCGGCTTCCGGCAATATTTTTAGTTTGTATCTTATATAAAGCGGTAAGATCGAACGATAAAACTTTCCGTAGTAACGCTTGTAGATTGGATGGTTCTTTAATTGATCCATCAATAATGAAAAGGTTTCTTTCGTATACAATGTCCCGTCAAAGTCGAAAATGGCAACTTTCATATAAACACTCCTTCATTTCTATTCATACCTACAGTATACAAATATAATGAAGTGAAAAGCAAAAGAGCAGACGGGAAAGTTCTCCATCTGCTCGTCCTGCTGACTTATTGAAGAGGATTAGGCATGCCTGGTTGTCCTACAGGTGCGAATGATTGAAGCAACAAATTCATGTCATGTTCTTTTAATTGTGGCATTTGGTAATACTGGTGTTTATTTTGATAAATCGCTAACTCATAAGCCATTTCGATGCAGTTTGGTATGGAATCTGCGAGCACACGACGAACAACAGGGTTACATACTTCTAACGCTGCAGCTGCTTTTCCAGTGGAGCCTTCTTTCGCGGCACCAAGTAAAAAGCCGGAAATGATTTCGTCTGTAATTTCACCAGTCGATTGAATCGGCTTCGTTGGAGGTTTTTCTTTCATACCATAAATAAAGTCGTTGCCTGCTTTCATTTGATAGCGCTGTGTCGGGTGAGAAGGGTTTTTTCCTGTTTTAAAGCATTCAACGGTGATGTTATATTCATCCAGCATAAATCGGTACTGTCGATCCAAAATATCTAATAGCTCTGGATCTTGTACGTGAGGACGCAAGATCATCGATTGGTTCAATGCACCTACCGCAGCGCCAAGTACTTCATGCATATCAAAAAGCTCATGTCCACCGTGGTTCAACGATGGTGGCACCATACCACCTTGCAAGTGTTGTGATGTTTCAAACTGATTGGTCAAATATATTTCCTCCTTCAACTAGTCATTTCCATCAGTTGTAGTATGTGGAGGTATACAGGTTTTATGCATACTTCATTACGCTCAATCATACTTTGGTAAAAGAACACGGGAAAGGTAGTGAAGTACTATGCAAATACATGTAGTGCAACAAGGACAGAGTCTATTTGAAATAGGACAAATCTATGGCGTGCCGTATCAACAAATCATCTTAGCGAATGAATTAGATAGCGACCAGTTGGTTGTAGGACAAGCGTTAGTAATTCCTATTATCGGTACATATTATTGGGTGCGACCTGGAGATAGCTTATATAAAATAGCGCAAACGCATGGCTTATCCTTTGAGCGTCTTGCGCAAATCAATGGAATTAACCCAATAGCCGTATTGCAAGTAGGACAACGCCTTTATATTCCTGAACAACCGAAAACACCAATCGATTCATTATTATACGTGGAACCACGTAATCCAGTAAGTCCTGAAATGCTGGCGGAAGTAAGAAGACGCGTAAAACAGCTAACCTATTTAGCGATGTTTAGCTATGAAGTACAGCGTGATGGTTCCCTAAAAGAACCGAATATTGCAAACATGCCAACGACTGCTAAAAATGCAGGCGTCATCAATATGATAGTGCTCACAAACTTAGAGAACTACGGATTTAGTGCAGAACTAGCACATGTGATTTTTACAGATCAAGCAGCGCAAAATCGAATGATTCAACAAGCAATTGCTGAAGCGAAAAAAATAGGCTATGGAGATATTCATTTTGACTTTGAATTATTATTCCCAGAAGATCGAGAATTATATAATCAATTATTGCGAAATGCGCGAGATCAAATCCATCAAGCGGGATTGACGCTTTCAACTGCACTTGCACCAAAAGCGGGGGAAGTAAAGACCGGAATTTATGGTGCGCATGACTATAAAGTTCATGGGGAAATTACTGATTTCGTCGTATTAATGACGTATGAATGGGGATATACGTATAGTGCACCGCAAGCTGTCAGTCCAATTGGTCCCGTTAGGAAGGTTGTAGAATATGCGATCAGTCAAATTCCACGAGAGAAGATTTTTCTAGGACAGAATTTATATGGTTATGATTGGTCCGCGCCATTTGGTCAAGAAGATAGTATGCCAGCTACCGCATTAAGTCCAAGAATGGCAACTAATTTAGCAATTAAAGAACGCGTTGCTATTGAATATGATGCAGTCGCTCAAGCACCACATTTTACGTATTATGATGCACAAGGAACAGAACATGAAGTGTGGTTTGAAGATGCTAGAAGTATTCATGCGAAATTTGACTTGCTGAAGGAATTTAAATTACGTGGGATTATGTATTGGAAGCTAGGTTTAGCTTTTCCACAAAATTGGTTGTTGCTAGAAGATCGATTTAGAATAAGAAAAAGATAAATAAATAGAGCCTTTCCACAATAAAGGAAAGGCTCGTTTGCTAGATCTTTTATTCGCTTGTTAGTACTTTTATAGCATTTTGGAAGAAATCCATATCTGGATTTACGAGTAAAGCAGGTAGGAAAGCAAATGTCATGATGAGTAGTAGATTAGCTCCTAAAATAGAACGGAATGTACTGGTTTTCTTTGTCATGGTGCTTCGCCTCTTTCTTTTCGTATAGTTTCTCACCCTCTAGCGAATACCCATTAATGGCTAGCTTCACATAGATTGATTGAATAGATTAATAATACAATATATTCAGACGATTGTAAAGTGAAAAGTCGTTGTAAATACATAAAATTGACACAAAAGTTAAAGCATTCTGTAAAAGTTATAAAAAAATCTTGTAACTTTCTATGTTTTCGGTAATAATATTGAAATACACAGTAACTTTCCGAACAATAAAAATACAATTTTCTCGGTAGTGTTCTTCCCTTTGATAAGGTGGGATTCCGGGATAAATGTGGCTTTCGGGATAACTTCTACGGAGTAAAGTGAGCGACTCGTCGGTCGTCAGTTTTTAACTAACAACAAGGAAAGGGATGGTCGCACATGAAAAAGATTGATGAGGTTGACTTTAATAATCGTAAAAGAGCAAATGATTATGTTCATGAAGTATATGAGTTAGTCAAGAAACGGAATCCGGATGAAAAGGAATTTTTACAGGCAACGAGAGAAATCTTTGATTCCCTTCGTCCTGTCTTTGCTAAGCATCCTGAATTTATCTATAATGGAATTCTTGAGCGGATTACTGAACCTGAACGAATCATCTCATTCCGCGTAGCGTGGGAAGATGATCAAGGAAAAGTACATGTAAACAGAGGATACCGTGTTCAGTTTAATAGCGATCTTGGACCTTATAAGGGTGGACTGCGTTTTCATCCATCTGTAAATAATAGTATTATGAAGTTTTTGGCTTTCGAACAAATCTTCAAAAACGCGTTGACTGGTCAACCAATTGGTGCAGGTAAAGGTGGATCAGATTTTGACCCTAAAGGTAAATCGGATCGTGAAATCATGCGCTTTACGCAAAGCTTCATGACAGAATTGAGTAGACATATCGGACCTGATATCGACGTGCCGGCAGGTGACATCGGTGTTGGTAAACGTGAAATTGGTTATCTATTTGGTCAATATAATCGTATTAAAGGCGGTTATGAGGCTGGAATCCTTACCGGGAAAAATCCTGATCATGGTGGTAGCTTAGGGCGTAAAGAAGCAACGGGTTACGGAACAGTCTATTTCGTAGATGAAATGCTCAAAGAGAACAATCTGTCACTTGAAGGTCAAACAATCATCGTCTCAGGTTCAGGTAATGTTTCTACGTATGCGATGGAAAAAGCGATGCAACTTGGCGCAAAAGTCGTTGCATGCAGTGATTCAGACGGATATATATATGACAAAAATGGAATTGATCTTGAGCTTATTAAAGAGTTGAAGGAATATGGCAATAAAAGAATTTGGGAATATACGAAAGAACATCTTCACGCAGAATACCATGCAGATTGCAGTGCGATTTGGTCAATTCCTTGTGATATCGCGCTTCCGTGTGCGACGCAAAATGAAATCGACGAAATCGCTGCACATATGCTAATTGCAAATGGGGTAAAAGCGGTTGGTGAAGGTGCGAATATGCCTTGTACGATTGAAGCAATTGAAATTTTTCAACAGCATAATATTTTATTTGCCCCAGCAAAAGCAGCGAATGCTGGCGGTGTTGCCGTATCCGCTATGGAAATGTCACAAAACAGCCAGCGTCTATCATGGACAGCGGAACAAGTAGATATGCATTTGAAGGATGTTATGCAAAATATTTATAATGACTGTAAAGCAGCAGCCGATCAATACGGTAAACCAGGTAACCTTGTTATGGGAGCGAACGTAGCTGGCTTCTTAAGAGTTGCAGATGCTATGGTTGCACATGGTATTCGATAAATAATAAAAAGACAGACACACTATGAAAAAATGTGTCTGTTTTTTTATTAAAGTTCAATGCGACCAGAGAGCTTCGTTGTTTTTGAAACCAATCTCCATACAGCTCCGTCTTACTGTTAAAGAAGAGAGGCGAGTGTATGAAAAAGGGGATAGTCACCGTGGTTGTATTGCTATTGGCTATAGGGGCCTGGATGTTCTGGATAATTCCAGGGGAGCGAATACAGAAAGCGCAACAATTTAAAGCAGATGGAACCCATGATTACGCAGTGATTTTAGGAGCGAAAGTAAATGGGAAAGTGCCGTCATTGTCTTTGCGCTATCGACTTGACGAAGCATTAGCTTATGCGAATCGCTATCCCCATGTGAAGCTAGTCTTATCGGGTGGTCAAGGACCTGACGAAGATATTAGTGAGGCAGAAGCTATGTATCGCTATTTAACTGCGCATGGACTAGCGAAAGAACGTTTACTACTAGAAAACCAATCGACGTCTACGTATGAAAACCTGCAATTCGCGCAGGAGTTATTACCTGAAGTAGCAGGTGTAACGATTATTAGTAGTGACTTTCATTTGGCGAGAGCACGGTTTTTGGCTAGGCAACTAGGCTGGGATACAGACGTAGTCGCTGCGAAAACGCCTGAAGTAGTGAAGACGAAAGTGTTGGTGCGGGAACGTTTAGCTTTATTTAAGACGTGGGTGTTTCGAAAATGAAATGAAATGATAGATTCATTGGTGCGCGCTCATAGAATATATTTTTCGCTCATAGACAACGGCTACGAGCACATAGCGCATAGTTCCACGTTCATAGCCCGCTGCCAAACTGTAAAAAAGTGACGAAACACAGATGTTTCGTCACTTTTTCTTATCTTATAAAGAAGAAATTTTATGAAATTCAGGCTTGCCATCTGTGAAGGTGGCTAGATAATTAAAGCCGATCGATTGATACAATTCAAGTGACTCTTTAAACTCATGCGCGATTTCAGTCGTGCGATGTGCATCAGAACCAAGTGTGATGATTTCGCCGCCACATTGCTTATACAACCGTAAAATATCTTCGCTTGGCATATTATGTGATAATCCGTAGCGAGTCCCAGAAGTATTGAGTTCAATGCCTTTGCCTTCTGGTATAATTATATTGAAGATCTTTTCTAAATAATCATGAAATTGGTTTGCAGGTGGTTGGTCAGTATATCGTTTGATCAAGTCGGTATGACCAAGAACGCTGTATCGTTTATAATTTTGAACACAATAAAGCAATTCTTTATAGTATGTTTCGAATGCTTCATCTACAGAACGATCAGTAAATAATTCACGATAATGCAATGATTTGTTTTCAACCGTATGTAAAGAACAGATTACAAAATCAAAGTTGTGCTCGTCCATCAATTCTTCGTAGAGGTGCAATAAGTCTGGCTGGAGACCGATTTCGATCCCTTTTTTAATCGTCAGTTTCCCTTTGAATTGTTCATTAAGTTGTTGAATTTCTTTCGCGTATTCGAGTTTGTCGAAGTCGAAGTGAATTGTGTCGTCTGGGTATTCATAATCTACGTGGTCGGTGAAGCAAATTTCAGTGAGTCCTTTAGCGATGGAGGCTTTAGCCATTTCTTCCATCGGAATCTCGCAGTCTGCAGAAAATGCGCTGTGCATGTGATAATCAAACATAGTCTCAAGTCTCCTTTTCTATAGAACATATTGTAGCAGATGAATCATGCTATATACAGTTGACAACACCTAAATAATTGATTATAGTTAGAATTAACTTTAGTGTAGTAAAGCGATAAAGTATTCGGAAGGCGGTAGAAGAAATAGTGTATTCTGAAATTCTAGCGAATGAACATGAAAAACATGAGAAAATTATAGGAACGCTAAGCAAGCGATTCACTACATATGGCTATAAGCGTATTAAAACATCTGCATTTGAACAATATGATTTGTATTCAAATGTGCGCACGTCAATCAACCAAAACGAGATGGTCAAAGTGATTGATTATACGGGGGAAGTTTTGGTGTTGCGTCCAGATGTGACGATTCCTTTGACTCAGCAACTAGTTCAGTTGAATGGCAACTTGCCAGAAGAGATGCGTTACTATTACGTCCAAGAAGTATTTAGACAGACATTCCAAGAAAATGAACCGATCGGTAAGACGCAAGCAGGTGTGGAATATTATTGTGAAAGCTCTCCACAAGCAGATGCAGAAACAATTATGCTCGCATGTCATGCATTACGTGATGTTGGTTTCTCGGATGTGAAAATAGAAATTGGTTATGCTGGGTTTTTCACAGAATTAATTGCGGACTTGCAATTAACTAAAGAACAGACGGCAGAACTGAAGAGGTTGATTCAAGCGAAGAACATAGTTGGAATCGGACCTTTCCTCAATCAATTGCCGATTGATCCGGCAGTGAAAGAAGTACTGGAGCAATTACCTTTGCTATACGGTGCACCACAAGTCGTATTCGACAGATTGCAAAACTTACAAGTAAGCGAATCTGTTCAGCTTGCAATTGACTATTTACAGAAAACGTATGAAATTGTTGAGCTATACGGCTTGAAAAAGCATATCGTCATCGACCTCGGGTTAATAAACCATATGGGTTATTACTCGGGAATCATTTTCCAAGGTTATGTAGAAAATTTCGGTAAACCTGTTTTGATGGGTGGACGTTATGATTCATTAAGCGAAGAGTTTGGGGTTAAATTGCCGGCGATTGGTTTCGCTTGTGAAATTGATTCATTAGTGAAAGCTACTGCAAAGAAAAAATTGAAAGAGCGCTACAGCATCGACGTAACGGTATTTTATCAGGAGAGTCGCATGAAATACGCGATTGATATCGCAAATGAATTAAGAGAACGTGACTATCGTGTCGTATCCAAACCGTTAAGGGGTCAAGCATCTGCAAAAGATAGTGAGTACACGATTCAGTTGCTAGAACAGCAAAATCTATTAGCAGATGTAGAAGAAACGAAGGAATTTGAAGACTTCAAACAATTACTAGACAGCATCACAAGCAAGAAAGGGGTACCTGAATGGACTATTTAACAGTCGCAATGGCGAAAGGCCGTACAGCGGAACGAGCGATGAAATTCCTCGGCAAATCGGACGTTCGATTTTCCGAATGGACGGATGATAGCCGCAAGCTCGTTATTTATGATGATAAGAAAAAGATTAAGCTCATATTCGTCAAAGCTGTAGATGTACCGGTTTATGTAGAAAACGGTGCAGCTGACGTAGGGATCGTTGGTAAAGATGTCATGATGGAGGACCCGCGTGATGTCTATGAATTACTTGATTTAGGAATTGGAAAATGCAAGCTGGCAGTGGCGGGATTCCCGGATACACCGATAGATAATGTTCCATTCCTAACCGTCGCTTCGAAGTACCCGCTAGTAGCGAAGGAGTACTTCGACAAGAAGGGCATTCGCACAGAAATGATCAAGCTGAACGGCTCGATTGAGTTAGCACCATTGATCGGTATGTCAGATGTTATTGTCGATATCGTCGAAACAGGCACGACATTGAAAGAAAATGGTTTAGTTGTACTAGAAGAAATGGCTGACGTGAGTGCGCGTTTAATCGTTAATAAAGCGAGTTACGCTACGAAAACAGAAGATATTCAACAGTTTATTCAAGATATGAAGGAAGGGCTGGAGGTGTGCTCGTGAAAACGATTCGTGGAGTTGAATTTACAGAAGAGTTACTTCGACGTGACGATTCAAGTCAACCAGATTTGGAGTTTGATCGTAAAGTTCTATCAATCATTGATACCGTTCGTGCGCAAGGTGACAAAGCAGTACTCGACTATACCGCACGTTTTGATGGTGTGACGCTGAACGAATTAATCGTCAGTGAAGAAGAAATTAATGAAGCGGAACAAGCTGTGACAGAAGATTTCTACCGAGCTTTACGCGCAGCAAAACAACGAATTTCTACATATCATGAAGCGCAAAAAGAACAATCTTGGTTCCTTAATCCAAATGAAGGCATCATGCTTGGTCAAAAAGTCACACCAATTGATAGCGTCGGCATCTACGTACCAGGCGGAAAAGCAGCGTATCCTTCAACAGTATTGATGAATGCGCTCCCGGCGAAAATCGCAGGTGTCGGTCAAATCTCAATGGTCACTCCTCCACAAAAAGACGGCAAGATTAATCCTCACGTACTAGTTGCTGCAAAAGAAGCAGGTGTCGATCGTATTTATAAAGTAGGCGGTGCACAAGCAATTGCGGCACTAGCATATGGTACAGAAACAATTGGAAAAGTCGTCAAAATCACAGGTCCAGGTAATGCATATGTAGCACGTGCGAAAAAATGGGTATTCGGTGATGTAGCGATTGATATGATTGCAGGACCGAGTGAAATTTGTGTCGTGGCGGACGCTAATACGAATGCGGTGTATGCAGCGGCAGATTTATTGTCCCAAGCAGAACACGATGAGCGAGCAGCAGCGGTTTGCATCACAACGAGTGAAGCGTTCGCGGAGGAATTATCAAAAGAAATCGATCGCCAATTAGAGGAGTTAGATCGTAAAGAAATCGCGGCACAATCAATCGAGCAATTCGGTCGTATTATTATCGTTGATACATTACAAGAAGCATTCGATATCGTCAATCGCCTCGCACCAGAGCACTTAGAGCTGATGATTGACAACCCGATGGAACATTTAGCTTCAATCCGCAATGCGGGAGCAATCTTCCTCGGCCAACACGCTCCGGAAGCACTTGGCGATTATATGGCGGGACCGAATCATACATTGCCGACTAGCGGTACTGCCGCATTTTCATCTCCACTAGGCGTCTACGATTTCATGAAGAAATCAAGTGTAATTTATTACTCCGAAAATGCACTTGCGGAAGTAGCGAATGACGTCATTATTCTCGCGGAGGCTGAGCAACTAACAGGTCACGCGAATTCAATTAAAGTACGAAAGGCAGGATGCTAAATGCGTAGAGAACAAATATCACGTAAAACAGGTGAGACGGACATTGAAATGGACTTTTCACTTGATGGCACAGGGATAACAGATATTCAGACTGGCGTCGGATTCTTCGACCATATGTTAACAGCTTTCGCAAAGCACGGACGTTTCGATCTAACAGTCAAATGTAAAGGTGATATCGAAGTAGATCAGCATCACTCCGTAGAAGATATCGGTATTGTTCTTGGACAAGCTTTCAATAAATGTATCGGTACAAAAGAAGGTATCGAACGTTTCGCACTTGTTTCTACACCGATGGACGAAGCATTGTCTACAGCTTCAATCGATATTAGTGGTCGATCATACCTTGTCTTCAATGTCGAAGGAATGAAAGACAAAGTAGGCGAATTCGATACGGAGCTAGTTGAAGAGTTTTTCCTAGCGTTTACGAGCAATGCGAAAATTACGTTACACATTAATTTGAACTACGGCAAGAATACACACCACATTATCGAATCAGTCTTCAAAAGCTTCGGCCGTGCGTTGCGTGTAGCCAGTACGATTAACCCGGAAATTAAAGGCGTACCATCCACTAAAGGTACTTTGTAATAAAACTGATGATCTACTTAGGAGGACTTGTTGATGATTTTATTCCCTGCAATTGATATTAGAGGTGGCAAATGTGTGCGCCTCATTCAAGGTGATTATGCTCAAGAAATCGTTTATAACGACTCACCAACAGATATGGCGCAAGAGTGGCAACGTCAAGGGGCCGAATACATTCACGTGGTAGATTTAGATGGGGCAAAAACAGGCGACTCAGCGAACTCGCAAAAGCAGTAACTATTCCCGTACAAGTGGGTGGCGGAATTCGCAACATGGACATCGTCGATTCGCATATAAAAAACGGTGTAGCACGTGTAATTATTGGAACAGCAGCGATTCAAGATCCAGAATTTCTGAAACGAGCAGTTGAGAAGTATGGTGACAAAATTGCTGTATCAATCGATGCGCGAAATGGTTTAGTAGCGACAGATGGCTGGACTGAAACAAGTGATGTTAAAGCGGTGGACCTATTGCAAGACTTAGCAAAAATCGGTGTGAAAACAGTAGTTTACACGGACATCATGAAAGACGGCATGTTGCAAGGACCGAACTTTGAAGAACTACAGCTAATGAATGAAGCATCTTCAATTGATATTATCGCCTCAGGTGGTGTATCAACAGAATCGGATATCAAAACTCTTGCTGCTAGGGACATGTATGGTGCAATTATCGGTAAAGCGTTATACGAAGGCAATTTATCTTTAGAAAAATTATTGGGGGACGACAGTCATGTCAAAAACTAAAAAAATCATTCCATGTTTGGATGTAGACAACCGTAAAGTTGTAAAAGGAAAGAAATTTCTAGACGTACAAGAAGTAGCAGATCCCCTAACATTAGCGAAAAAGTATGTTGCAGACGGTGCGGATGAACTTGTGTTTTATGATATTTCTGCATCTACGAAAAATCGTGGTATGTTCTTAGACTTAATCGAAGAAATTGCAAAAGAGGTTCCAGTTCCATTCATCGTTGGTGGTGGAATTCGTACATTAGAAGACGTAGACACCGTATTTGCTATCGGCGGTAATAAAATTTCCATCAACAGTGCAGCGATAACAAATCCTGGTTTAATCAAAGAAGTAGCTGACAAATACGGTTCTGAGCGCGTCATGTTGTCAATGGACGTTCGTCAAGAAGGCGAAGGGAAATGGTCTGTGTACGCAAAAGGCGGCATGGAGCCAACTGGTATTGACGCGATTGAATGGGCGATTAAAATGGAAGCATTGGGCGCTGGCGAACTAGTCGTCAATAGTGTCGATGAAGACGGCGTGAAGGATGGGTATAATATCGCATTAAACCGTGCAATGGCAGAAGCAGTTACTATTCCAATCGTCGCAAGTGGCGGTGCGGGTAAACCCGAACACTTTAAAGAGGTACTGACTGAAGGTAAAGCAGACGCGGCACTTGCAGCTTCCGTATTCCACTTCAATGAAATCAATATCCGTGATTTGAAAAATTACTTAGCAGAAGAAAAAATCGTAGTTAGGAATGACTAATATGACACTAGACATTAATACACTTAAATTCGATGACAAAGGCCTTCTACCAGCCATCGTACAAGACGATCGTACAGGTGAAGTACTCATGCTCGCATATATGAATAAAGAAGCAATTGAAAAAACATTGGAAACAAACGAAACTTGGTTTTATAGCCGCTCTAGACAAGAACTATGGAATAAAGGCGCAACTTCAGGCAATCGCCAGCAAGTAAAGCGTATTTCATTGGACTGTGACCAAGATACCTTGCTTATACAAGTGACCCCTCAAGGTCCGGCTTGTCATACTGGTGAAAAAACATGCTTCTTCACTACCGTTACAGAAACAGAAGAGTCATTACGTGAAGTGATTTATGAAGTGATTGACGAAATTGCGGACCGTAAAGAAAATCCAATCAAAGGTTCTTACACGACATATCTCTTCAATGAAGGGATTGACAAAGTATTGAAGAAAGTCGGCGAAGAGACTACGGAAGTCGTAATCGGTGCGAAAAATGCAGACAAAGAAGAAGTATCCAATGAAATTGCAGATTTGGTCTATCACACACTTGTCCTGATGAATATTCTTGACGTGGACTTAACAGATGTCCAGCAAGTATTACGCGAAAGAAGACCAAAAAAGGAAGTGCTACGTAATGAGTAGATTTCTGAGCACAGTTGCGCGTCGGACAGAACCGTATGTTCCTGGCGAGCAATTGAATCAGCCAGATATCATCAAGTTAAATACCAATGAAAATCCGTATCCACCAAGCCCAAAGGTAGTGGAAGCTATCCAAGCAACACTTGCCGACAATACGTTACAACGTTATCCATCACCAACAGTGGAGCCGTTGCGTCATGCGATTGCAGAGACGTACGGACTGACTAAGGAGAACGTCTTTGTCGGTAATGGCTCCGATGAAGTATTAGCATTTGCATTTATGGCATTTTTTGAACCAGGAAAAACGATAAAGTTCCCAGAAATCAGCTATAGCTTTTATCCGGTTTACTCGAAAATATTCAATATTTCATTTGAACAGGTGCCTTTAAATGAGGACTTTACACTCGCTAAGGAAAAATTTTTTGGTTCAGAAGGCGGCGTGATTTTACCAAATCCAAATGCACCGACGAGTATTTACGAAGAACTCGACGGAATCGAAGAGATTTTAAAGCAAAATCCAGATCAAGTCGTGATCATTGATGAAGCGTATATTGACTTTGCAGGTCATCGATCGGTATGATAATTTATTAGTGATTCAAACGACATCAAAATCTCGCTCCCTTGCTGGATTACGTGTTGGCTTCGCGCTAGGGCAGCCAGAGTTAATTGCCGGATTGACGCGCATCAAAGATTCATTCAACTCATATACAATTGACCGTCTGGCAATGGCGGGTGCAACTGCAGCATTTGAAGATCATGCATATTTCTCGGAAAGTACGAAGAAAATCATTCGAACGCGAGAGTATACTGTTGAATCTTTGAAGCAACTAGGATTCGATGTGTTACCTTCTGACGCGAACTTCGTATTTGCGAAGCCGATCAACCAAGACGCGAAGACACTGTATGAGCAGTTGAAAGAGCGTGGAATTTTAGTCCGTCACTTTGATACGAAGGTAATCAGTGACTACTTACGCATTACAATTGGTACGGATGAACAGATGGAGAAGCTGTTTGTTGTATTAAAAGATTATATGTAACAATAGAGTAGCGTTTTATTATATATAAAGCCAAGTTTGAGAGTAAATCTCATACTTGGCTTTTTTATGTCAACTGGTGGTTTATATACACCTTCTTTGAGTAACTATTTGCCAGTTAAAATCGTACCTGCTACGTTTTTAACTGAATTCAAGTCAATATCCTTTGTATCATAGAATCCGATAAACTGTGAAATATTTTTTTAAAAAGCATTTGCATTATTATACATCGTGTTGTATAATCATAACAAGAAGCTTGATTGGAGAGATGAACTTTATGAAAACGAAAAATATAATCATTATTGGTGCAGCAGGACGAGATTTCCACAACTTTAATACATACTACCGTAATAAAGAAGAATACAATGTTGTTGCGTTTACAGCAACACAAATTCCAGATATCGATGGCCGTAAATATCCGGCTGAACTAGCTGGCGAATTATATCCTGAAGGTATTCCAATTTATTCTCAGGATCAATTACCTGAGTTGATCAAAGAACTTAAAGTAGATGAATGTGTATTTTCATACAGCGATATTAGCTACGAAAAAGTTATGGGAATTGGTGCAATTGTTAACGCAGCAGGTGCAAACTTCACATTGCTAGGTTCAAAAGCGACAATGATTAAAAGTAATAAGCCAGTTATTTCTGTTTGTGCGGTTAGAACAGGAACGGGTAAGAGTCAGACATCACGTAAAGTCATTGAAACATTACTTGGGCATGACTTAAAAGTAGTAGCAATCCGTCACCCAATGCCATATGGCGATCTAGCTGCACAGCGTGTTCAACGTTATGCGACAGTAGAAGACTTTAAGAAACATAATTGTACAATTGAAGAGATGGAAGAGTATGAGCCACACGTTGATCGTGGAAACATCATCTATGCGGGTGTTGATTACCAGGATATCTTAAATGCTGCTGAAAATGATCCAGACGGCTGTGACGTAATCCTTTGGGATGGCGGAAACAACGACTTTTCATTCTATGAGCCAGACTTGGCGATTACAGTGCTTGACCCACACCGTCCTGGCCATGAATTGAAATACTACCCAGGTGAAGTTTGCTTGCGTACGACAGATGTCTCCATTATCAATAAAATCGACAGCGCATCTGAAGAAGCAATCCAAACAGTTGAAAACAATATTAAATTTGCAGCTCCAAACAGCACAATCATTAAAGCTGAATCAAAAATTAGTGTGGACAACCCTGAAATCATTGCAGGTAAGCGTGTATTGATCGTAGAAGACGGTCCGACATTGACGCACGGAGAAATGAAATTGGGTGCAGGCGTAATCGCGGCACAGCGTTTAGGTGCAAGCGAAATCGTTGACCCACGTCCATATGCTGTAGGTAGCTTGATCACAACTTTCAACCAGTATCAGCATATCGAGAATATCTTGCCGGCAATGGGCTATGGTAAGCAGCAGTTGAAAGACCTTGAAGATACGATAAATGCTGCAGATGTAGATGCAGTTATCATCGGTACACCTATGGATCTATCACGTGTCATCAACATCAACAAGCCTTGCACGCGTGTTTATTATGATCTAGATGAAGTCGGCAGTCCAAATCTCGAAACTGTTTTGATGGATTTCATTCAAAAGCATAATCTAACGACTACAAATGCATAAGTAGATCTGACATACTACGCACCCGTCTCGGATGAAAATTCCGTCGCGGGTGCGTGTTTTCTGTTATACTACGGATAAAGCAATTGGGGGGAAACGACTTGTTTAATTCAAAAATTATCGATCTCATCATCGGTGTAGTTATGGCGTATTTTGCTTATGATAGAATATCGACAGGACACACTGGAATGGGAATCTTTTTCGCTGTACTCGCATTATTGAACTTGCTTGCATTTTATTTGAAAATCAGAACCGACAAAAATGTACAACAAAATCAATAATACGAATCAGTTGTTCCTTTTTACGCAATCCTGTAGTATAATAACAGAATTGCAATTTTTGAAATGAGGCTAGAATCTAAATGAAACCATCCATATACGGGTTAACGATTGAACAATTGTCAGACTTCTTCATCGAACAAGGACAAAAAAAATTCCGGGCAACACAAGTGTGGGACTGGCTCTATAAAAAACGCGTATTATCTTTCGATGAGATGAATAATATCAACAAAGAAACGCGTGACTTACTGAACGACCACTTCACAATCCAGACGCTTGAACAAGAAGTTAAGCAAGTTTCACAAGACGGTACGGTAAAATTCTTGTTTAAAATGACAGATGGCAATTTAATCGAGACAGTATTAATGAAGTTCCCATACGGTAACTCCGTCTGTGTCACGACACAAGTTGGCTGTAATATCGGTTGTAGTTTTTGCGCAAGCGGATTATTACGTAAAAACCGTGATCTAACTGCTGGAGAAATTGTCGGTCAAATTATGAAAGTTCAAGAACATCTTGACGGCAAAGGCGAAGGCGAACGTGTCAGCCACATTGTTGTTATGGGAATCGGAGAACCATTCGATAACTATACGCATTTGATGAATTTCCTTCATGTCGTTAATGATCAAAAGGGTCTATGTATCGGTGCACGCCATATTACCGTGTCAACGAGTGGGCTAACTGAAAAGATTAAAGATTTCGCGAATGAGAAGCTCCAAGTCAACTTGGCCGTATCTTTACACGCGCCAAATAATGAGTTACGTTCACGAATTATGAAGATCAACAAAGCATTTCCAATTGAAAAGCTTATGGACTCGATCAATTATTATTTGGAAACGACGAATCGTCGGATTACATTTGAATATATTTTATTGCGTGACGTCAATGATCATGTTAAGGAAGCGGAAGAACTCGGTAGACTACTTGCTGACAAACGCCACTTATCATATGTCAACTTGATTCCATACAATCCGGTAGACGAACATGGACAATACCAACGTAGTGAACCTGAAGCAATCAAATCATTCTATGAAGTATTGCGACGTAAAGGAATCCACTGTGGTGTACGTCTAGAAAATGGTACGGATATTGACGCAGCTTGTGGTCAATTACGCAGTAAACAAATTAAAACAGAAAAAAAACAGCCAGCCGGAGAATAATCTCCAGCTGGCTTTTACTTGTTGCGTAATAGTTTTACAAGGAATTGAACGATGACCGAAATCGCCAGTCCGAAAGACGAAATGATGAACAACGATAAAATTCCTATGGCTTCCGAAAATTCATTATCCATGAAGATAAAGCTTCTGAACATCTCCGCAAACGCCAAGACGAGCACGACCATAAACATCTTAAAGGCAATATGTAGTTGATAAAATAATAAAAGTGAGCTGACGATACCGACGATTAGCCCGAACACCGCGAACGACAAATAATTATTGACGATGAGCTCATGGCCTAAGACTGTACGAACGCCGATAATGAGCAAGACAAATGAAGTCAATGCGGTGAAAAAACCGACTTTCCAATAACGAGAATCCAACATGTACACCTGCTTTCCTTACCTAGTATAGCGGAATCGCTACCATTCGTCACGCATCGCCGATTAATTCAGACGCTTCATATCCGCAAGCAATTCCTTCTGATAGGATTCATTCGAAAAATTATATTCATTGCGTATATACCCTTCCGCATCGATTAAATAAAAATTGGTTCCATGTACGACTTGTGTGGATGATTCATGCTTTAACACGAAAGTCTGGAATTCTTCCCGCGCAAACGCTTCGATCTCTTGCTGCGAATAACCCGTCAGAACATGCCAGTTGGACTCGTCATCGGTAAAATTAGCGAGATAGTCTTTTAGCGTTGCAGGGGTGTCTACTTCTGGATCGACAGAAAAGGACACAAATTGTACGTCTGTTCCTTGTTCTTTTAATAACTTCTGAAGCTGTGCCATTTCACTCGTTAACGCGGGGCAGATGGTCGTACAATTCGTGAATACGAAGTCTGCAATCCATGGTGTACCATTCAATTGCTCCGTGCCGAACGGTTCCCCATGTTGATCAGTGAAGGTGAAATCACGGACTTGTTTTCCGCGTTCAAGCGGCTCACTGCAACCAACAACTAGTAATAACACAGCCAAAAGAATAGGGATTAGCCGTTCCATATCAACCTTCACTCCTTTCATCAAAAACCGGTAACGTGATGGTGACAATTGTTTCGGTAGTTTCATTGGACACGTTAAACGTTCCTCCATGCAGTCGTACAATTTCTTTAACAATGGATAATCCAAGACCTGTACCACCTGTCGTCCGATTTCGTGCTTTATCTGTTCGGAAAAAGCGTTCGCCGATTCGCGCAATATCTTCGTCGCCGATTGTCACACCGTCGTTGGCAATGCGATAAATTACACCATAATCATTCGCAGCTAATTGGATAGAAATCGACCGCTCGGCATATTTCACCGCATTATCGATTGTATTATAAAATACTTGTTGCAATCGTTTCGGATCACCTTGTAAGATCAAATTTTCATCAATCATCGCCTGCAACTGAATCCCTTTGTCTTTCAAGCGAATCGCAAAAAGTTCTAATGTATCAAATAATAATTGAGCAATTGCAATGGGTTCATTCACTAGCGTGTAGAAATCTTGCTCCAAGTGATTGAGCTCTACTAAATCATGAATCAATTTTTTCAGTCGTTCAGTTTCTTTTTCAATTGTCGACAAATACTGTTTCACATCTTCAGGGGATGAGTCGATTTTGTCTCGTGAAAGTTGTGCATAGCCACTAATATACGTCAGCGGCGTCCGCAATTCATGGACAATATTTGATGTGAACTCTTTTTTACGCTGGTCTTGTTCGGCTAATGAATGACTCATTACATTAAAGGCTGTAGCGAGTTTTCCGATTTCATCTGAACGTTGGGAATCGAGACGATTGGAATAATCTCCTTTAGAGACGCTTTCAGAGTACGTTTGTAAAGTTTTTAATGGTTCAAATAACGAGCGCCAAACACGTTGCAAGATTAAAAATAAGATAATGAAAAATGTGGTACCCACAAGCAACATAATAGGTAAACTATCGCGGAACACATCTTGAATTGCAGCTAGTGGAACGTATATATAGATGAAACCGATTAGTCCATTTTCGCCTTTAATCGGGAAGATTCCACCGAATATTTCACGATTCAGCTCTTTAACATAACCTTCTTTCATGACAGGCTGTCCAGTTTCTAATATGTCCTCGTCGCTATCATCGACAAGCATCTGATAATCGAGCTGGTAGGGAAAGTGCGATGTCAGATCATCCAGGCGATCGACTACGATGATTTCATATTCCGAAACAATATTATACCATTGAATTTTCTCGATGATTGAATCGCTTAATTCACCGTAATGATAGTGCGCAGCTGTGCGATTACCTTGGTACATGATTGATTCTTTAATTCGTTCTTTGTAGAGATCAGTATATAAATAATGAATAAAAAAGAACGAAAATAGAATCGTACAGATTATGCTACCGAGAAATACGAGCAACATCTTTTTGCTGAGATTCAAATTATTCATTCGGGATCCTCAAGCTTATAGCCGATACCCCAGACCGTTTCAATCATCTTTCCTGCATCGCCAAGCTTTAGGCGTAATGTTTTCACATGCGTATCGATCGTCCGTTCACTACTTTGATGGTCGTCGCCCCATACCAATTCAAGCAACTGTTCACGAGAATACGCGCGCCCTTTATGTTTGACGAGCAACAATAATAAGCCGAATTCCTTCAGCGTCAGATTAAGTGGTTTTCCTGCAAGTTGCGCAGTGTGGGAATCTTCACTAATCGTCAATGGACCAGCTTGCAACACGATCGAATCTGGATTGACTCGATACGTTCTACGCAATACGGCTTCGATTCGTGCTACAAGTTCACCTGGCAAGAATGGTTTGACGATATAATCATCCCCACCAAGCTTCAGCCCTTGGACTTTATCCCATTCTTCTCCACGTGCAGAAAGAAAGATTAAAGGAATGGAAGACGTACGCTTCACTTGCTCCGCAAAGGTAAATCCGTCCATATACGGCATCATTACATCGACTATACATAAATCGATTTCCTGTTGTTTCAATACCGCTAAAGCCTGAATACCGTCACCCGCTTCTAACACTATAAAACCCGCATCTTCCAAAATCATGCGAATCAAATCCCGCATTTGCTGTTCATCATCTATGACTAATATTGTGTAACTCATGGAAACTCCTCTTTTCGATCAGTCTATCGTTCTATTTTCCTGGAAAATTGTGAAATCTGAATGAACTTTCAAGAAGTTGCCGAAACTTCATTAAAAGTTCGCATTCATATATTATAATCATAACAGCTAAGCTAATAGATAGGAGAATAAAAAGATGAAACGTTTTGGAATTTTAACTATAGGTGTTGTGATGACCGCATTGCTCGCGGCATGTGGCCAAGAAGACGATGTACCGACAGAAGCAGCATTACCCGAACCAATTGAAGTAGAATTAACGGTGCCTGAGACTGCAGAGGTAATGGAACCTGTTACACTTACGACACTTGTCACACAAGGAGAAGAGAAAGTAGAAGATGCTACTGAAGTGGAGTACGAAATTTGGCAAGAAGGCAAGAAAGAGGACAGCATCCACATAGACACTTCGAACGATAAAGGAGGTCTGTATTCAGCGACTACAACGTTTGAAAACGATGGTGTATACCACGTACAAGTTCACGTAACTGCACGTGAAATGCACGTTATGCCTGAAAAGAAAATCCAAATAGGTGAAGTAGTCGTAGGAGATGACGCGGAAGGGCATGAGAGCCACGAAGCAACAGATGGACATCACGACCATGGTTCAACTGAAGGCTTGTCGATTCATTTCGTGCAGCCTGAAGAAGCAAAAGCGGACACGGGAACGGAGTTAATGACACATGTTCAACTAGAAGGAAAAGCACTGGAGAACACAAAAGTACGTTACGAAATTACAGACCCTGTCAATGGAATCCAATGGGTCGAAACAGAAGAAACGAAACCGGGGGAGTACACAGGCAATCATTCATTTGCTGAAGTTGGAACGTATAAAGTAACGATCCATATCGAGAACGACACAATTCACGAACATGAAGAACATACAGTTGAAGTGAAGTAAGAGATTAAACACCGGTCACATTCAGTGGCGGGTGTTTTTTGTCGAATGAAATTTCGTGCTCATAGAACACGTCCGCGCGCTCATAGAAAGCAGTTTCGTGCTCATAGAACACGTCGCCGCGCTCATAGAAACCGGTTTCGTGCTCATAGAACACGTTGCCGCGCTCATAGAAACCGGTTTCGTGCTCATAGAACACGTCCGCGCGCTCATAGAAACCGGTTTCGTGCTCATAGAACACGTTGCCGCGCTCATAGAAAGCAGTTTCGTGCTCATAGAACACGTTGCCGCGCTCATAGAAATCTTCCCCATCGAATCTAATCCTCGAAATCCCTGTCGAAAAGCGTTACACTAAGAGGGTGAAAGATTATCTAATTAAGAGGAGTGTAATTATGACAGATTATCCTAAAAAGACGTGTTCTATTGAACGACTTGTAACCATTCCAGAAGATGTACAAAAAGTACTCGACGGAAAAAAATGGGCAACTAGAAGAAATGGTGTGTATGCATACCCAGGTGAAATTATGACACTAGAAGGTCAAGAGTTCACAATCGACAAACTGTACGTCCAAACACTTGGAGAACTAACAGATGAACATGCTAAATCAGAAGGTCATGAAACAGTAGAAGAGTACAAACAAACAATGCTCGCAATTCACGACAAAATGCCTTGGCTTCCACAGATGAAAGTTTGGGTGCACGAATACAGCCCAGTACAGAAATGATCTAATAGATGAATCTCTATTACGGAGCGGTCGTCTTTGCGCACGTAGTATCTGCAGTTATTTCAGTAGGCCCTTTATTTTTACTGTTGCCGTTGATTCGCCGATTGCGCACGGCAAATGCGGAAGCTGAAGAAATCTATTTGGCATTCATCCGAGTCATTATCCGTCTCGTTATGCATGCCGGTCACGTGCTAGTAGTGTCCGGCGTGTTGCTAATCATATTTGGTCCGTGGCCGTGGCATACTTCTTGGGTTATTCTCACGATAAGCGTCATGTTACTATCGGGCGTGTTTCTAGCTACCGGATTTTCTGCGGTACTAAAGAAATTCCATGAATCAGGTAACACTAAAGAAGAGATTATCAAAAAACTACGCCGCACTGCTTGGATTTACATTAGTCTGATGCTAGTTATGATGTGGCTGATGGTGCAAAAACCGGCAGTCTGGTAAATAGTACATAACGAGAAAAAAAGATGTGTACATTGCTACACATCTTTTTTCTTGTATGATTGCATTTGACAGCAAAATGCGCAACGAATATGATGAATTATAGTAGAAATTGAAAGGAACGAGGAAACACTATGAAAATGAAAGTACTAGGTTTGTTGGCGATACTTGGTTTGTTGCTGACGGCGTGTAGCCCAAAAGATAATGATCAGATGATAACGATCGGAACGACAGAAGGACACTACGCAAAAGTCATCGACAAAGCACTTGCCCCGGCTTTAAAAGAGCTCGGGTATACAACAGAAGTGAAAAAATACGTAGACTTTATTACACCGAACGCTGACTTAGCTGAAGGCGATATCGATGCAAACATGTTTCAGCAACGTTTGTATTTAGACCAATCCAAACAACAAGAAGAATTGCCAATCGTTGCTCTAACGGATATTCCAAGTGTTGGACTTGGCCTTTATTCGAATGAATTGACATCTATAGACGATATTCCTAATGGTGCATGGATCACGATTCCAAATGACGAATTAAGCACAGCAAGGGCACTGCGTTTCCTTGAGCAACAAGGATTACTGTCATTACGTACAGATGCCAAAACGTATACGGTCAATGAAACGCAAATCGACAGCAATCCCAAAAAACTTCAGATTCAGCCAGTTTTAACGGCACAGCTCGTTGCGTCTTTGGCAAGTGGAGATTTAGCCGTCATTCCAGATAATTATGTCTTAGTAAATGACATGGAACTAGATGCTGCATTAGCGAAAGAGCAGCTGAGCGAAGAATTGAATTATATTATCGCGGTTAGAGAAGGGGATACGGATAAGGACTTTGCGAGAGCATTAAAAGAAGCAGTCCAATCCGATACGTTTAAAAATGCGATAGATAAAGAATTCCAAGGGTTTGGAAAATAAAACACCGTATGGCGTGGAGCCATACGGTATTTTTAATATTGACGTTTTGTAAAATCAACGTTTTGATAATATGCATCTTTGACTAGTAAGTTTGGTCCAAGACAGCGTACTGCGGGACAATGACAACTTACACTTTTTGCAAGCTCGTGCTGTTGCCATTTATCATATAATTCGGGCAAGCGATCGGTTTGGATATTACCGAGTGGTGGCACATCACCGAAGTCTGTGACGATGACGTCTCCTGAGAACATATTTACATTCAAACGAGAACGACCGTCTGGATCATTACGCACCGTAACATTCGAGCTTGTCGCTAGTTTCGCGAATAGTTCCTGATCACGCGCATCTTGACTGCAATGATAGAACGGTAACGTGCCAAACAACATCCACGTATCTTGATCACGGAACGATAGAATATCGAGCATCGCTATACGCGTTTCATCTAACGACAGCACATCCAATGAAGAAGCGAAATCACTCGGGTACATCGGGTGAATCTCGTGGCGTCCACATTTCATTTCATTCACTACTTGCTCGTGAATCTTCTGCAAATGCGGTAACGTCCGACGATTTAACATCGTTTCAGCAGATACCATGACACCCATTTCTGATACTCTTTTACTATTGTCAATCATCCGTGCGAATTGCTCCGCCCGACGCGCGCGGGGTGGCTTTCGTTCCATCATCGCAAATCCACCATCAATGAAATCGTCGACTGTGCCCCAGTTATGCGAAATATGCAACACGTCTAAATATGGTGCGATTAATTCGTAACGCTCAAACGGCATCGTTAAATTTGAATTTACTTGTGTCTTGACACCGCGTGCGTGGGCATATTTCAATAGAGGCACTACATATTGTTCAACAGACTTTTTTGAGAACATGGGCTCGCCGCCAGTTAGACTAAGTGTCCGTAAATGAGGAATGTCATCTAACTTCTCAAGTAACAGTTTGATCGGTAAAGCTTGTGGATCTTTTGGCTGTAACATATATCCGACCGCACAGTGTTCACAGCGCATATTACATAAATACGTTGTTGTGAACTCAATGCTTGATAATACTTGTTTACCGTAAAGTTCTACATCGTTATACGCTTCCCATGGATCCGACATTTTAGATTGTGATACTATCATCTTCCAAACTCCTCACTCGGTTTAGTTCTTGTCACTCACGTACTGCGAAATATCTTTTGCGTACTTATTCATTGAAGAAGGGGACACGTCAAATGATTCCGCAATCTCTTTTAATGTCATATCTAGAGGTGTGAAGAAATCATTCTCTTGTCCATAACGAATCGCACCTGCGGCAATCGCAACCATCTTACGTGCTTTCGGCTGCTCATCCACTAAAAAATCTTCAAGTAATTCAAGTAATTCATCGGACTGGCGGTCATTCGTCTCTAAGAACGCACCAGCAGACAATAAGACGCCCGCTTCAAATTCTGTGAATTCGCCACCTGAATATCCATCTTCCCCAAGAGCTTCCCAGAACTTCATCGTATAATCTTTCAATTGTTCATCCGCAACGGACTTCGCGAATGTCTTGATCGCTTCCGTATGATCTGTTGGGAAGAAGATGAGACTAGAAACAGCTAGATAATTGCCTGTTGAAGTACCATCTGGCAATAGGAAGCAATAGAAGTGAACGCCCGCAGGAACTGGTTTATCGCTTTCTTTCCATAATTTAATTGTCTCGTCACCAAGAATGCTTGTGGCGGATAAATACGTATTGTCTACCGCTGTTACTTCACCAATAAAGACACGTGGTTCACCCCATAGGTCTAACAATTCCAAAATAGAAGGGCGTACTTGTTTCTTTTTCTGTTTCTCTACATAGTTCGCCCAAATATCTGTCCGGTGATGGAAGAAAAACTCATCTAGCGCAATAGTTTGGATCATTTCTTCTGGCAAATAATGATCTAATAAAGACTTCCAAGCTTTCGAGTACTCGATAAACTCGTTCACATCTACACGTTCCGGATGTGTATCGTAAAACGTCTGCAATAGACGCTCCATTTCTTCTGTTTGAACATCTTCTACAGTTACGGCTTGCTTTGATTCACAACATTTTTTATACTTCTTTCCACTACCGCATGGGCATGGTTCGTTTCTTCCTACCATTATTACACTTCCCTTAATAAAATTAGCACATAGTCTAGTGTACCAAACAGTAGGGGAGTTGGCATGGATTTTATTGTGATGTGGCAGTTTAGTGCGTAGAAGTAATGGACAGTTTAGATCGAATTCGTATAAAGTAAAGGGAAAATCAAATACTACTAAATAGTAGTGTGGAAAATTGCATATATATAAGCTGGCTTAAATGTCTGAGGTGTTTGATAATATGATCTACACAAATGAAAAGGAGAGAGCATTTTTTATCTTCCTCACTTAGCAAACCGATTGCCTGTATTGCTATAAACAATCGCAAACATAATGACTACAAAGAACAGAGCCAAACCTACAATAAATAACATATCCTGTTCCAACCACTCGCTTAGTGCGAATAATCCTAGACAAAAAGCGAGTGCGTACATTATTTTTGCCATGAATTTACATAAAGCGAATTCATCAATCTTCGCTTTTTTCTCCAAAGACATCGTATTATAGCCTGACAGTAACGAAGCCCCTTTTCCTTGCGACAACATCGCCCCATACACGATAAAAACAATCATCATAGCAACATTAATTAACAATCCGAGCATGTTACAACCTCACTTCCCATAAAAAATAGAGCCAACAGTACGTTGACTCCATTCTACCTGATTAAGAAACTACTTGCTGACTTCTTTTTTGATCAACTATTTTCAGTGAAATCGCTGCACAGATTAACGCGATAATGACAATACTGCCACCCACCGCAGGCATCATCGTCACACTGCCTGTCTGACTAAATACCATACCACCTACACCTGAACCAAGCGCAATTCCGACTTGTAGCGAAGAATTATTAAAGCTTTGGTGAATATCTGAAGACGCGGGATCACTCTGAATAATATAATCCTGCTGTGCAGGTGCCAGCGCCCAGCTAAGCCCGCCCCAAACCATCATGAATACAATGAACAACGGAATCGAGAACGTTGAGTAAGGAAGAGCGAACAAGCTGACAGCGAATGCCCCCAAAATGATCAAAATGCTCTTCTTCGATCCCAAACGAGAAGCGAGTCCGCCACCGAACACACCGCCACCGACTGCCGCAAGTCCAAACAAGAAGTAAAACACACTAATCCAATACGGACTTAGCTGCATCGTCGTTTCAAGAAACGGTGTAAAATACGCGTACACCGTGTAATGCCCAGCTAACATAAACATCGTTGCTAAATGCGCAAAGAAAATCTTTTTATTGGCAAGTGCCTTAATCTGCGCGGAAAGTGGTTGCACTTGGCCCGTCGGAATCTTCTCCAAAAACTTCGCAATCAGCACAATCGAACCAATCGTTAATATTGAAATTCCGAGAAACACCGATCGCCAGCCAAATGCATTTGTCACCATAATCCCAATCGGCACGCCAAGCACTAGCGACGAACTAATTCCCATATAAATATAGCCTAGCGCCTTCGCTCGGACCTTTGGCTCTACAATCCGCACTGTGATAGTCAACGCCAGCACAATCACAAGTGCCGCACTAGCAGCCGTCACCACACGCGCTGCCACCATCAAGCCGAACGTAGGACTAATATAGGTTAGAATATTTCCAATTAAAAACACAATAAGCGTAATCAAATACAACTTCTTACGTTCGATCTTAGCCGTCAAGGAAAGCAACACAGGCCCCGCGACTGCAAAGACTAGCGCGAAAATCGTAATTAATTGTCCAGCAGTCGCGATCGACACATTCAAATCATCCGCAATAACCGGTAAAATCCCGCCAACGACCAGTTCTACAAGCCCAACCGTAATTGCCGAAATAGCTAATAAAAGTACACGTAAATCCAAGATAATTCCTCCTACCTAAGTTGTCAGTATCTAATAAACTCCATAGAAAAATCCCGATTACAAAAAGTACTTTGTAATCAGGATTTGACGGTTCCTGGTAGAGACCCTCGAACCATATTATCGAGGTTATACATAATGATTCCGTAATGAAATTTTCTATTGTTCAATTTAGCATGAATTTGGTGTGTTGGCAAGGTGGACGGCTTGGGGGTGTGAATGGTAAAGGGGGAGGAAATTCTGTATAATATAATGACGCGCATCCAAAAAGTTAGAGTTCCAATCTAACTTTTAGGGATCACTAGATAAACGGTCTTTGTTAAATAGATCAAATTAAAACCAACATTACAATATGAGCGTTAGCCTTCTACTTTCATCAAAAGAGCTAACGCTAGCTGCTTATCTATTGAGAGAAGGATGCTCAATTAATAGAGTTAAATTGCAATATGTTGAAATACCAATCCCTTTTATAAGAATACTGAGCTTTGATATTATAACGGTAGCAACAGGTAGGTATTTAATAAAAATTAAACATTTATGAAGGAGGTATTATTATGGTCGAACCAATTTCAGCGGCATTATCAGCGAGTAAGTTTATAAACACTCATAGAGTCCTAAAGAAAGTAGATAAATCGTTACAAAAAATAGGTGCCAAATTAGATGAAATGGATGCGAAAATTGAAGATCTACAGTTCAATATAAAATTCACTCATTTTGTAAACGCTGAAAGTTATCAAAATAAAGCATTATTGTATCGGTCACATGAACAAAATTACATTAAGTATTTAGAATTAGCGCTGCAAGAATGGACTACATTTAAAAGTTCATTAACAGTTCAACAGGAACTACTTGCAACTGATTGGTACGTATATGCTGTTGCTTGTAGATATGAAATAGAATGTTTGAAATTACTGAATTACGATAAGGAAGTTTCGCAAATGAAAAAAATAGGGGAGTATGCTATTGAACAAACTAAACAGGTTTTATCTGTTGAATTAAATGAATTACTAATCGACAGTAAAATAAAATTGAAGCCCAAACATCAGCTAGATGATATGGCATTTATGGTATCCGGTGCTATGACTAACCCTTATATATTGGCGGTAGGTGCTATTATACCAGGTGTTTTGGCAGTTAGCGGTATGGCAAAAATAACCAAAAAAATTACGAAAAGTCAAATTGAAAAAGTTAAAAAAGAATTTCAATTAAAAGAAGATGGGATTCAAGATGCTATCAAAAATATTGAAGAACTGGAGCAAGAATTCGCTATGCTGTAATGATTCTTCAGACAAATTTAGTAAACTAAACAATCAGCCTCCTACTCCCACCGATGTAGAAATGGCTGGTTCTTTTTTATGTACTACCACTAATTTCCTGCATTAACTAAAAAATAATTGTAACTTATAGTAGAATAAAGTTAGAAGCTACTTATCGGAGTAAGGGATGTGATACGAATGAGCTATCAATCTGAGGCACATCTTGAAAATAATATGATTGATAAATTGATTAAACAAGGCTATGAAAAAGTGAGGATTCCAAACGAGGATGCACTAATCCAAAACTTCCGTACGCAGATCAATCGATTCAATGAAAAGAAACTTAAAGGCAAACCGTTGGCAGATATAGAATTTAATCGATTACTCACGATGATCGACGGGAAAAGCGTATTTGAATCCGCTAAAATAGTTTAGCAGTTACAACTATACAAAGTACGAGGGAAATGCATGAATAAACGAGCGGTGAAACGGATATATTTATCAAAATTAGCAGACCTAATACACGAATCAATATGATGTGATCAAGCGCGTGTGAAAGAATTTGTGGATTGTGAAGACATTTTGAGAGAAGCGAAGTGCAGGGAAGAAACAGCCAAAGAAGGAGAACTTGAAAAAGAAAAAGAATTAACTGTGCGTAATTTATTGATACGGAATATGGATATAGAAAAAATCGTCGGAATAACGGGAGTGTCGATCGAACGTATGTTAGAGCTAAATAAGGAATTAGGTTTCGCATAAATACTTTCAAAAATATTTCTTACATCCTGTCCACTTTTCACCCCTCCCTCTCTATATAGAGGGAAAAAGGGGTTTTTCCTATGACACACTATCTTTCTACTTACGCAAAATTCGCAAACAAAGAACAATTAGACGCGGCAGCACGCAAGCATTCAGACAATCACTACAATGCGATGAATAAAACAGATCGTGCGGTTCTGGAGATGATTCGCTGCTATTCGGTGAAGTATTTAGCCGCACACTTGAAGCATGAAACGATGGAAAAGAAATTACATGTATCAAATTCTACAATTCGCCGTTCATTACGAAAATTAGCTAAGCTAGAAATCATTGAGCGAATTCATT
>NZ_JAPMIW010000007.1:86623-118224 GCF_033088395.1 Sporosarcina sp. GW1-11 | reverse complement strand
GTTTAATTCGGTAAGTGCCAAAGCCCACTAAAACTACACTGTACTCACCAGCGAAGGCACAACTGCGGGGTCGGCCGAAGCCATGAGACAGCTAGCGTTCTTTGCTAGTTGGCTCATGGCGGGAGGCAATCCCCCACGTGCCGAAGCGTTGATAGAAAGCGGACCTATACTAATTTCAGTATCGTAAAAAAGTCGAGCAACGATCCAAGACAAAATGGTTTTCCCCTGTACGAAAGCCTACAAAAACTGCGCTGTACTCACTAGCGAAGGCACAACTGCGGGGTCGGCCGAAGCCATGAGACAACTAGCGCATTTTGCTTGTTGGCTCATGGCGTGAGGCAATCCCCCACGTGCCGAAGCGTTGATAGAAAGCTGACCTATACTAATTTCAGTATCGTAAAAAAGTCGAGCGACGACAAAACCTCAATAATGCCGATCTTTCTCTGCGGTTTCACGGTGATTGGGCGTCATAGGCTCTTGCTTCGGCTGTAAATTACCGAGTTCCGCCAACTCCATTGAAATTTCTTCCTTCACATTCTTTTTTAGTGTCACCCTGTTGCTCTTACGCTTTTTCATAAAAAAGACCTCCTTTTGTTGCTAGTATGGAGAACTTGTCTGTTTTCATGTATAGTTACTAAAGGATTTTGCGTAAAGAAATGATACTCTAATGGATAGAGAAATGGTTAGTTGAGGTGAACAGAATGGTTACAAAAATATGGAGTGCAATTGAAAAAGGTGATGTGCAGCCAGTTTATTTGCTGACAGGAACTGAACAGCATTTGCTGGATGAAACCGTCAAGAAATTGATACGTGCAGTGCCTGGCATGACATCTGCTGAAGTGAATCGTTTTGATTTGGAAGAAATTCCGATTCAAGCCGTTCTTGAAGTGGCGGATGAATTACCGTTCTTGGTTGAACATAAGCTCATTGTCGCAAAAAACTGTTCGTTTCTAAAAGCGACGGATCAATCAAAAGAAAAGCAAAATCATCAATTGGATTTGCTTGAGAAATGGTTAGAAAATCCGTCGCCGACAGCTACGGTCGTATTTATTGCACCTTATGAAAAATTGGATGCACGTAAGAAAATTACGAAGAAGATGAAGAAGCATGCAGTTGTCGTAGAAGGTGTCACATTACAAGGCCAAGATTTGACGACATGGATTATGCAGCAAGGGAAAGATAAAGGGATTGTGTTTGAGAAAAATGAAGCTACATTTCTTATGGAGATGGCGGGTACCGATCTTTTGACACTTTCTACTGAAGTGGACAAGATTGCTGCGTATTTAGCTTTCAAAGGAACTGTTACGATTGATATGATCGAACAACTAGTCGCGCGAACACCTGAGATGGATGTTTTTCGACTGACGGATTCTTTTATTAATGGGAAAAAGGCTGATTCTTTAGCGGTCTATCATGATTTAATCCGTAATGGAGAAGAACCGATCATGCTGACGTCTTTAATCGCCAGCCAAGTACGTTTAATGATCCACGTAGTGAATTTACGTAAAAAAGGTTATCAGCAACAACAGATAGCGACAACACTTCGTATTCACCCGTACCGCGTTAAATTAATGATGCAGCGCAGTCTTCCGCCGTTACCGATTCTATTAAAAGCATTGAATGACTTAGCAACGATTGACCTGCAATTAAAGACAACGAGTGGCAACCGACAAAGAAGGCTAGAATTGTTTCTAATGAATGGCTTATAAGAACATATAAAAAAGACTGCCCTCAAGAAGAGGCAGTCTTTACATGTTTTATTGAGCTTTTTTAGTTAGACGTGATTTTTGACGAGCAGCAGTGTTTTTATGGATAAGACCCTTACGAGCAGCAGTGTCCACTTTTTTCACAGCAACTTTCACTAATTCTTGTGCGTTTTCTTCGTTTGCAAGAATAGCAGCATCCGCTTTACGGATTGCAGTACGCATAGAAGCTTTCACATGAGAGTTTTGCGCGTTAGCAGCAGCGCTTTGTTTAACGCGTTTGATAGCACCTTTAATGTTTGGCATTTAATTCACCTCCAGCTTTTAGGTATAGCAAGAGTGTTTCCACAATCATCCGGACATCTCTTTACAACAAGCACAATTTTAACAAAGCTAGCGAGATAATGCAAGAAAAAAAGGTAAAGGATTTAGACTTTACAGCAACATTTCTTAGAATAAACGTGAGTTTTTGGCGCAAACTATTGGATAGAGGTGAGATTAATGAGCGAAATCAATTATTATCGTACAGATTTGATCGATGAAAGTGATGAATTTGTTAGGCATCAGAGTGCGGGTGAAGAGAAAGCTTTAAAGAAAAAGTCTGGTATTGAAGTAGAGGAACAAACACTAGGACGTATAAAGGCGACAACTGTAAAAGTGGATGCAGAAGGTGAGGAGGAAATTGGAAAAGCCAAAGGAACGTATATCACATTGACCGTTCCGGCACTCGCTGTTCACGAAACGGACGAAATACAGAAGTTATGTACGCTAGTTGTGGAGAACATGTCGCAGTTAATTGAAGAAAAGATACCTAATCAAGCTAAGAAGCTATTATTGATTGGTCTTGGTAATCGTGATATTACACCAGATGCGGTCGGTCCATTAACGATGGATTATGTGAAAGAAGTTATTCCTGATTATTATGAATCAGATGAAAGTGACATCATTGTCTATGCTCCTGGTGTGACGATTCAAACGGGCTTAGAAACAGCTTCATTCGTAAAAGCCATTATAGATCAGGCAAAGCCGGATGCACTAATTGTAGTGGATGCACTTGCTGCTAGAAGCAGTTCACGCCTTTGTCGAACAATCCAATTAACCGATACAGGCATTCATCCGGGATCAGGAGTAGGGAATAGCCGTAAAGAGTTATCGGAGAATAGCTTAGGAATTCCTGTAATCGCAATTGGCGTACCGACCGTCGTCGATGGACCTGTACTTGTGGCAGATGCAATCGACACGATGTTTGGCTATATTGCCGCAAAAATTGAAGAGTCGGATATGCCGTCTTCGAAGCTCGCTACAGGGCGCTTTCCCCAGCATATAAAAGCAGATGCTGATCGGACGTCACTTGCCCCCATCTTTGGTGATTGGTCAGCTTGGACGCATGACGAGCGCGTTCAATTGTTTGAGGAAGTGTTAACTGCACAAGAACTAGCTACATTTATCTCCCCTAAAGAAATTGATTCATGGGTAGCTAATTATGCTTCCGCATTGTCCACTTCGTTAATGGATTGGATTCATAAAGTAAAAAGCTAATCCAGTCATTGACCTTTTTTCTTCTGCATAGAGTGGAAGATGGAGGGATCACAATGAAAAAAACCTTGCAAATCTGGATGAGCTTCATTTTCATTTTATTCATCTTCCCAGTAGTTCTGCAGTTCCTACCGAAGCAGTCGACTAATCCATCCACCTTCTCTTTAAAGGAACCTAGCATGATTGTTTATGCATCCAATGTGCTAGAGGAAGATATGAAACCAAAAGCGGAAGGACGTGTGTTGATTTATTCCGCTCACTCCCATGAAGCTTATGAACCGATTACGAAAGCAGTCAATGGAAAAGTCACCGCTTCTCATCATTCGGAAAATATTTTAAAAATGGGAGCTAGATTAAAAGATAATTTACTTGTCCACGGTATCACGGCGGAACAATTGGATATTGATATCACCAAAATCATGCAACAAAAGAAAATTCCTTATCATCGATCTTATGGCGCCATTCGTCCATATGTAGAAGAAAAAGTCCGCAATCAGCAATATGATTTAGTCATTGATTTGCATAGAGACTCGTTAGGCCCCGCAAGAACGACGATTACACATGGTGGACAACGCTATGCCAAAATTGCGTTCGTTATCGGAAGAGAGCACCCGTATTATGACAAGAACTTGACGAAAGCGAAACAGTTGAAGAATGAATTGGAGAAACGCGTACCTGGTATTACACGAGATATCATCATCAAAGGTGGTCGTGGTGTTGACGGTAAATACAATCAGGACTTAGACACGAGTATGATTTTAGTGGAACTAGGCGGCGTTGGTAATACTGAAGTTGAACTAAATCAATCACTTTCTGTCATAGGAGAGTCTATTTCCACCTTACTGATGGTGCAATAACCGCTCAGATATTGAAGTCTGTACAGTTCACTGCTATAATTCAAGTAGCTTAAATAGGTACGTATGTGTAGGAGTGAACATGGATGAATCAAGAGCAAAGAACGGCACGTCAGAAGAATATACGAAACTTTTCAATTATCGCCCATATTGATCACGGGAAATCAACCCTAGCTGATCGTATTTTGGAGAAAACTGAAACGGTAAGCAAACGTAATTTGAAATCACAAACATTGGATTCTATGGACTTGGAGCGCGAGCGTGGCATTACGATTAAATTGAATGCCGTCCAGTTAACATACAATGCAAAAAATGGTGAAGAGTATACGTTCCACTTAATCGATACACCAGGACACGTCGATTTTACTTATGAGGTGTCACGTAGTTTGGCTGCTTGTGAGGGAGCAATCCTCGTAGTAGACGCAGCGCAAGGAATCGAAGCCCAAACATTAGCAAACGTTTATTTAGCGTTGGATAATGACTTGGAGATTCTTCCAGTCATTAACAAAATTGACTTACCAGCCGCAGATCCTGAAAGAGTTAAACAAGAAATTGAAGACGTTATCGGACTGGATGCTTCTGAAGCAGTTCTTGCTTCAGCGAAAGCAGGTATTGGTATTGAAGAAATTCTTGAACAAATTGTAGAAAAAGTACCCGCACCTGAGGGTGATCCGGATGCACCGCTAAAAGCGCTGATTTTTGATTCCCATTATGATCAATATAAAGGTGTTATCGTTAACATCCGAATCGTCGAAGGAAAAGTAAAACCGGGTGATAAAATCCGTATGATGGCAACAGGTAAAGAATTTGAAGTGTTGGAAACAGGCGTCTTTACACCGACAATTTCTCCACGCGAAGAATTGACGGTAGGAGATGTCGGATTCTTATCAGCTTCTATTAAAAACGTCGGAGATACACAAGTGGGAGATACGATTACACTTGTTAATGACCCTGCACCTGAAGCATTGCCAGGCTATCGTCGGATGAATCCAATGGTGTTTTGTGGATTGTACCCAATCGACACGTCAAAATATAACGACTTGCGGGAAGCGCTTGAAAAACTTGAGCTAAATGACTCCGCTTTGGAATACGAAGCAGAGACATCACAAGCGCTTGGATTTGGTTATCGCTGTGGTTTCTTGGGGCTATTGCATATGGAAATCATCCAAGAGCGGATCGAACGAGAATTCAAAATTGATCTAATTACTACTGCCCCAAGTGTTATTTATAAAGTGAATTTAACGGATGGTTCATCAATAAATGTCGATAATCCTTCTATGATGCCGTCTGCACAAAAAGTGGATTATGTAGAAGAACCTTATGTTAAAGCATCCATCATGGTGCCTAACGATTACGTAGGTGCAGTTATGGAATTGTGCCAACAAAAGCGTGGAGATTTCAAAACAATGGACTACATGGACAGCACGCGTGTGAATGTCATTTATGAATTGCCATTAGCCGAAATTGTCTATGATTTCTTTGACCAATTAAAATCAAGCACAAAAGGTTACGCATCACTTGACTACGAATTAATCGGCTATAAGCGTTCGAAGCTTGTGAAGATGGATATCCTATTGAATGGTGAAACAGTCGATGCGCTTAGCTTCATAGTCCATAAAGACTTTAGTTATGAGCGCGGTAAAGCAATCGTAGAAAAATTGAAATCACTCATTCCTAGACAACAGTTTGAAGTGCCAGTTCAGGCAGCAATCGGTCAAAAAATCGTTGCTCGTTCAACGATTAAATCGATAGGCAAGAACGTCTTGGCGAAATGTTATGGTGGAGATATTTCTCGTAAACGTAAACTTCTTGAAAAGCAAAAAGAAGGTAAGAAGAAGATGAAACAAGTCGGTTCGGTCGAAGTGCCTCAAGAGGCGTTCATGGCCGTCTTGAAGATGGACGAAGATTAACATGTAAAAGAGAGGGCAGAGGCGCCCTCTTTTTGACGTTTACATACTTAACTAAAAGGAAGTGACAGCATGCGGGGAGTGTATATCCATATACCGTTTTGCCAGCAAATTTGTCATTACTGCGATTTCAATAAAGTATTTTTGAAAAATCAGCCCGTCGATCAATATATCGAATCCATTGGTAAGGAATTTCGGCTGATGCAAGAAGCAGGACATTCATTTGAAGAAGTAGAAACTGTTTTCCTTGGTGGCGGAACACCTACTGCGCTAAACGTTGCGCAACTTGACCGCTTACTAACAATCGTTGCGCAGTATATCAACGTGCCAACGTTGCGTGAATTCACAACGGAAGCGAACCCTGATGATTTATCAGAAGGTCAGCTTGCGATATTGAAAGAAAAAGGTGTTAATCGCTTATCTATTGGCGTGCAGTCATTCAATAATCGTCTGTTAAATCAAATTGGTAGAACACATTCAAATGACGATGTTGAATATGTGATTTCTACAGCACGCGCGATTGGATTTGAAAACATCAGTATCGACCTAATGTACGCATTACCGACACAAACAGTGAAAGAATGGGAAGAAACTTTGGATCGTGCATTGGCACTCAATCTTCCGCATTACTCGGCTTATTCATTAATCGTTGAGCCGAAAACCGTCTTTTATAATCGGATGGTGAAAGGGAAGTTGCCGTTGCCGGGCGTGGATGCGGAAGCTGAAATGTTCGCTATGGTAATTGATCGGATGAATGCAGCAAATCGACAGCAATATGAAATTAGCAATTTCGCAGTTCCAGGATCACCGTCATACCACAACTTAATTTATTGGGAAAATGCCCAGTACGCTGGAATTGGTGCCGGTGCGCATGGCTATCTCGGTACACAACGCTATGCAAATGTGGGCCCGTTACGACATTATATTGAACAACTAGAAGCCGGTCGCTTACCGATCAAGGAAACGCATACTGTGACGCTAGCTGAATCGATGGAAGAGGAAATGTTTTTAGGTTTGCGTAAAATGGAAGGCGTATCGATGAAGCATTTTAAAGAAAAGTTTGCAACATCTATACAAGATGTATTCGACAAACCAATTGAAAGTATGCAACAACAAGGACTATTACAGCAAAAAGAAGACCGTCTATGCCTAACTAGAAAAGGTGTTTTTCAAGGGAATTATGTATTTGAACAGTTTTTACTCTAACTATGAGTTCGAATCGTTGACAGCTAAAACAGAATTTGATAAATTATGAGTAGTATTAGCACTCGGAGTTAATGAGTGCTAACAGGAGTGATGATCATGTTGACAAACAGACAATTGCTCATACTACAATTGACAGTGAAAGATTTTATCGATTCTGCACAACCTGTAGGGTCCAGGCAACTGTCAAAGAAGCCGGAAGCGCCATTTAGTTCGGCAACGATTCGGAATGACATGGCGGATCTGGAGGATATGGGTTATTTAGAAAAGACTCACACATCGTCTGGAAGAGTACCTTCTGAAAAAGGCTATCGTTTTTTTGTGGATCATTTATTACAACCACAAACGTTAGCTTTAGAAGACAGCTTGCAATTGCGTACATTGTTTCAGGATCAAGTAGGGGAATCGGAAGAGTTGATTCGAAACTCAGCAACGATATTATCGGAACTGACGAATTACACAACGATTCTACTCGGACCTGATACATCTATGCACGCCGTCAAGAAGTTTTCCATTGTTCCATTGGATCAACAACGAGCAGTCGCGATTATTGTCACAGATAATGGGCATGTGGAAAATCGAATATTCGATGTCCCGCCAGGTTTCACTGCTTCGGAAATCGAAAAGACGGTCAATATTTTAAATGAACGCCTAATTGGCACTTCGCTCGTCCAGCTTCAACAAAAATTATTACAAGAAGCAAAATATGTATTTGAACAGCATATTCATCAAGCTGAACAGCTCTTTAGCTCCTTGCAACAAGCGATTGCGGTGGAGCCTGAAGAACGTCTTTACTTCGGTGGTAAATTGAATATGTGGAAACAACCTGAATTTCATGATTTCCAAAAAATGAAGTCATTCTTTGAACTAATTGAAAAAGGTAATCCAGCGATGGATCTTTTTCAGAAAAACGGTCAAGGCATTCAAGTTCGTATTGGTTCTGAGAATAAAGTAATCAATATGGAAGATTATAGCGTCATCACTTCCACATACTCTGCAGGAGAGAATATGGAAGGTTCCATTGCGATTATCGGTCCGAAGCGAATGGATTATGCAAGGGTGATCACGTTGCTTGATACGTTAAGCCATGATTTATCTACTGCGCTCCATCGATTAACATTCGGACAAGAAACAGACAGGAGGCAAGACAAGTGAAGGAACAAGAAGAGCTTAACGAACAAGAAGTTGAAGTAAACGAAGCAGTCTCGGACGAAGAGCTTACTGAAACGGCTGAACAACCAGAAGAGCAGGAAGAGGTTGTAGAAGTTACTGAAGAAGATGAGCAAGCAAAAAAAATAGATGAATTAACAAAAGCTCTTGAAGAAGAAGAAAGCAAGAAATTACGTGTCATGGCAGATATGGAAAATGTCAAGCGGCGAGCTGCTCTTGATTACCAAGCGTTGCAAACGTATCGCGCACAAAACGTCATGGTCAATGTATTGCCGGTGCTGGATAACTTCGAACGTGCACTTTCTGTTGAAGCGAAAGAAGCAGAAACACAATCGCTTTTAACAGGTATGGACATGGTGTATCGTTCATTGGTTGAAGCATTGAAATCGGAAGGCTTGGAAGAAATTCCAGCTTTGGATCAAGAGTTTGATCCGAACTTCCATCAAGCAGTCATGACAGGTAAGGACGACGAAAAAGAGTCAGGAATTGTTTTGGAAGAACTGCAAAAAGGATATAAGTTAAAAGATCGCGTTCTACGTCCTTCAATGGTCAAAGTGAACGAATAAACTAAACTAATTTAGAGATATTTTGGGAGGAAAATTAAACATGAGTAAAATTATTGGTATTGACTTAGGTACAACAAACTCAGTAGTAGCAGTATATGAAGGCGGAGAAGCAAAAGTTATTCCGAATCCAGAAGGTAACCGTACATCTCCATCAGTCGTTGCATTTAAAAACGGCGAGCGTCAAGTAGGAGAAGTTGCAAAGCGTCAATCAATCACGAATCCAAACACAATCATGTCTGTGAAAAGACATATGGGTACGGACTATAAAGTAGAAGTTGACGGCAAAGAGTATTCTCCACAAGAAGTTTCTGCAATGATTCTTCAATACATGAAAGGCTATGCAGAAGAGTATTTAGGCGAAAAAGTAACGAAAGCGGTAGTTACTGTACCTGCTTACTTTAACGATGCGCAACGTCAAGCAACAAAAGACGCTGGAACAATCGCAGGACTAGAAGTAGAGCGTATTATCAACGAGCCGACAGCAGCAGCACTTGCATACGGTTTGGATAAAACGGATGAAGACCAAACAATTCTTGTATATGATTTAGGTGGCGGTACGTTTGACGTATCAATCCTAGAGCTTGGTGATGGTGTATTCCAAGTACGTTCAACTGCAGGTGACAACAAACTTGGCGGTGACGACTTTGATGAAATCATCATGGACTATTTAGTACAAGAGTTCCGTAAAGAAAATGCAATTGACCTTTCAAAAGATAAAATGGCTATGCAACGTTTGAAAGATGCAGCTGAAAAAGCGAAGAAAGACTTGTCTGGTGTAACATCCACTCAAATTTCGCTACCGTTCATCACGGCAGGAGAAGCAGGTCCACTTCACTTAGAAATCACATTGACTCGCGGTAAGTTTGATGAGTTAACGGCAGATCTTGTAGAGCGTTCTATGGTACCTACACGTCAAGCACTTAAAGATGCAGACCTATCTCCATCTGACATCGATCGCGTCATTCTTGTTGGTGGATCTACACGTATCCCAGCAGTTCAAGAAGCTATCAAAAAAGCAACAGGAAAAGAGCCATTTAAAGGCGTGAATCCAGACGAAGTAGTAGCAATGGGTGCAGCAGTTCAAGGTTCAATCCTTACAGGTGATGTAAAAGACGTTGTATTACTTGACGTAACTCCACTTTCTCTAGGTATTGAAACGATGGGTTCTGTATTCACGAAATTAATTGAACGCAACACGACAATCCCTACAAGTAAATCACAGGTGTTCTCAACAGCGGCAGATAACCAGCCGGCAGTAGACATCCATGTATTACAAGGTGAGCGTCCAATGGCGACTGATAACAAAACACTAGGTCGTTTCCAATTGACGGATATTCCACCAGCACCACGTGGCGTTCCACAAATCGAAGTAACATTTGATATTGATAAAAACGGTATCGTAAATGTTAAAGCGAAAGATCTAGGCACTCAAAAAGAACAGAACATCACAATCCAGTCTAGTTCAGGTCTTTCTGATGAAGAAATCGATCAAATGGTTAAAGATGCAGAAGCGCATGCTGAAGAAGATAAGAAGCGTAAAGAAGAAGCAGAATTACGCAACGAAGCAGATCAGCTAGTATTCATGGCGGAAAAGACGCTTAAAGATCTAGAAGGTAAAGTGGACGAAGCTGAAGTAAAAGAAGCAGAAGCAGCACTAGAAGAACTAAAAACGGCTAATGAATCTGGAGAACTTGAGCAAATCCGTGAAAAGAAAGAAAAGCTAGACGGTTTAGTCCAAGCGCTTTCTGTTAAACTGTATGAGCAAGCAGCAGCAGAAGCACAAGCTGCACAAGGTGAAGAAGGAAAAGCAGACGACGATGTAGTCGATGCTGATTTTGAAGAAGTAGACGACAAAGACAAGAAGTAATCCATAGTGATATAGCTATTGACGGAAAAGTCAAAGTCCGAATTCCGGCTTTGACTTTTTCGTTCGTTATCATAACAAAAGTCGGTTCGACATGTTACAATGAACCACAGGTAAAATGCGATGAGGGGTGCAGTATATGAGTAAAAGAGATTATTACGACGTGCTAGGGGTTTCCAAATCCGCATCGAAGGAAGAAATCCGTAAAGCGTATCGAAAACTGTCAAAAACATATCATCCAGACTTGAACAAAGCCGATGATGCAGAATTGAAATTCAAAGAAGTAACAGAAGCGTTTGAAGTATTAAGTGATGAGAATAGACGCGCAGAATATGACCAATTTGGCCATGCTGGACCCGGACAAGGATTTGGTGGATTCGGTGGAGGCGGTGGAGATGGTTTTGGTTTTGAGGATATTTTCAGTACGTTCTTTGGTGGTAGTGGAAGAAGAAGAGATCCAAATGCACCGCAAAAAGGTAATGATCTTCAATACACGATGACTGTAGACTTCATGGATGCAATTTTCGGTAAAGAAACTGAAATTGAAATCCCACGTGAAGAAGAATGTTCTACATGTGACGGATCTGGTGCTAAAAAAGGCACGAGTGTCAAAACATGTACAACATGTAATGGTGCGGGTGAAGTTTCCGCTACCCAAAACACACCATTTGGTCAAGTAGTGAACCGTAGAACATGTTCAACATGTCAAGGTACGGGTAAAATCATTCCTGAAAAATGTACAACTTGTTACGGTAAAGGTCGCGTAACGAAAAACAAAGTTATTAAAGTAAGTATTCCTGCAGGAGTAGACCAAGGTCAGCGTTTACGCGTAGGAGGCCAAGGGGAAGCGGGCATAAACGGTGGACCTCCGGGAGATTTATATATTGTCTTTAATGTACGTCCACATAGTCGTTTCATTCGAGAAGAAGACGATATTATTTTAGAACTCACATTGACGTTCCCGCAAGCTGCACTTGGAGATGAATTGGAAGTGCCGACTGTGCATGGTAAAGTGAAGTTGAAAATCCCAGCAGGTACACAAAACGGTACAAACTTCCGTTTACGTGGTAAAGGAGTACCGAACGTTCACGGTCACGGTATAGGAGATCAGCACGTCATTGTTAAAGTTGCGACTCCGAAGAAAATGACAGAAAAACAAAAAGAATTATTGCGTGAGTTTGCTTCTATTGAAGGTGAATCACCGGATGAGTATTCTAGCTCATTCTTTGACAAAATCAAACGTACTTTCAAAGGCGAATGAAAGGATTGAACAACTGTGAAATGGTCTGAAGTTTCCGTCCATACGACGCATGAAGCTACCGAAGCGGTGGCAAATATCTTGCATGAAGCAGGAGCGAGCGGAGTCGTTATTGAAGATTCCGAAGAACCTGATAAAGAACGAGTCGATGTCTACGGTGAACTCTATGCATTGGATAAAGATGACTTTCCAAGTGAAGGTGTCATCATTAAAGCATATTTGCCGGTGAATAGTTTCATCAACGAAACCGTCCAAAAACTAGAACTCGAAATTGAAGGACTCCGTGAGTTTTCATTGGATCCAGGACGCTTTACGATCGGCATCACAGAAGTCGATGAGCAGGACTGGGAAAATTCTTGGAAACAGTATTTTCATCCAGTAAAAATTTCTAAAGTTTTTACCATCGTGCCGACGTGGGAAGAGTATACACCTGTCGAAACGGATGAATTAATCATTGAATTGGATCCAGGTATGGCATTCGGTACGGGGACACATCCTACAACTGTACTCTGCTTACAGGCATTAGAGAAATATCTACAACCGGAACAAACAGTTGTTGACGTCGGTACTGGCTCAGGTGTGCTCGCAATTGGTGCGGCATTGCTTGGTGCGAAAAACATTACCGCACTCGATCTAGATGAAGTAGCAGTCCGTGCAGCACAAGAAAACGTTGCTTACAATCACGTAGAAGACCGGATTACTGTACTAAAAGCGAATTTACTAGATGCGATAGAAGAACCACCAGACTTGATCATCGCTAATATTTTGGCCGACATTATTATGTCCTTCTCAAAAGATGCCTATGATCTCGTCAAACCAGGCGGCTTGTTTATCGCATCTGGAATTATCGGCCAAAAGCGCGATGAAGTACGTAACGACTTGATGTCGCACGGATTTGAAATTGTCGAAACGGTATTGATGGAAGACTGGGTTGCAATTATTGCTCGTAAAGGTCGTGAATAATTATGCAACGCTATTTTATTGATCAGCCATTTGATGAACAAAACCTTTCCGTGATTAGCGGTGATGATAGTAAACATATCGTTAAAGTGATGCGTATGACGGAGGGGCAAGAAATAGTAACAGTCTATGGCGGCATTGCCGTGGTATCGACTATTGAAGAGATTCTAGACAACCAAGTTATCGTATCGAGGCAACGTGAACTCGAACAGCTGACAGAAATGCCAGTTTCTGTGACACTTGCTTGTGGTCTTCCAAAAGGTGATAAGCTTGATTTGATTACGCAAAAAGGTACTGAACTCGGCATGAAACGGCTTATACCTTTGGCGACAAGCCGATCCATCGTTAAATGGGATCCGAAAAAAGGCGTTAAACGTGTAGAACGATTACAAAAAATCGCCAAAGAAGCAGCGGAACAATGTCACCGAAATGAAATTCCTGAAATAATGCCAGTCCAAACGGTTAAGCAAATGATTGACTATGCTGCAACTTTTGATGTTAAGTTATTCGCTGATGAAGAAGATGCGAAAAGCGATATGCCACATAAGATTGCAGACCGACTGAAAAACGTGTATCATGGACAATCGATAGTCGTTGTCTTTGGTCCTGAAGGTGGATTAGCCAGAGAAGAAGCGGTTTTACTAGAAGATGCTGGATTCCTTCCGGTGTCGTTAGGTCCAAGGATCTTACGTACAGAAACGGCTCCATTATATACATTGTCCGCCATGTCTTATGAATTTGAATGAAAGAGGTGAGCAGCTTATGTCTTCAGTTGCTTTTCATACGTTAGGCTGCAAAGTGAACCATTATGAAACAGAAGCGATTTGGCAGTTGTTTCAAGAAGCAGACTACGAGAGAGTAGATTTTGATAAAGATTCCGATGTCTATGTGATCAATACATGCACTGTAACGAATACAGGAGATAAAAAGAGTCGCCAAGTAATACGTCGCGCGATCCGTAAAAATCCTGATGCCGTTATTTGTGTAACAGGTTGCTATGCGCAAACATCTCCTGCCGAAATTATGGCAATACCTGGCGTTGATATCGTTGTAGGTACGCAAGATCGTACAAAATTGCTTGGCTTAATTGAGCAATTCCGTGAAGAACGTCAGCCGATCAATGCGGTGCGTAATATTATGAAAAATCGTGTCTATGAAGAATTGGATGTTCCTACGTTCACAGACCGTACTCGTGCGTCTCTTAAAATCCAGGAAGGATGCAATAACTTCTGTACGTTCTGTATCATTCCGTGGGCTAGAGGCTTAATGCGTTCACGTGATCCACAAGAAGTCATTCGTCAAGCCCAGCAATTGGTTGATGCGGGCTACTTGGAAATCGTGTTAACGGGTATTCATACAGGTGGTTATGGCGAAGATCTGAAGGAGTATAATCTTGCTCGGCTACTACGTGATTTAGAAAGCCAAGTTAAAGGCTTGAAACGACTTCGCATTAGTTCAATCGAGGCAAGTCAACTAACGGATGAAGTAATTGATGTTTTGCGCGATTCCAATATTGTTGTCCGGCATTTACATATTCCAATCCAATCCGGCTCGAATAGCGTTTTGAAGCGTATGCGTCGGAAATATACGATGGAGTTCTTCTCTGAGCGATTGACTCGTCTCAATGAAGCGTTACCTGAACTCGCAATCACTTCAGACGTTATCGTCGGATTCCCTGGCGAAACAGAAGAAGAGTTTATGGAGACGTATAATTTCATTCGTGATCATAAATTTTCTGAACTACATGTGTTCCCTTATTCTAAGAGAACAGGTACACCTGCAGCGCGTATGGAAGATCAAATCGATGAAAGTATAAAAAATGAACGCGTTCATCGTTTATTGACATTGAATGATCAATTGGCGAAAGAATATGCAGCTCGTTTTGAAGGCGAAGTGCTGGAAGTGATTCCAGAAGAGCGTTATAAACTTGATCCACAGCAAGATCTTTACGAAGGCTATACAGATAACTATCTGAAAGTCGTCTTGCCAGCTGACGAATCGATGGTCGGACAAATCGTACGAGTAAAAATTACGAAAGCTGGGTATCCTTATAACGAAGGACAACCTGTACGTATACTTGAAGGTGAAAAGCTTCATATTTAAGGATGGCCACCTGTGATGGGTGGTCTTTTTCGTGCAAGAAAATACAGGCTTTGTTATACTGTTAGAAACGAACGTAAAAAGGAGCGCTTTCATTGACTAGAAATTATGCCGCTTATATTGATCATACGTTGCTAAAGGCTGATGCTACAAAACAGCAAGTTTTAGAACTGTGTGAAGAGGCTAAAAAGTATACATTTGCTTCCGTCTGTATCAACCCAACATGGGTTAAGACAGCAGCGGATGCATTGCAAGGTACAGCTGTCAAAGTGTGTACAGTCATCGGTTTTCCGTTAGGTGCAAGCACGACAGCAGTGAAAGTTAGTGAAACGAATGATGCAATCGACAACGGTGCAAGCGAGATCGACATGGTGTTGAATATCGGGGCATTACACAGTGGACTACTTGAACAAGTGCAACAAGATATCGAAGGTGTAGTCGCAGCGGCAAAAGGTAAAGCCATTGTAAAGGTGATTATCGAAACCTCTTTACTCGACGATGTTCAAAAACGCAGAGCATGCGAACTAGCGGTATTAGCTGGTGCAGACTTCGTTAAAACATCCACGGGCTTTTCAACGGGAGGAGCTACTCCAGAAGACGTGAAATTAATGCGGTCTGTCGTTGGGCCGGAAATTGGTGTTAAAGCATCTGGTGGTGTGCGTAGCCTAGCTGATGTTGAAAAAATGATCGAGTTCGGAGCAACGCGCATCGGAGCTAGTTCAGGTGTCGAAATCATGCAAGGTCTACAATCTTCTGCTGATTATTGACACGGTTTTTAATTGCATTGAGAAACTCTAAATAATATTCTAATAGTTTTTTATTGACCGGTTGAACTTTTTGCGATATAATTTTATAGTACATAGCATACTGTTATGTTCGAAGTGTGCTCGGAGGGAGGGACAAGAGATATGACTAAGACAGTCGTTCGCAAAAATGAATCACTTGAAGACGCTCTTCGCCGCTTCAAACGTACTGTATCCAAGAGTGGTACAATACAAGAGGTAAGAAAGCGTGAATTCTACGAAAAGCCAAGTGTAAAACGTAAAAAGAAATCAGAAGCGGCACGTAAACGCAAATTCTAATTTCTGCCTACATTGAATTTTGACTTTAACCATTAATGTAATATCTTATAAACCGAAAATCCTTCCATGGATTTTCGGTTTATTTTAGTTTTCTCTTGATATATTAAATAAGAGCTATTTTGAAAGTGAGTAGCTGACTCTTTGTAAAGACATACTTTTATGGAGTAGAATTAGGATTGGAGCAATCAATAACTTTATGAGATAAAATTTTTCATTAATTTTTCATTAATTTTTGATTAAATGAAACCAAATGCTTCTTCAAACGTAAATAGTAAGTATAATAGGCTGTAGAGAGAGGTGAGAAAATAATGACTAAAATGATTAGGTCAGTTTTTCTGCTCATTTTATTCATCGGAACAATCGCATTGCCTTTTATACATTCAGACGCAGCTGAAACGAAAGTATATCGAGTACCACTCCATCAAGAAGTGGAGAAGGGCCTACATGCCTTTTTGCAACGCTCTTTTAAAGAAGCTAAGGCTGCAGGAGCAGAAACGATTGTGTTAGATATAGACACCCCAGGAGGCTTTGTAGACGCAGCCGATCAAATCGCAAAACTGATGAAATCGACAGACGCAGAAATCGTCGCCTTTATCAACGACCGGGCACTTTCGGCAGGCGCGTTCTTAGCGCTCTACGCAGATCAAATCTACATGACGCCGAACGGCTCTATCGGAGCAGCACAAGTTATCGATGGTTCTGGGAATGCAGCAGAAACAAAAGCGAACAGTTATTGGCTGGCACAAATGAAAAATGCTGCATTGCATAAACCACGTGACCCGAAATATGCGCTTGCAATGGCTGATCCAACAATCGACATGCCAGAATTTCGTGCACAAAAAGGTGAGTTATTGACGCTCACTGCTGATGAAGCCGAGAAAGTAGGTTATAGTGAGGGGACTGTCGCGACGTTTGATGAGTTGCTACAAAAACTAGACTTAGCTGATGCTACAGTCATTTCCACAACGGAAACATTCACGGAAAAAGCGGCTCGTTTCATTACGAATCCGATTGTCGTACCGATTTTACTGTCAGTGGCCAGTCTTGGATTGATTGTAGAATTGTATTCACCAGGCTTCGGTATACCAGGCACCATGGGACTCACTGCCTTGTTTTTATTCTTTTATGGGCATACAGTGGCAGGATTAGCGGGATATGAGACCTTGATCTTATTCCTTTTAGGTATAGGACTTCTCATTGCCGAATTCTTCATTGCAGGTGGGATAGCAGGAATCTTCGGGGTTCTCGCTATCGTAGGAAGTATATTACTAGCGGGTACAAACTTGGCATTTATGGCAATTTCAGTTCTGATTGCGATAGCCGTAGCGAGTATAGGAATGGTGGTTATTATGAAATTCTTCGGAAAAAGACTTCATCTGTTGAATAAAATCATCCTAATGGATACGATCGATACGGAAGACGGTTATGTATCCAATGAAAACCGTACGGAACTATTGCATAGAGTCGCGACTACGTTAACTCCACTCTACCCATCGGGCGTAGCTGAATTAGACGGCGAACGTATTGATGTTGTATCAGAAGGTAGTTATATTGAAAGCGGTAAAGAAGTAGTGATTGTTGCGGTTGAAGGTTTCAGAATCGTAGTTAGAGAAAAGAAGAAAGAGGAGGAAACAAATTTATGATGACCGGACTTGGAACGATTGGACTGGTAGTAGCAGTCTTTTTCATTATTATCGTACTGGCAGTATTCTTCACGTTTGTCCCTGTAACGCTATGGATTTCTGCCATTGCAGCAGGCGTACGAGTAAGTATCTTCACACTAATCGGGATGCGCTTGCGTCGGGTTATTCCGAGTAGAGTCGTTAATCCACTGATTAAAGCACATAAAGCGGGCTTGACAGTATCGATTAACCAATTAGAAAGCCATTACTTGGCTGGAGGTAACGTAGACCGTGTTGTCAACGCTTTAATTGCTGCGCAACGTGCGAACATTGCTTTGACATTTGAAAGAGCACAAGCAATTGACTTGGCGGGGCGTGACGTACTTGAAGCAGTTCAAATGTCCGTTAACCCGAAAGTTATTGAAACACCATTTATCGCGGGTGTTGCGATGAACGGTATCGAAGTAAAGGCGAAAGCGCGTATTACAGTACGTGCAAATATCGATCGCCTCGTTGGTGGTGCGGGTGAGGAAACTGTAGTTGCCCGTGTTGGTGAAGGGATCGTAAGTACAATCGGTTCTTCCGTCAGCCACGCGAAAGTACTTGAAAATCCGGATATGATTTCTCAGACTGTTCTTAAAAAAGGTCTAGATTCCGGTACAGCATTTGAAATTCTATCTATTGATATCGCGGACGTTGATATCGGTAAAAACATCGGTGCCGAACTTCAGACAGAGCAAGCGATGGCAGATAAAAATATTGCACAAGCAAAAGCAGAAGAACGTCGTGCGATGGCTGTTGCAAGCGAGCAAGAGATGAAGGCAAAAACACAGGAGATGCGCTCGAAAGTTGTCGGTGCAGAAGCTGAAGTGCCTTTGGCTATGGCAGAAGCATTGCGTTCAGGAAATATCGGAATTATGGATTACATGAACTACAAAAATATTCAAGCTGACACAAGTATGCGTGACTCCATCAGTAAGGTAGGCGGAGAGCAACAATCTAAAGAAGGTAAGAAAGACTAATTACACGATGAATTCCCGGGAAGGGGATGCATAATGGAACAACTCATTATATTGATCGTCATGCTGGCACTCAGTTCGCTATTCGGTAAAAAGAAGAAAAATCCCGAAGAGCAGAAGCCGATGAGCGAGCAACGACCGATTCATACACAAACGAAAAAAGTAGAACCAGAACGTACGAATAAACCTCGTTCACTAAAAGATCTTTCAAGAGATTTGTTCGAAGATATTCAGAAAGAGTTCAAGGACTTGCAGACAGAAATAGAAGAACCTAAACAACAAGCACCGCAAACGGAAGTATTTTATCCGTCGCAGCCTAAACCACAGCAACAACGACCGGCTAAACCAGCTTCTCCAGCGCGTGCGGAACGTTCCGAGCGTCAACCAAGCAGAGGTAGACTCCATTCGGAGAGGTCAACTGTAGTAGTGGACGATTCACGGATTCTGCAAGAAGACTTGATTCCAAAAACTTCAAAACAAGTTTTGCAAGGAATTGTCTATTCCGAAATTTTAGGTCCACCAAAAGCTAAACGGTAATCATGCAACCCCCAAACTCATCATAGGATGAGTTAGGGGGTTTTTTCGTGAAAAAATTATTCGCACTTCATCCATCTATTATATTAGATGAATTCAATTCATTACGGATAACGGGCTATTATCAAATAACGGCCTTAACTGAACAATCCATAACTTTTCAAACAGATGACTATGCCCTAAGCATCAAAGGTGAAGACGTATTAGTCCTTGAACTGACTGAACAACATGCCCACATATCGATTACAGAACTTACAGAAGTGACGATACGACATAAACCCGCTGAGGAACGTTTGTATGAGTCATAAGCGCTTTGAAGTTCAATTGACCAATGTAGGTAGGGCATCCGCATTTCTTGGGAAGTTGCAGGCAGAACAAGTCAAAATTCAGCATGTCTATGTGGCGGGGACATCGGTATATTTCGAAACGGATCGCAAGGGTATAGAAAAGATTCGACGATTTAGAAGGAAGTATCGAGTACAAGTGAAGATTTCGCGTGTAGGCAGTGATTCGGTAGAGTATCGTTTGTTTTCTTCTTGGTTATTTATTATTGGTTGCATCATTCCTCTTAGTGCATCGCTGTTTCTGTGGGACATTAAAGTTGAAAGTGATGTGCCTGAAGTAGCGGAGCGGATTGAAATGAAACTAAAAAAAGCGGATATTAAAGTTCCAGCCCTCTTATCTAGGTTGCCTGAAGAAGATGAAATTCGTAGACTGCTGATGCAAGATGAATCATCTTTGTCCTGGATCCGTTTTACGCAGACAGGTACTTCTTTTATCGTTTCCCCTATGCTCGCTCCACTGTCTGCTGAAACCAAAGAAGAGGTGAAGAAAACGCCCTCCCATCTAGTCGCTAAAACAGGTGGTGTCATTACTCACTTCGCTTTAACGAGAGGTGAACGTGCTAGCATAATTCATCAGACCGTCAAGAAAGGAGATATGCTCGCAACGGGAATTCTGGAACAAGGTGAGAAGACAACAGTAGTTGGAGCAGATGGAGAAGTATTCGCGGATTACTGGTTAGAATACCATTTTGAATTACCGCGGACGGTCACGTATTTCATTCAAGGGGAAGAAGAAGTGCACATCGATTGGCGAACACCGTGGCTCAAAAACGCAGCAGGAACTATGCGTTTAAGGAATCCCATTCTTTTCAATAAAACGCGTGTAGATCCGATGCATACGGTACGACTCGAGAAAGGGATGGAAGAGACAGTCATTCTACCGCTATTAAAGTATGATCTATTGTCAAAGAAGGCGAATAAGCGCATAATTAAAGAAGAAAATGTTTTACATGTATCGTTCACTAATGATAAAGTGAAGGGGACTATACTATTTTTAATTAATGAGAACATTGCTGAAAAACGACCGATAACTCAAGGAGACTGAATATATTGAGCGAACAAACCATTCAACTGCATATTGAAGAACCAAACGAAGCGGTTATGCTTCTTGGTATTTCCGATCAAAACATGAATTTGATCGAAGAAGAATTGAGTGTCTCGATCCGTACGAGAGGCGAGAACGTTTCAATTACTGGAGAAGAAGAACAGGCTGAAGCAGCAAAAGCGTTACTAGAACAATTACTAAAAGTCATCCGCAAAGGTATAAACATTAATTTGCGGGATGTTGCCACAGCAATTGAAATGGCGAAAAACAGCACCATCGAATATTTTGCCACATTGTATGATGAAGAAATTGCACGCAACACAAAAGGCAAAGTTATTCGTGCCAAGACAATCGGACAGCGCGAGTACGTGCAGGCGATACGTTCAAGAGATCTTGTTTTCTGTATTGGACCTGCCGGAACAGGAAAAACGTATCTCGCAGTTGTTATGGCTGTGCAAGCGATGAAATCCGGCTCTGTTAAGCGAATTGTCTTAACTCGTCCTGCTGTAGAAGCAGGGGAGAGTTTAGGTTTCCTTCCTGGTGACTTAAAAGAGAAAGTCGATCCTTATTTACGTCCGCTTTATGATGCGCTTCATGATATACTTGGATCAGAACATACTGACCGCCTAATGGAACGTGGTGTCATCGAAATCGCACCGCTAGCGTATATGCGGGGCCGTACATTAGATGATGCATTTGTCATTTTGGATGAAGCACAAAACACAACAAAAGCTCAAATGAAAATGTTTTTAACGCGATTAGGATTCGGCTCCAAAATGGTCATCACAGGTGACAAAACGCAAATCGACTTACCGCGTGGCATAGAATCAGGATTGATTGTGGCAGAGCATATATTGAAAAACGTACAAGATATTCAGTTTAATTATCTAGAGCAAGGTGACGTCGTACGACATCCAATCGTCGCGAAAATCATTGATGCATACGAAAAAGAGCAGTCATCGCACTAATGACTGCTTTTTTCATGAACTAAAAAAATACATAGTAGGTGGCTGGCAGAGGAGGGAGGCATGTTCATGGCAGCTTTAAAAAGATTGTGTTCACAACTGCGAGACGTGAAATTTATAGTTGTTTTACTCCTTGTCGTCGCAGTGTCTAGTGTTCTGTTGTTCTTCCTAATGTATGGAAGCAATCAAAATGAAACATATGAAATCTCTGTGTATGAAATTTCACCAAAAACCATTCGCTCACCAAAGACGATAGAAGACGCTGATAAGACGGAACTCGAACGCATCCGAGCAGAGCAAGCGGTTCCGACAGCCTATCGTTACTCGGAAGATATAATGAAAAACAGACAAGCGATCATTAGCTCGATTTTCACAGCGGTTAGTGATGTGAATGTCGAAACGAAAAAAGATCAAACCATCACAGTAAATGAGAAATTGACGAAATTACGAACGAAACTAAAAGGGATGGAGAAAGAGGATTCTTTTTACGTATTGTCAGATGCTCAATTGAAACAACTTCTAGCAGCCGAGCAGAAAGATTTGGATAATCTGCATGAGCTATTATTGCTTGCGGTTGGCGGAGAATTAGCCAAGCCATTCAAACAAGATCAGCTTTCGATGCATCGTTATGAAGTCGAGCGCAGAATCCGCCAAACGAATACACTGCCGAATGATTTACTGGACGTAGCATTGACGATTGGTCGCACAGCAATTGTAGAGACGGAAGTGGTGGACAAACAGCTCACTGTGAAAAACAAAAAGGATGCACGTGCATCTGTTGAACCGATTCGTATTTTGCAAGGGCAAGTCCTGGTCAGAGAAGGTCAGCTGATTGATCGTGACATTTATCAGCAATTGAAGATTTCTGGCGTTTTAACGAATCAATCGTCCATTAAACCAACACTTGGCATTGTACTATTTGTCTTGTTTATCTCTAGTTTAATTACAACTCACTTCATGAATTCAAAAAAGTCGGACCCATTTAAAAAGAAAGCATTGATCATTTTTTATGTCATCTTATTTATGGCTGTGATCCTCATGAAAATCGTTAGCTATATCGATGATGAATTCGATGTGCTCATTGCGTTTTTATTTCCAACAGCACTCGTTCCAATGCTCGTTAAATTATTGATCAATGAACGGGCAGCTGTGCTAGCTACAATCATCACGGCAGCAACTGCGGGGATCATGTTGCAAGAAGGTTTGGCAACAATCATGCAGATGGAAGTCGCGCTGTATATCTTATTTGGCGGGATTGTCAGTATATACTTACTGCATGAGCATGGTCGACGTTCGACGATATTACAGACGAGCTTGGGTGTTGCGTTTTCGAATATTATGTTTATCATATTCTATTTGCTTATGACACAGACGAGTTATACGATGACTGAACTGACCTTTTACGCTCTGGCAGCTATTGCGTCAGGTGTGTTGTCGGGTGCGTTGACGATGGGACTTCTACCTTTTTTCGAGTCTAGCTTTCAATTGCTTTCGAATATGCGACTCGTTGAATTGTCGAATCCAAATCATCCGCTGTTAAAGAAAATATTAGTTGAGACACCCGGTACATATCACCATAGTATTATGGTTGCGAATTTGGCGGACGTTGCATGTGAGTCGATCGGTGCCAATGGACTACTTGCCCGTGTAGGTAGTTATTATCATGATATTGGCAAAACGATTCATCCAGGTTTCTTCATTGAAAATCAGCATGGTAACCGGAGTTTACATGATACACTGACACCGGAAAAGAGTCGTGATATTATAATTGCACACGCAGAAGATGGTGCAAAAATTTTAGAGGAGCATCATATGCCCGCTGAACTAATCGACATCGCGAGACAGCATCACGGAACGAGTATTTTGAAGTTCTTCTATGTCAAAGCTAAAGAACAAGATCCCGAAGTACAACAGCAACAATTTAGGTATCCTGGTCCGAAGCCGCAAACGAAAGAAATTGCGGTCATTATGATTGCGGACAGCGTGGAAGCGGCTGTACGTTCCATGAAAGATCCGACACCTGAAAAAATTGCTACACTCGTTGAATCCATTGTTCGCATGAAAGTGGAAGATGATCAGTTTGATGAATGTGATCTATCGATGAAAGAGATTAAGCGGGTGAAAAAAGTTATTTGCGAAACATTAAATGGGATTTTCCATAATCGAATTGAATATCCCGATTAAAAAGGAGTGCGAGCGTGATGATAGACTTTTATTTTGAAGATGAAACAGAAGCAGTTGATCAAAGTTCAGAAACTTTGATAACGAATCTATTGAACCATGCGGCGAAAATGGAAGAGTTGGAAGGGCTTTATGAATTATCCATTACGTTTATGGATGATGCGGCAATCCAAGAAGTGAATGCGGAATATAGAGGTAAAGATCAGCCGACAGATGTGATTTCCTTTGCACTAGAGGAGTTATCTGAAGGAGAAGTAGCTATTGTTCAAGAACGTGATATGCCAGTCGTTCTCGGCGATATTATTATCTCGATTGACACAGCAAAGCGCCAAGCAACAGAGTATAATCATACATTCGAGCGGGAACTTGGATTTTTGGCTCTACATGGTTTCCTTCATCTACTTGGATACGATCATTTGGACGAGGAACAAGAAAAGGAAATGTTTGGAAGACAAACAGAAATTCTAACTTCATATGGTTTGGAACGGCGGTGATCTGATGAAAATTTTTTTCAAATCGTTCGTCTATGCGTGGACGGGTATTGCAGACGGCTTTGCTAATGGACGAAATATGAAATCACATGCGATTTCCGCAATCATCGTAATTGTTGCCGGCATACTGACAGGTCTTTCCGTTTCGGAATGGTGTATCATTATTCTTTTGATGGGCGGGGTGATGGCCCTTGAATTAATGAATACGGCGGTTGAATATGTGGTGGATTTAGTGACGCTTGACTTCCATCCGCTAGCGAAAAAAGCAAAAGATATCGCAGCTGGCTCAGTGTTAATTTTCGCAATAGCCAGTGCCGTTATTGGTTGCGTGATTTTCTTGCCAAAATGGTTTGGGTAATAGATGTTATAAATTGGAGTTGAACTAGATGACGAATGAACAACTATTGAATGAAGCAAAAATCGCCATGCAGAATGCCTATGTTCCATACTCCAAGTTCCCAGTGGGGGCAGCGTTAGAAGCGGAAGATGGTACAATCTATCATGGATGTAATATTGAGAATTCTTCCTATGGACTATCAAACTGTGCAGAGCGGACAGCGATTTTTAAGGCAGTTTCTGAAGGTGTGAAAACTTTTAAATCGCTTACGGTTATTGGTGACACGGACGGGCCAATTGCACCATGCGGGGCTTGCCGTCAAGTCATTGTTGAGTTTTGTGCGCCAACGATGCCCGTTTATTTAACAAACCTTAAAGGTGACGTACAAGAGACGACTGTTGAAAAATTATTACCAGGTGCTTTTTCCAAGGAGGATTTAGACTATGCAGAAGAAAGATAAACCTTTTAAATCAGGCTTTATTTCAATCATCGGACGTCCGAACGTAGGGAAATCAACGTTCATCAATCGTATGGTTGGTCAAAAAATTGCAATCATGAGCGACAAGCCACAAACGACACGAAACAAAGTGCAAGGAATTGTCACAAGTGAAACGTCTCAAATGATTTTCATCGATACACCAGGTGTCCACAAACCGAAGCATCGTCTCGGTGATTTCATGTTAAAAGTTACTCGTAGTACGTTGAGTGAAGTTGACGTTATTATGTTCATGGTCAATGCAGATGAAAAAATCGGTACAGGCGATCGTTTTATTATGGAATGGCTAGAAAAATCTGAAACACCGGTATTCCTCGTCATCAATAAAATTGACTTAGTTCATCCCGATGAATTATTCGAGATTATCACTTCGTATTCAAATGAAATGAAATTCGCTGAAGTAGTTCCAATTTCGGCATTGAACGGTAATAATATCGAACGCCTCGTGGAAACATTAGAAAGCTACTTAGAAGAAGGTCCACAGTTTTACGACGCGGAGCAAGTAACGGATCATCCAGAACGCTTCATCATTTCTGAAATGATTCGTGAAAAAGTCTTGCACACGACGCGTGAAGAAATTCCGCACTCCATTGCGGTCACTATTGAAAGTATTGAGCAAGATCCTGCCACCGATAAAACACATATTCGTGCAACGATTATCGTAGAGCGTGATTCACAAAAAGGAATCGTTATCGGTAAAGGTGGTAAATTGCTGAAGGAAGTCGGCGTAAAAGCAAGAAAAGATATCGAAATGTTACTTGGCCATAAAGTTTATCTAGAATTATGGGTCAAAGTTCAGAAAGACTGGCGTAACCGTCCAAGTCGCTTAAAAGAATTTGGATTCAATGAGGAAGATTATTAACATCTTCATCTATCCATGGTGAAGGGAAGAGTGCTTTGTTAAACAAGATTGAAGGGTTTATCATTAAAAGCATACCGTACGGAGAATCAAATAAAATCGTCACAATCTATTCAAAAGAAGCTGGAAAAATCACGGCGATGGCTAGGGGTGCGAAAAAGCCTGCAAGCCGACTGGCAGCCATTACTCAAACGTTCACACATGGATTTTTCCTCGTGCGAGCGAGTAGAGGGATGGGGTCACTTGAGCAAGGGGAGCTAATAAGCAGTGTTCGCCACATCCGTTCTGACCTCGAAACGACAGCTTATGCCGGTTTAGTCGTTGAATTGATCGATCGGTTAACAGAGTCGGACAAGCCAAATGTAGGGATCTTCAGATTGCTTGATGAATCATTCCGTGCGATGGAAGAAGAATATGATGCAGAAGCAATTTCGCTGTTTGTTCAATGGAAAATGTTGCCGGTCGCTGGTATTCATCCAATCCTTCATGAATGTGCAAACTGCGGCGCAACGGAAGGCGAATTTTCATTTTCCTTCCAGCAAATCGGTTTCCTCTGTCATCGTTGTTTCTCAATTGATCCGTACATCATTCGTCTATCGCCTACACAAATTAAATTGATTCGGATGTTTTATAATGTTCCGTTAGACCAAATCGGCAAGTTGACGTTGAAGAAAACTACGAAAACGTTTATGCAAAAGATCGTGTCGACGATTTATCAGGAGCAAACTGGGATTTACTTAAAATCACGAAAGTTTATTGAACAACTAGAACGTACGCCAGAATTACAGAAACGAAAAGAAACCCCGGAAGAAGAAGGCTAACTTCACTTCCGGGGTTTTCATATTAGAACTGTAGGTGTTTTTGGATATAAGCAGTTACGTCAGCAATCGGCATACGCTCTTGTTCCATAGAATCACGGTGACGAACTGTCACTTGCTGATCTTCCAATGAATCAAAGTCGAATGTGATACAGAATGGTGTTCCGATTTCATCTTGACGACGGTAACGACGACCAATGGATTGGGAATCATCATACTGTACTGGGAAATGCTTCGCTAATTCTGCGTATACTTTTGTTGCATCATCAGCTAATTTCTTAGACAATGGCAAAACTGCTGCTTTAATCGGTGCAAGTGCAGGATGGAAACGTAATACGGTACGTGTATCTCCATCTTCCAACTCTTCCGTATCAAATGCGTCGCAAAGGAATGCCAATGTTACGCGGTCTGCACCTACTGAAGGTTCGATACAGTACGGTACATACTTTTCATTCGTGACAGGGTCTTGATAATGGAAGTCTTCGCCTGAATATTCCATATGACGCGTCAAATCGAAGTCCGTACGGTTAGCGATACCCCAAAGCTCGCCCCAACCAAATGGGAATTTATATTCGATATCAACAGTACCTTTAGAGTAGTGAGATAGCTCGTCTTCATTGTGCTCACGAAGGCGGATATTATCTTCTTTCAATCCAAGATTCAATAATAGGTTCTTGGACTGATCGCGCCAATACTCGTACCATTTCTCATCTTCACCTGGTTTACAGAAAAATTCAAGTTCCATTTGTTCAAATTCACGTGTACGGAACGTAAAGTTACCCGGTGTGATTTCGTTCCGGAAGCTTTTTCCTACTTGTGCAATACCAAATGGAACTTTTCTTCTCATAGAACGTTGAACGTTTTTAAAGTTCACGAAGATCCCTTGTGCCGTTTCTGGACGAAGGAAGATTTGGTTAGCGGATGAATCCGTTACACCTTGGCTCGTTTTGAACATCAAGTTGAACTGACGGATTTCTGTGTAATCCATTGCATCACATGTCGGACAAACAATGTTGTGCTCCTGGATTAATTCGAACATTTTTTCAAATGGTAGGCCGTCAACGACCAATTCAATTCCTTTTGCATCTAATGCTTCTTCGATTAGTTTATCAGCACGATGACGTGTCTTACATTTTTTACAGTCGATCATTGGGTCATTGAAGTTACCGATATGACCAGATGCTTCCCATACTTTCGGGTTCATTAAAATAGCAGAATCGAGTCCTACGTTATAAGGTGATTCTTGAATGAATTTCTGCCACCAAGCACGCTTGATGTTATTTTTAAGCTCGACACCTAATGGACCGTAATCCCATGTGTTGGCCAATCCACCATAAATATCAGACCCTGGGAATACAAAACCTCGTTGTTTTGAAAGATTTACTACTTGTTCCATAGATAACATTCTAAACGCCTCCAATTAAAATAAGCACTCGTCTCCGGACATAATCATGTCCGGGGACGAGTGCATGATGACCCGCGGTTCCACCCCGATTGGTTTTTCAACCCACTTTCATAACGAATGTTTCAACTCCCGGCCGCCGTTTTCGTGTAGTACAGGCTTTCACTATCCCTGTTCGCTTCGTTTTACACTACTTATTAACCATTCTTCGTTTACTTCATTCAAAATTAGTTTAGCATGCTTCTCCTTTCTTCGCAATAGCGAGCATCTTGATATATAATTAGACAGTAAATACTACTTTGAAGTCTGAAGGCGGTGACATGTTTGGAATTAAATACACGTCAGAATGAAATCCTTGATATCGTCAAAGAAAATGGACCCATTACGGGAGAACAAATTGCAGTGCGTTTACGTTTGGCGCGCGCGACGATTCGCCCGGATTTGGCGATTCTAACGATGGCGGGCTTTTTAGATGCGCGTCCGCGTGTAGGTTATTTCTATTCTGGCAAAAAACCTATCCAATCGGTTGCAGACGGTATGGTAGATATGACAGCGGCTGATTTTCAATCAAGACCTGTCGTGATTACGGAAAACCTTTCAGTCTATGATGCAATCTGCCAGCTGTTTTTGGAAGATGTAGGAACGTTATTCGTTGTAGACCAGCAATCCTTTTTAACTGGCGTCCTATCGCGTAAGGATTTATTGCGAACAAGCATCGGAAGCACGGAATTAGATAAAATTCCTGTGCATGTTATTATGACCAGAATGCCGAACATTATGTATTGTAAGAAGCAGGATACACTTATTTCTGTAGCCAAGAAGATGATGGAAAGCCAAGTCGATTCATTGCCGATTGTCCATGAGAAAAAAGGTGGGCTTGAAGTGATTGGCCGGATTACTAAAACAAATATTACAGCCGCATTTCTTTCATTGGCGGAAGATCACGATTTATGAGGGGTGACTGTATGGCGAGATTTACATTATTTATCGTCTCAGATTCTGTTGGAGAAACTGCGGGCCTCGTAACGAAGGCTGCCGCGAGTCAATTTCGACATGATTTGGAAACGGTTTCTATAAAAAGATTTTCTTATATTGAAGAAGTTTCGCAGTTAGAAGAAATTGTGTTCTTGGCAAAGCAACAGAAAGCGCTAATTGTTTTTACATTGGTCAAAAGTAATATGAGAGAACAATTGCATATACTTTGCGAAGAATTGGCAGTGGAGTGCGTTGATTTGCTTGGTCCATTAATGGAGAAGATTGGAAACCAGTTAGAGCAATCACCTTTTGAAGAGCCGGGTCTCGTACGTAAGTTGGATGATGAATATTTCAAAAAGATTGAGGCCATCGAATTTGCGGTGCGCTATGATGATGGAAGGGATCCCAAAGGAGTTCTTGAAGCGGATATTGTATTGATTGGCATCTCTAGAACTTCTAAAACCCCATTGTCACAATTTCTAGCGAATAAAGGATATAAAGTTGCGAATGTTCCGCTTGTACCAGAGGTGGAACCTCCAGCAGAATTATTTTCTATTGATCCGAGTCGATGTTTTGGATTATATAGTTCCGTCGAGCAATTGCATTCGATACGGAAAGCACGTTTGGAGACGTTAGGCTTGAAAGATGATGCGAACTATGCGAAAATAGCACGTATTCAACAAGAGATAGACTATTGCAAGGACATGACAACTAGAATCGGTTGCGATGTCATCGATGTGACGAATCGCGCAGTGGAAGAAACCGCTAATATGATTCTCAAAACACTTACAGCAAGGAAGGCCAACTGAACATGATAGTTGGGTCTTCTTTTTTCTGCGCGTCTTTCTTTGGAAGTGTTCCTGTTTTCAGCTAGTCTTCTCATTTCTTTGTAACACATTGTTCATACTAACCGCGAAAAAACACAGCGAATCCTGTCGATAAAGAAGGTTTTTTGGGAAAAGCATCGAATGTAGGTATATAGAGTAGAAATGGTGATAGAATGACAAGAATATCTGACGAGACAATTGAAGAAATCCGTACAGGAACCGACATTGTCGATTTAATCAGTGAATATGTTCAACTAGCTAAAAGAGGTAAGAACTGGTTTGGACTTTGTCCGTTCCATGAAGAGAGTAGTCCTTCTTTCTCTGTCTCTGAAGACAAGCAATTATTTCATTGCTTTGGTTGTGGAGCAAGCGGCAATGCCATTACCTTTATGATGGATATGGAAAACCGTACGTTTGTTGACGCCATCATTCAACTCGGTGGCAGGATGGGAATGGAATTAGAGGCTTCGCAAAGTGAACCAACGACGAAGACTTCATCCAATCAGCAAATGCTGAAAGCCTATACGTTGGCCGCCAATTTTTATAGCCATTTGCTCTTAAACACCATAGAAGGCGAAAAAGCATTAGAATACCTAGAAAAAAGAGGATTTACGCGTGATCAAATCGAACAATATGAGATAGGATGGTCTCCTGTTCAATCAGATGCACTAGCAGCACTACTCAAAAGACAAGGTTTTGATCTGAAAGAAATGGAAACCGCAGGACTTTGCTTTCAAAAAGAAGATGGATCGGGTTATTTCGACCGTTTCAGGGGTAGAATTATGTTTCCTATTCAAGATGATAATGGTGTCACGATTGCGTTCTCCGGAAGAAGACTGGAGGATTCGACTTCTGACGCCAAATATATCAACAGTCCTGAAACACCCATCTTTGAAAAGAGCAAAGTTTTGTTTAATTTTCATCGTGCACGTCTTAATGTTCGGAAAACGGGTAAAGTAGTATTATTCGAAGGTTTCATGGATACGATTGCCGCAGATCGAGGGGGTATAGGGAACACGGTAGCTGTCATGGGTACCGCGTTATCCGGACATCATATTGTGAAGCTAAAACGAATGGCAAAAAAAGTCGTCATTTGCTGTGACGGTGATTCTGCTGGCTGGGGGGCTGCCAAACGATTTGCCGATAGCTTGATGGATAGTGGAATGGATGTACTCATAGCCACTTTACCCGATCGAATGGATCCTGACGATTATATTACAGAGCACGGAGCCGAAGCGTTTATAGAGAAGATTCTTGATCAGCCGCTTTCATATAACTCTTTTGTTGCAGCTTATTATAGAAGAGATAAGAATTTAACGATTGATCATGATATTAAGCAATACGTTCATGAAGTATTTAGTGAGCTCGCACACCGTTGTTCACCTATTGAGAAAGATTTACTTATACAACAACTCCACAGTGAAACACACGCTTCAAAAGAGTCGCTTGGGCAGGAGTTTACCAAGGCGATCGCGAAAAAGAC
>NZ_JAPMIW010000007.1:0-86610 GCF_033088395.1 Sporosarcina sp. GW1-11 | reverse complement strand
TTGAGGAAAGTCGATCTGTACACATCACAAGAGCAACTGTAAACAAAACAGAAACAGATCGCGCCGAACAGCTCCTACTTGCACGTTTGTTAATGGATGCAGACTTGTTTGAAGAAAAACGCCTAGAACTTCAAGAGTTATTTGTTAGAGAAGATATTATGAAAATATTTTTTAAGCTAGCCGCGTTTTATGAACAATATGACCTGCCAAACTATCAGCGATTTGTTGAAACGCTTGAAGATCGCCAGTTGCAGAATGTGGTCATGGGAGCGATTAGAGCAGATATATCAGAAGAACATACAGCGCAAGAAGTAGAAGATTGTATCCGTCACTTGAAGCGTAATCAACTAAAACGTTTAATCGAACAAAAACAGCACGAATCAAAAGAAGCAGAAAAAAGGAACGACTTATCAAAGGCAATGGAGTTGGGCTCAGAAGTCATCCAACTTTTGAGATCGTTAAAGGTTCTGTAAGGAGGTATAGTCACTATGACAAAAGAAGAACAAGCGAGCGGAGTTGAAATGACTCTAGAAGAAGCAAAAGCGGCTATTATTGAGGCTGGTAAAAAAACAGGTGAATTATCATTAGAGGATGTAACCGAAAAGTTGGCATCTTTCGAAATGGAACCGGATCAGTTTGAAGAGTTCCTTGATCAAATAGAAGCGCAAGAAATTGAAATGGATAGAAAAGATGAGGCTGATCCTAAGAGCGAGAAGGAAGAACAATTCGATTTAAATGATTTAAGTGTACCACCAGGTGTTAGAATCAACGACCCTGTTCGCATGTATTTGAAAGAAATCGGGCGTGTAGACTTACTAACAGGTAAAGAAGAAGTCGACTTAGCTATTCGAATCCAAGACGGTATCGAAGCAGAAGCAGAGTTAGAAGAAACAGGGAAAATGACCCCTAAAATAGATGCAGCTATTATTCGTGGTGAAAATGCCAAGAAGAAATTAGCCGAAGCCAACCTTCGTTTAGTCGTTAGTATTGCGAAGCGTTATGTCGGTCGTGGCATGCTATTCCTTGATTTGATACAAGAAGGAAATATGGGACTGATTAAAGCGGTTGAGAAGTTTGACCATACAAAAGGCTTTAAATTCAGTACGTATGCGACGTGGTGGATTCGTCAAGCGATCACTCGTGCAATTGCAGACCAAGCCCGTACAATCCGTATTCCTGTGCACATGGTTGAAACGATCAATAAATTGATTCGTGTACAGCGGCAACTTCTGCAAGATTTAGGACGAGAGCCTTCTCCTGAAGAAATTGGCGAAGAAATGGATTTAACGCCAGAAAAAGTTCGCGAAATCTTGAAGATTGCACAAGAACCGGTATCATTGGAAACGCCTATTGGAGAAGAAGATGACTCACATTTAGGTGATTTCATTGAAGACTCGGAAGCTCAATCTCCATCAGACCATGCAGCGTATGAGTTGCTGAAAGAGCAACTTGAAGATGTTTTGGATACATTGACAGATCGTGAAGAAAATGTGTTGCGTCTTCGTTTTGGTTTAGATGATGGCCGTACGCGCACGCTAGAAGAAGTAGGTAAAGTCTTCGGTGTAACACGTGAACGTATTCGTCAGATTGAAGCGAAAGCCCTTCGGAAATTGCGCCATCCTTCACGCAGTAAACGATTAAAAGACTTTTTAGAGTAATAGATGCATCGGCTTCAAACTAGCCGATGCATTTTCTATATCCATCAAGTGGTACAGTAACCATTCGAGCTATTGGGGGAGAAAGGATGACTAAGGAAAAAAAACAGATCATTATTTCTGAAATCCGTTATTGGAAACAGAATAAACTTTTACCTGAACATTATTGTGATTTCTTAATCACGCTATACGCGCAAGGGGAAGACCCTGATGAAGTCGCGGAAAAGAAAACTTCCACACTACAGAAAGAACGTAGGCAATTGCGGACAAAACAATTGATGATCTTACTCTTTAGTTTGTTGTTGGCGGGTGTAGCGTCTGCTGCGATGTTCTTGTATACAGAGTATCCGATGGTCACGTTAGTCGCAGCTGCTTTATTAGCGTTCAGTTTTCTTCTGATTGTTTCGAGAAAATCATTTATTAGAAATGGCTTCGCACCATTTTTATACATATCATTGGCTTTTTTATTATTGATGATGTCGTTGAAAATCTGGACAGTCTATTTTAACGCGGATACTACATTATTAATCGGACTACTTATGTTGAACTGTAGTCTGTGGCTATTTACAGGAAGAGTGCTGAAATTATTATATTTTACGATTTCCGGTTCACTCGGCTTGTTGACAATTATCGCGTTCCTGATTTTATCACTTTAAGTATCCAATAAATGGACAGATGGCAATGAATTTATTGCTAATATCTGTCCGTTTTCTATATAATGAGATGTAAGGGTTTTCATAAAGAGAGGATGATCAAAATGAACTTTGATTTAACTCAAGAACAGCTAATGGTAAAAAAGTTGATGAGAGATTTTGCGAATGAAGAAGTGGCGCCTGGTGCAATCGACCGTGATCGAACAGGTGAGTTTCCTATAGCAATTTTCAAGAAGCTATCTGCGATGGGGATGATGGGTTTACCATTCCCCGAAAAATACGGTGGTGCAGGCGCAGATACGATTAGTTTTGCGATTGTCACAGAAGAGTTGAGTCGAGCTTGTGCATCGACAGGTATTACGTATTCCGCTCATATTTCATTAGGTGGTGCACCGTTACATTTATTTGGTACAGAACAACAAAAAGAACGTTTTTTGACGCCTATTTGTTTGGGAGAGTCATTTGGTGCATTCGGCCTGACAGAACCAAATGCAGGATCAGATGCAGGTGGGACGGAAACAACGGCTGTGTTAAAGGATAGTAAATATACGATTAACGGCTCAAAGGTCTTTATAACGAATGCCAGCTATGCAAAACACTTAGCGATTACAGCAATCACAGACCGTTCTGAAGGCAAGAAGGAAATTAGCGCAATTATAGTACCTACAGATGCAGAAGGCTTCACAATCATCGACAACTATGAAAAAATGGGCCTGCATGCATCGAACACAACTGAATTAGTATTTGATCAAGTCGTCGTGCCTGAAGAGAACGTACTTGGAGAGCGTGGGAAAGGGTTCCAGCAGTTCCTCGTGACGCTAGACGGTGGACGGATTGGTATTGGGGCTATGGCAGTCGGTATCGCACAAGCTGCGTATGAGCGCGCGTTAAGCTATTCGAAGGAACGCAAGCAATTCGGTCAGACGCTTTCTTCATTCCAAAGTACGCAATTTAAGCTTGCAGATATGGCGATGAAAATTGAACTCGCACGAACGATGGTTTATAAAGCGGCATGGCTGAAGGATCAAGGAAGAAAGTTCACGAAAGAGGCATCAATGTGTAAATTGTACGCTTCAGAAATCGCGATGGAAGTTTCAAACGAAGCGATTCAAATCCATGGCGGCTATGGCTATATGCGAGAATATGAAGTCGAGCGCTATCTACGGGATGCCAAGCTTTTGGAGATTGGCGAAGGGACTTCAGAAGTTCAACGAATGGTCATTGCTAGACAAATAGGTTGCTAAAACGAAAATTATGACGAAACTGTCACAAAAGGGAGAAAGTCCTTCAATAACACTTTCAGTTTCCGCATAGATACAGTACAATGTTAAATGTATACTGTATCTTTTACAGAATAGATTTTGGTGAAGGAGGGTAATCCAATGAATAAAAATCCTATTGTACCATTTTTCTTGATTTTCGCGCTCGGAATTGGACTGATTTTCTTCTTATCACTTTATGGTTTAGAGCAAAAAGAAGAAATTGCTGGACCAGAAGAAGGCACTACGCAAGAAGAAAATGCAAACACTGGCGAATTTGATGCAGAAGCTGTCGCTCAGCAAAAGTGTATAAGTTGTCACGGTGAAAACTTATCCGGCGGAATGGGGCCTGCTCTTAACAGCAAAAGCGATCCGAAAGTATTGCATGACGCAATCAAAGACGGCGTTGCAGGAACAGCTATGCCTGCTGGACTTGTTCCAGATGAGAACATAGATGAAATGGTAGATTACATTTTATCACTAGACTGAATGCTTACTTACAAAATAGAGCTATTGAACCTTGGAACTCCTTGGTTCAATAGCTCTTTTACATTGCACGAAATGCTTACCAATTATACAATAGAGTGGAATGAAAGGCGGGAATTTATGAACACGAACCAATTATCTGAACGTCTTGCGATGGTCGCAAGTTTCGTTCCACAACATACAGTGCTCGCTGATATCGGTAGCGATCATGCATATTTACCTTGTTATTTGATGAATAAAGGAATTATTTCAAAGGCGATTGCTGGAGAAGTCGTGAAAGGTCCGTATGAACAAGCGAAGCGTAATGTGGAAGCTAACGGTTTTACGAACATGATAGACGTGCGCTTAGCTAATGGATTACAAGCCATTCAACCAACAGATGAGGTAGAAACAGTTACAATTGCAGGTATGGGTGGCACATTAATTACGTCCATTCTAGAAGCTGGGAAAGATCTTTTGTCGAATGTAACGCGCATCATTGCACAGCCGAATATTCACGCCATAGCGATCCGGGAGTGGGCTGTCGCAAACAACTTTTATCTTGTGGATGAAGAAATTCTACAAGAGGACGGAAAAATCTATGAAGTGCTCGTGTTAGAGAGAGGTACAGCTAGTTATACGCCGACTGAACTTTTAGTGGGTCCTATTCTAAAAGAAAAAGCTTCAGCTGTTTTTCATGCCAAATGGGAAAGGGAAATGGCGGAATGGATGCGTGTGCTGGCAGCTCTTGATCAAGCGGAGCAGACAGAAGAGATACAACAGAAGAAAGCGGTTATTGAACAGCAGTATGAATTAATTAGGAAGGTGTTAACTACATGAGAAAAGCGAATGGACATCAGATAATCGAGATTTTTGAAAAGTGGTCACCTAAACGACTAGCATTCGAAGGGGATCCTGTCGGCTTGCATATCGGTCAATTGAATCGACCAGTAGAAAAAGTACTTATCACGCTCGATGTCAATGAACAAGTGATTGATGAAGCGATTGAACAAGGTGCGAATCTCGTGATTGCACATCACCCGCCATTATTCCGCCCGTTGAAAACGATTTGGACAGATACTCCGCAAGGAAAGATGATCGAGAAATGCATCAAACATGATATCGCGGTCTATGCGGCGCATACGAATTTAGATATTACAGAAGGTGGCGTTAATGATATGCTCGCGGAACGACTTGGTGTTCTTGAGACAGAGCCAATTGACGTGACTGACTCTGAGCATTTGGTGAAGCTTGCAGTCTTTTGCCCACAATCAGACGCGGACAAGCTTCGCAAGAGCTTGGCGGAAGCAGGAGCAGGTGCCATCGGTGATTACGTAGCATGTAGTTTTAGCTCGCAAGGTGTTGGACGTTTTACGCCAGTTGACGGAGCGAACCCGACGATTGGTGAAGTCGGAGGAGCAACACGAGTAGATGAAGAGCGTATTGAAGTCGTCTTCCCGGAAAGTCTTCAGTCAAAAGTCACGAAGGCGATGTTTAGTTCACATCCATATGAAGAGCCGGCATTTGATTTGTTCAAGATGCAGCAAAAAACAAATGTGCAAGGAATCGGACGTGTAGGCCGGATTGCTGAAGAAATCACATTGAAGCAATTTGCTAAACAGGTGAAACAGGCATTCGACGTTCCCGCATTACGCTTCGTCGGTGATCCAGAAACACCGATCCGCAAAGTGGCGGTACTTGGAGGCGACGGCAACAAATATATCGCAGCAGCTAAGCGGAAAGGTGCGGACGTGCTTGTCACAGGTGATTTATATTACCACGTCGCTCAAGACGCACAAGCATTAGGCATTGCGGTAGTCGATCCAGGGCATAATATTGAAAAGATCATGATTGCGGGTGTGGCAAAGAAGCTCACTGCGCTATGTGAAGAAAAGAATCTAGACATTACGTGCATCGAATCTAAAGTCATTACAGAACCATTTCAGTTTTTATCTTAAGTTATCTCTAGTCATTGGAAAGTAGTTAGATGGTGTTACAGTGCGTTTCATGCTGATGTATTTGAGGGGATTTCTAACCCTGTCGAACGGGATCCCCCCGAGCATACTACCTTTTATCCATAAGTAAAACACCACCAAGAGATAGCTCTTGGTGGTGTTTTTTTCGTAAATTCAACTTACGGTTCAATTCGAACGACAGGACTAGGATTTTTGATCTTCGGTAAAATCTTATCAAGCTTAAATTTACGTTCAGGTTGATGCGTAGAAGGATCCGCTGCATCGAAGTCGCTCAAGTAAGCAATAACTTCTCTAACGATCACTGTAGGCGTCGAAGCACCTGCTGTAACAGCTACTGTCTCAATATCCATCAACCATGCAGGATCGATTTCTGAGACGTCTGAGATTCGGTAAGAAGGTGTATTCGCAATTTCTACAGATACTTGTGTTAAACGATTGGAGTTATTACTTTTTGGATCGCCAACGACTAGCAGTAAATCTGCTTCTCCTGCTTGTTGTGCAACCGCTTCTTGACGGACTTGTGTTGCTAGACAAATTTCTTTATGCACTTCAATGTGCGGATACTTGCGCTCTAATTCTTCCATCAAATGCGCGACATCCCATTGGCTCATCGTTGTTTGATTCGTTACCAACAGCTTTTCGTTATCTACTTGTAAGTTTTCGATATCTTCCAGTCTTTCAATTAAATGAACAGAATCAGGTGCGACACCGATCGCTCCTTCAGGCTCTGGGTGATGTTTTTTACCGATATAAAGAATGTCATAGCCTTCTGCGACTTTCTCTTCGATCAAATGGTGTGTGACCGAAACATCTGGACATGTCGCATCAATCGCAACTAATCCTTTTTCTTTTGCAAGTTTACGTACTTCGGGTGATACGCCGTGTGCTGTATAGATGACCGTTCCTTTATCGACTTTTCGTAAAATATCTAGGCGATTTTCTCCATCCAACGTAATGATCCCATCTTCTTCGAATGCGTCCGTTACGTGTTTATTGTGGACAATCATACCTAATATATAAATGGGCCTAGGCAAGGATGTATCAAGCGCAGCGTTTCTAGCAATGACCATCGCATCCACCACGCCATAACAATAACCTCTTGGTGAAATCTTGAGTACCTTCATTTCTTCCACTCCACTCTTCTAGTAAGTTCTCTTTCATTATAGCGGAGATTGGCGGTTGATTCAAAGAGTTCAGAAGGGAGGTTGATAAATTCTTGGTGGAGCGGGCTGATCATTAGGTATGGGTGGTGCTTGTGCACGTGGTGCTGCGGGATTTATAGGACTAGCAGACGGTGGAGCAGGCGCATCTGGCATAGATTGAAACCCTTTATATAATTTCCACATAGCGGGTAAGTTTTGAAGCATTGGCGCAACCTGTTGCACGAGAGGAGCAAACTGTTGGGCAGTATTTAAAAAGCGATTGGCAGTCTGCATATATTGATCTGCTCGTGAACCACCCGATTGTCCAGCTTGTGACTGTGGCATTCCTTGTGAAGGCATAGAACCTTGAGGGGATCCTTGGGGTCCAAAACTGCCAGCATTACCCTGCATCCCTCGAGGAAACGGTTGTTGAGTTCCGCCACCCTGAAATCGCGGGGGAGGCGGCCCGGGTGTCATTGGCCGCTGCTGATTACTAAATGGATAAAAAGATTGATATCTCATGATGAACTCCTTTCCGGAATTTTTCTGTACAACTATGCTATCCTATGCGAAAAAAGCAACTGATGGCACCAAATCATGTTACAATGAGGTATAAGCTAGAGGAGGAACGATATGTCGAAATTTACAGATTACCAGTTCAAACCGTTTTTGAGGGAAGCCATTCAAAAGTTAGGGTTTGAAGAACCGACACCGATACAAAAAGAGATCATTCCATTGATCATGAAAAACACAAGTGCGATTGGACAAGCGCATACAGGAACAGGGAAATCCCACAGTTTCTTAATCCCGCTTGTTGAAAAAATTAATATAGAACAAGAAGAATTACAAACGGTCATTACCGCGCCAACGCGTGAATTAGCTGTTCAGCTGCATGATGAATTGAAGAAGTTAATTGACGGTACGGACATCAAGAGTGCTATCCTCATCGGAGGTACTGATAAAAAACGCTCTGCAGAACGCCTGCGAAGTACACCACATATCATTGTCGGCACACCAGGTCGTATACAAGATATGTCGGAATCAGGTGCATTGGCGATTCACACGGCCACACAGCTCGTGATCGATGAGGCAGATCTTGCGTTTGATATGGGATTCATTGAAGATATTGATAAATTCGCTTCAAGAATGCCAAATAAACTGAATATGTATGTGTTTTCTGCAACGATTCCGGAAAAACTCAAGCCGTTCTTGGCAAAATATATGAATTCACCTGTCCATATCCAAATGGATGATAAAAAGCCATTAACAGAAAATATGCATTATTCATTAGTGCCTGTTAGAAGTATGGATAAAAATAAGAAATTGCTACACGTTATGGACGCAATTCAGCCCTATTTGGCGATTATCTTTATGAATACGAAACAAAATGCTAATCAATTAGCGGACTACTTAGCTGAACATGGCCATAAAGTAGGAAGAATCCACGGTGATTTAACACCACGCGAACGTACACGGACAATGAAGCAAGTGCGTGATCTTGAGTATCAATATATTGTGGCAACAGACTTAGCAGCACGCGGTATCGATATTCCAGGTGTCAGCCATGTTATCAACTTTGAATTACCGGAAGATCTTGAATTTTTCATTCACCGTGTAGGACGGACGGCGCGTGCAGGACTACAAGGCACAGCGATTACGCTATATAAGCCAGAAGATGAAGATGCGATTAACCGCATTGAAAAGCTTGGTATCCCGTTTGTTCATGAAGATGTCAAAAATGGTGAATGGATTGAAGTCAAAGAACGCCAAGCGCGTAAGAAACGCGTACGTGAAATAGATGAAATCGATTTAAAAGCTACTTCCATAATTCGCAAACCGGATAAAGTAAAGCCGGGCTATAAGAAAAAGATGGCTGAACAACAAGAAAAATTCAAAAAGAGACAAAGGAGAATGAAGAAGAGATCATGACACCAAATGAAATCCTTCTAGGGTCCCACGTATCGATGAGCGGCAAAAAAATGCTGCTCGGCTCCAGTGAAGAAGCGCTAAGCTACGGAGCTAATACGTTTATGATTTATACAGGAGCTCCACAAAACACGAGACGTAAACCGATTGAAGAATTGAATATAGAACTTGGCACGGAACATATGAAAGCTAATGGTCTATCCAATATCGTTGTCCACGCTCCCTACATCATCAATGTCGCTAACACAACAAAACCGGAAACGTTTCGTTTAGGTGTAGATTTCTTGCAGCAAGAAATTCAGCGCACAGAAGCGTTAGGAGTAAACCAGATCGTCTTGCATCCAGGTGCACACGTAGGCGCTGGAGCAGACGTAGGAATTGCGAAAATCATCGAAGGGCTGAATGAAGTCCTAGCTGAAGACGCGAACGTTCGTATTGCGCTGGAGACGATGGCTGGTAAAGGTACGGAATGCGGTAGAAGTTTCGACGAAATCGCAAAGATCATTGATGGCGTGAAAAATAACGAGCGCCTATCTGTGTGCTTCGACACGTGTCACGTTCACGACGCAGGATACGACATCGTCAACGACTTCGCTGGTGTACTCGATGAGTTCGAACAAATCGTTGGACTCGATCGAATTTCTGTTATTCACGTGAACGACAGTAAAAACGAACGCGGCGCTGGAAAAGACCGTCATGAAAATATTGGCTTCGGTCACATCGGTTTCGAACCACTCGCTTATATCGTTCACCATCCGACATTCAAGGACGTTCCAAAAATTTTAGAAACACCTTTTATCGGAACAGACAAAACGAATAAAAAAGCACCCTATGCGATAGAAATCGAGATGTTGAAAAACAAACAATTTACGCCTGCTTTATTGCAGGAATTACAGAACTAATCTTCAAGCGTTGCTTAACGGCAACGCTTTTTTCTATTGTAGTCGATACTGTTCCAAATAAAGTATCGTTTTCTCGTAACCGATTATTTGTGCCACCCGCTCAATAAAAGCTGGCGGAATTCCAGTAAATAACCATGAGAATGAAATCTCATCCAACATCGGTCGTAATTGCTGGATTTCTCTAACAGATAACTCGACACCGTTGTCTGCTGCATAGCGTTTTGCCTCATCATCCGATAACATTTTAATCTGCTGAATCAATTGTAATAAATCCATCCTCATCAATTCCTTTCAATTGGTTGTATCCCACCGCAAATTCCGATATAATTCATAAAGTAATCGGAATGGTTCCGAATTAAAGGAAGGGATATGTATATGACCAATTCCATCATTAAGCTAAAACATATAACACATAACTATCATCACTCCATTGCACTTTCTGATGTTAGTTTAGAAGTGAAGCAAGGAGAATTTTGGGCGTTGATCGGTCCGAATGGTTCGGGGAAATCAACATTACTTAAAATTATTTTAGGGCTACTAAAGCCGACAGAAGGGACCATCCAGTTATTTGGTGGCCCGATTGATTCATTTAAACAGCAACAGCGGATTGGCTATGTTTCGCAAAAATCCAATGCGTTTTCAACGAAGTTTCCTGCAACTGTGCTAGAAGTGGTAAAAAGTGGTTTGACAAGTAGAAAAGGGCTGTTCAAGCGTTTTAACAAAGAAGATGAACGGAAGGCAATAGATGCGCTACATGTCGTTAAAATGGCGGACTATCAACACGAGAGCATCGGCAATCTATCAGGTGGCCAACAACAACGTGTATTTATCGCGAGAGCTCTTGTCGGTCAGCCAGATTTGCTAATTATGGATGAGCCGACAGTCGGGATTGACCGACAAAATGTTGAATCCTTTTATTCTATGCTTAGTGAATTAAATCGTGAATATGGAATTGCCATTTTATTAGTTACACATGAAATTGATGTTGTGACTCAACTTGCGACACATATCGCTTGCTTGAATCGCACAATTCATTTCCATGGCGCACATGAAGATTATGATAAAATGACTGAGTCAGAATTGTCCGGCTGGTACGGACATCCTATTCGACGGCTTCATCAAAAAGAAACGGAGCCGATTACATGATTGAAGCCATTTTTACTTATGAATTTTTACAAAACGCGGTGCTGTCCGGTCTGATTATCGGTATTATTGCACCGATGCTTGGGTTGTTTATCGTGGTCCGGCGTATGGCGATGATTTCTGATGCGCTGAGTCATGTCGCATTAGCGGGTATAGCGGGTAGCTTGTATTTAAGTCAGCAAGTGTTATTTTTTGCTGCGCTAAATCCTGTCTATTTAGGAATGGGTGCAGCAGTTGTAGGTTCGTTGCTTATTGAACGTTTGCGCAGAGTGTACAAAAGTTTTGAAGAACTGGCGATTCCGATTATACTTTCTGCCGGTATCGGCTTCGGTGCGATTTTCATTTCGTTAGCGAAAGGCTTCGGTACGGATTTGGTCGGTTATTTATTCGGCTCAGTTTCTGCAGTGAGTCGTCAAGATTTATATATTGTCATTAGTATTGCGATCATTGTTATCGCATTCCTCTACTTTCTGTACAAAGAACTATTTTCATTGGCATTTGATCCAGAGTATGCGAGAGTGTCTGGTGTGAATGAACGAGTGATTCAGGCGGTATTTATGATTATTACAGCGTTAGTCATTGGCGCTTCAATGCGTATCGTCGGGATCTTACTCGTATCGTCGTTAATGACATTACCTGTAGCGGCGGCAATCCAACTCGCAAAGAGTTATAAAGGGGCGTTAGTTTATTCTGTCGTGTTCGGTGAAATCTCTGTAATTATCGGACTGATTTCTGCTTTTTACTTGGATATCGCGCCAGGTGGAACAATTGTTGTCACGTCAGTTATCATTTTGTTATTAGTGCTTTTTTGGAAAAAGATACGGTCATAAAGATCGTGGAAAGGGGCGCGTTGATATGACTTTAGATGAAGCGTGGGAAATTTTATTAAAACATGATTACAAGCGAACGAAAAATAGAGAGATTTTGCTTCGGTTTTTTGATGAAGCGGATAACTATGTAACCGCTATGGATGTTCGCGTGGCGGTGGAGCAGGATAATCCAGGCATTAGCTTTGATACGATCTACCGTAATCTAGCGGTTTTTTCGAAGCTTGGTATTTTGGATGAAACGGAATTAAATGGGGAACGTCTATTTCGTATGCAATGCGCTATAGACCACCATCACCATCATTTTATTTGCACTACTTGTGGTAGCACGAAACCGATCCCTAGCTGCCCGATGGATATGGTGACGGTGAATTTGTCAGAGTATGAGATTGAAGGGCATAAGTTTGAGATTTATGGTAGATGTCCGAAGTGTATTGAATAGTTAGCAAGTAGATTTTTCGCATAAAATTTGAGTATAAATGAAGAGACAGATCCAAAAAAATGGAACTGTCTTTTTTTTAAACTATCATGATCGATTCAGTAGTTTCTATTCTGTAGTTATGAACAAATACCCTGTACTTTGTTCAATAAGTTATCTAGCTCTTGGCTGCATTTTACAACGCTTGGATGTGTAAATCCTAAGTGTCCTGCTTTCTTATACATAGCTATTCTTTTTACTTTAATCCTAAACAACATTAAGTTCTTTTTGATCGTGTTCTTCATTTCTATTCCTCCGTGATATATATTATGCTTCAAGCAATGCTGTAGTTTTTTTGTAAGGATTGAACCCTTTTTTTACATCATACAAAGCCCAAAATGAAAAGTATGTCGTATTTTGGATGACTTTTAAATTGTTGGTGAATCATGACGGAAATGTGTATGATGTTAGACTATTCATTATTTTCCTACATGTGAAAAAGAATTTTCGTATATCGTATTTAATTGGAATGAATTTTTGAGGTCAGAGAGCAGGGAAGTCATATATTTTGTGGTGGATGTTTATAGGGAGTACAGGCGTTTGTAAAAACTTTACCTGGAGTTATCTTTACAGAAGCGGGAAGAGCAAATGGGATAAGCCATATACTTGAGAGTGATTGTGATCGTATAGTCGTCGAAGTATTACCTCTTACAAACTATGTGAAAAGTGCAGAAGAACATTAAGATAGGTTAGCTAGATATCTAGATGATTATTGTCATATGCCAGATGAACTATTAAGTAAACTGGAAAGTATATCCATCTGATAAGTGAATCAAGAACTTTATCTAACATATATTAGGTTCAAGTCAGATCTCGATGAAAATAAACATTCTTGTCTATGCGTTAGTTGACAAAGACAAAAAGAGCATCGCAAACGTGCGATGCTCTATCATTTACTTATTCGTAATCATTTCTGATGCATGGAACAATCTTCTGACGTATTGATCAGCCTGCCGCCAATTTGCTACGCGTATGACACCTTGTGGAATTGGATCTTGATTGTACGGTGTATCAAACAAAAAGACAGGGATGTCTAGTTCTTCATGGATTCCTACCGCATTATCATGTTTGTCCTCGAAAAAAGCATCCACGTTAAATTGCTTTGCTGCTTCAATTTTGTAGTGTGTACCAATTAGTTCCACATGATCGTATGGAATTTGCTGTTCATGGAACCAGTTGGTCGTAGCTTCCAGTACGTTTTGCCCGCGTGCAGAAATATAGAACAATTCAAATTGCTTTTGCCAGTCCGTCAACACTTCTTTTGCAAACTGTTGCGCAGGAGACGTTTGATAGATCAGTTCCTCTGTTTCTTTATACCATTTTCCGAATAGCTCAGGATCCACATCGAATGCTTTTGTTAGATCATACTCTTTAATATCATTGAGCGTCAGGTTGGAACCGAAACGTTTATTGATGTGGGGCAATAGGGCAGTCGGACATGTTACAGTTCCGTCAATATCGATGCCGAAACGGATGTCTTTCACTTAGAAACGCCACCTTGGACAAGAGCTTCTTCTTGTCGTTTCTTCTCGAAATATTGTTCAGCTAGAATATCGATTTCTTTCTTCAACTCTTCGACCATTGTTTCTTCCGGTACTTTTCGTACTGTTTTCCCGTGCATGAACAATAAGCCTTCGCCACGAGCGCCTGCGATTCCGATATCAGCTTCTCTTGCTTCACCCGGTCCATTTACTGCGCAACCTAGTACAGCGACTTTAAGCGGTGCTTTAATGTTTGAAATATATTCTTCCACTTCATTCGCTATCGAGATCAAGTCGATTTCGATACGTCCACATGTTGGGCAAGAGATTAATGTTGCGGAGTTTGAAGACAATCCGAACACTTTCAATAGCTCTTTTGCTACTTTAATTTCTTGTACTGGATCAGCACTTAACGATACGCGCATCGTATTCCCGATTCCAGCTGATAATAATGAACCAAGACCCGCCGCGCTCTTGATAGAACCTGCGAATAATGTACCGGATTCCGTGATACCTAAGTGTAATGGATAATCGAATGCCGCAGAAGCTAGTTTATAAGCTTCAATCGCCAAGTTGACGTCAGATGCTTTGAGCGACACGATAATATCGTGGAAATCCAAGTCTTCCAATATTTTAATGTGATGTAAGGCACTTTCTACCATACCTTCAGCTGTTGGATAACCATATTTCTCAAGAATCTTTTTCTCTAATGAACCTGCGTTGACACCAATACGAATCGGAATGCCTTTTGCTTTTGCTGCATTGACGACTGCTTCGACCTTTGCTTGACGGCCGATATTACCTGGGTTAATACGGATTTTGTCTGCGCCTTGTTCGATGGCGATCAAAGCCAATTTATAGTCAAAGTGAATATCCACAACGAGTGGAATATTGATTTGTTTTTTGATTGCGCCAATGGAATAGGCCGCACGCTCGTCTGGACATGCTACACGTACAATTTGACAACCCGCCTCTTCTAAACGCTTAATCTCCGCAACTGTAGCCTCGACATCATGAGTTTTCGTTGTCGTCATACTTTGCATAAATAGCTCGTTGCTTCCTCCAATCGTTAAGTTACCAACTTTAACGGGGCGTGTTTTAGAACGATGAGTCATTTCTGTCATTACTTTTCTCTCCTTCAAATAAATAAATACCATCAGCGGATGAGATGGGAATTAGCTTCTGTCACTATCCTGACAAGCAGGTTCTGATTGTTTACCAATCGGTAGAGTAATTTGTTCACCAGCCTGAAATCGCTGTTTTTTCAGATGAGGGTTCATGGAATAAAATTGTTCCAACCTCTCTAGAAAGTTTTGCGTCGGATCTGGGTATAATGCGAATAACGATTCTATTGTATCACCTTCCACCACACGAATGATAATTGCGTGATTGGGTGTTTCCTCTATACAGGACGATTCATCTTCAAAAAAAGCTGCAAGAGGGATTGTCCCATCGGTTAAGTCCACACGAACGAAATGTACGATACAAAAAACAGCGAGCGCAAGTAGAAATATTCTCATAGTCCATCCCTCCTGCCTCACACTATGCGAGGAAAGGGAAGACTATTCATCGTGGCTGTTTCGGATAGTACGTAGCCGCCCGCCACACATAGAGTAAATGGGCAAGCGATGCGATCCAAATACTGTAGCGTTGCATCATTGGTAAAAATTCAAACGTCATCGTGAGCAAGATAGGAAGGGTGGAAGCAATCGCTGCTGTTCGCCACATAAAGCGAAACTCACCGCGGCGATGCAATAGTTTCAATAGCAATACTCCTATAATAGCAAAAATGCTGATGCGAATAAATAAATACGACGTAATAATAACTAACTGTAATACAAAAGCCATCGGATAAATTAATAAACCGATAGTTTCTCCTATTTCAGCTAATTCCGGAGATGACTGGAATATGGAATGGTCGCCAAGTACAAACTGTAAAAACGATACAGTTGTGTAGAGAAAGATGAAAATAAATATGTATTGAATGACTTTACCGATGGACAGTAAGCGAAACGCAGCAAGTTTCTTTGGTTCGTGCAATGAAGCTATAAAGAGCTGATGAAATTTCACTGACTCGGCCTCCTTCTGTACTATAGTCTATCATTTTTATGAAACTTACATGTTACGTTAAAATTCGACATTTCAATGACAAATCATAGCCGCTTTGTTAAGGTGATGTAAAGATTGTCATTCGATACTTTACAATCATCTTCTTTGCCAACATAATAAGGTGAACTTCTCGCACATGTAAAGTGTGGAATGAAGTGGTTAGACAGTAGATAAATCGTTTGATGGAGGTTGACAATTCAATGGAAGTAAACTGGCAAGAAATTATATTCCAATTTCTTGGGGGCTTAGGGATTTTCCTATTCGCAATTAAGTACATGGGGGATGGATTGCAAAAAGCTGCGGGGGACAGACTGCGTGCAATCTTGGATCGTTTTACTACCAATCCATTAATGGGCGTTCTTGTCGGTATTATCGTAACGGTGCTAATTCAGTCTAGTTCGGGTACAACTGTTATTACAGTCGGGCTTGTAAGTGCTGGGTTTATGACGCTTCGCCAAGCGATCGGTGTCATCATGGGTGCCAATATTGGTACAACTGTGACAGCATTCGTCATCGGTCTTGATGTTGGAGCCTATGCATTGCCAATCATGGCATTTGGTGCATTTCTGATTTTCTTCATTAATAAAGCTAAAATTAAGAACTTAGGAGAAGTTATTTTTGGCTTCGGGGGATTGTTTTTAGGTTTGGAGTTAATGAGTGGTGGTATGAAGCCTTTACGTTCATTAGAAGCATTTGCCGATTTCACATTGGCAATGAGTGAACACTCGTTACTAGGTGTTGTAGCAGGAACGATTTTCACATTAATAGTGCAGAGTTCAAGTGCGACTGTTGGAATTTTGCAAGGTCTGTACGCTGAAGACCTTGTGACGTTGAAAGCCGCATTGCCCATCCTATTCGGTGATAACATCGGGACAACGATTACCGCTATATTAGCTTCCATCGGTGCATCAGTCGCCGCTAGACGCGCGGCTGCAACACACGTATTATTTAATGTTGTCGGTACGGTTGTTTTCCTGTTGTTGTTGATTCCATTCACCGCGTACGTTGAGTGGATATCTGGTGTCTTGAATTTAGAGAGTAAAATGCAGATAGCATTTGCTCACGGTTCATTTAACATCGCGAATACAATTCTTCAATTCCCGTTCATCGGGGCATGGGCGTATTTCGTTACGAAGATGATACCAGGTGAAGATGTGACGATCGAATACAAACCGAAGCATCTTGACCGTCGTTTCATCGCACAATCACCAGCTGTTGCGATTGGACAAGCCAAAGAAGAAATAATCCGAATGGGTGATTTCAGTGTGCAAGGTCTTAAAGAAACATTTGAATATTTAAAGACTGGACAGAAAAAGCATGCGGAGACCGCCTATCAAATAGAAGATGCCATTAACAACCTCGACCGGAAGATTACAGACTATTTAGTAGAAGTATCTTCTGTAACCGTATCTGCAGCAGAGTCTGGACGACACGTCATGTTAATGGATAGCGTTCGCGATATTGAACGAATTGGTGACCACTTCGAGAATATTGTTGAGTTAATCGATTTACGTGAAACGAATAAATTAAAGCTAACAGACGGTGCAATAGATGATTTGACAGAAATGTTTACATTGACGATTGAAACGGTCCAAAAAGCCATTGAATCACTGGATGAAAATGACACAGGACTGGCTCGTACGGTTTCCGAGAAAGAAGATTTGATTGATAATATGGAGCGTCGTTTCCGTAAAAATCATATCATTCGTCTAAATGAAGGACATTGTAGTGCGCAGGCAGGTATGGTGTTCGTAGATATCGTTTCAAACTTGGAACGAATCGGTGACCACGCAGTAAATATTGCAGAAGCTATTTTAGGTAAACACGCTTGATGAAGGAGGATTGATGGGTATGTTATGGATTGGTTGGATTGTAGCGATTGTCATGTTTGTCATTGCGTTTGTCGGATTGATTTATCCCATCATTCCTTCCGTTATCTTCCTGTTCGCAGGATTCTTACTTTATGGAGCAATTGTTTCATTTGACGAATTAACTTGGTTGTTTTGGGTTATTGAAGTAATGTTCCTCGTGTTATTATTTGGTGCAGATACCGTGGCAAACCTTGTCGGTGTTAAAAAGTTCGGTGGCAGTAAAGCCGGGATGTGGGGCAGTACGATTGGCTTATTAATCGGTCCTTTCGTCATTCCAGTGGCAGGTATTTTAATAGGGCCATTCCTAGGAGCTATCATCGCAGAATTAGTCATTACGCGTTCCGGTCTCAAGCAATCAGTCAAGACGGGCGTTGGTTCTGTTGTCGGTTTCTTGACGTCAGTAGCTGTAAAAGGTGTACTCATGGCAATCATGATCATTATTTTCTTCATTTTTCTCCAATAAAAGTCTCTTTTAATTGAATGATTCATCATATTTTGATAATGTGAAGATGTAGGACAAAACAGATATAAATTAGAGGAGGAATGGAAAATGGCTTATGAATTACCAGAACTACCATACGCATATGATGCGTTGGAGCCACACATCGACAAAGAAACGATGAACATTCATCACACGAAACACCACAACACGTATATTACAAACGTGAACAATGCATTGGCAGGTCATGATGAACTTCTTAACTTACCAGTTGATGAGTTAATCGCAAACTTGGACAATGTTCCAGAAGAAAAGCGTGGAGCTGTACGTAACAATGCAGGTGGACACTCAAACCACTCATTGTTCTGGACAATCCTTTCACCGAACGGTGGCGGCAACCCAACTGGGGAAGTTGCAGAAGCAATCGACAAAAAGTTCGGTAGCTTTGACGCTTTCAAAGAAGAGTTTGCTAAAGCAGCAACTACTCGCTTCGGTTCAGGCTGGGCGTGGCTATCAGTGAACAACGGTGAAATAGAAGTTTCTTCAACTCCTAACCAAGACTCTCCATTCATGGAAGGTAAAACACCACTACTAGGTTTGGACGTTTGGGAGCACGCATACTACCTAAACTACCAAAACCGTCGTCCGGACTACATTTCAGCATTCTGGAACGTAGTAAACTGGGACGAAGTTGAAAAGCGTTACCAAGCAGCTAAATAATTGAAACCTAACACACATCTAGTTCGTCTAGATGTGTGTTCTTTAATTCAAAAGCGAAATGCGCCGTTTAGCTCCGACAGGCGTTGGAAGACTAGCAATAAAGGCGTTTTTTGCCTTTACTGCTAGTCTGAAACGTCCCGAGGAGCTGGCGCGTGTAGCTAGATGGCTCAAAAGCGAAATGCGCCGTTTAGCTCCGACAGGCGTTGGAAGACTAGCAATAAAGGCGTTTTTTGCCTTTACTGCTAGTCTGAAACGTCCCGAGGAGCTGGCGCGTGTAGCTAGATGGCTCAAAAGAGAAAACCCTTTTGTGAAGATGCAGTGGATATTTCCAACATATACTTCAACGTTGTTGTTTTCATGCTATAATTTAGCGTACATATCAAATTCACAGAAAGGAGATTCCTGTTGAAGATAAACCAAAAAAAGACGGATCAGCCGAAAGCTAATCATCGTCAACATATTCCTTTTCGAATGAACTTCCTCTTCGTTGCAATTTTTGCTCTTTTCTCTTTGCTTATATTCCGTCTTGGTTATTTGCAAATTGTCAAAGGGGAAGATTACACACGTGCACTTGAACGTACGGAAGAAATTGCCGTCAACACAAGTACCCCGCGAGGAAGAATATATGATCGCTATGGTCAAGTACTAATAGATAATGAAGCGAAAAATGCAATTACATATACGAAGACATCTTCTACTACTACAAAAGAGATGTTGGAACTTGCTAGGAAAATATCTAAATGGATAGACCAAGACACGAAACGTGTAACAATGGGGGATAAGCGAGATTTTTGGATTTTGTTGAACCCTGAAAAAGCCGCTGAAAAAGTATCCAAGCAAGAACAAATTGACTTAAGTAAAAATGATAAGTTGTCTAAAAGAGATATACAGAGACAAATCAACCAACTGACGCGAGATCGAATAACAGATGAAGAGCTGGCTTCGTTAACTGCTGAAGACTTAAAGGTTCTCGCGATTTATCGAGAAATGATGGCAGGTTACGCTTATTCACCGCAAATCATTAAAAATGATGGTGTGACCGATAGAGAATTTGCTATTATATCTGAAAGACTAGATGAATTACCAGGTTTCAATACGACAACGGATTGGTCTCGTGTGAAAAAATCAGATAGTGCGATTCTTGGTTCTACAACGAGTCCGTTAGAAGGAATTCCACGTTCACATTTAAACTACTTCCTAGCACGTGATTATTCCAGAAATGACCGTGTCGGTCGAAGTTACTTGGAATCATACTATGAGGATTTATTAAAAGGTCAGAAGGCAATTGTGAAAAATATCAAAGACCGAACAGGAAAAGTTATAGAAACGAAGACAGTGAGAGAAGGAGAGCCAGGAAAAGATCTTGTCTTAACAACCGACTCTGATCTTCAACAAGCGTTAGAAAATATCGTATCCAATAAATTGTTGCGATTGAAACAAGGACCAAACACAAGCGCATTGGAATCTGCCTTCCTAGTTATGTTAGATCCGAATAATGGTGAGATACTTTCATTGGTCGGTAAAAAAGTTGTAAAAGATGAATCTACTGGAAAATGGGCGATACAAGATTATACGTTCGGTACGTTCACATCTGCCTATGAAGTCGGTTCCACTGTCAAATTGGCAACAATGCTGACGGGTTACCATGAAGGTGCGGCACGAATCGGTGAAGTGAAAATTGACCAACCGATTAATGTCGGCGGCACTTACAAACGATCTTTATTCAATCCGAATGGCCGCGTAGCGCTAAATGACATTTCTGCTATCGGGCGTTCTTCCAACGTTTATATGTTCCGCATTGCGATGGGACTAGGGAATGCAACGTATCGACCGGGACAAGGTTTGCCAATTGATAAGAAAGCATTTGATACATTCCGAGAAAATTTCGCCTCCTTTGGCCTAGGTGTGAAGACAGGAATTGATCTACCAGGAGAATATACGGGTGTAACCGGCACGGAAACGATTCCCGGAAAGCTGCTTGACTTTTCTATCGGACAGTTCGATACGTACACACCGTTGCAAATGGCACAGTATGTAGCGACGATCGCATCAGATGGATATCGGATTGCACCGAGAATCCTCAAGGAAATTCGCGAACCTTCACCGGATGGAGAAGTGCTCGGCGAGTTAGTTGAAGAAAAGCCGGTAGAAGTATTGAATCGTATTAAAAATTCACAACCTGAAATCGACCAAGTGAAGAAGGGTATGCATTATGTCTACTACGGTAACAATGGAACAGCTTCAGGCTTACTAGCAGGCGCTTCTTACGACGGTGCCGGAAAAACAGGTACGGCTGAATCATTTTACTACACAGGGAATAAATCAAATCCGGTCATCCCGACAATCAATTTATCTCACGTCGGTTATGCGCCATCAAAAAACCCACAAGTTGCTTATTCGGTGATTGTGCCGTATATCTCAACGAATACCAAACGCTATCCTTCCGCAACAGCGAGCGAGATTGCGAGAGAAGCATTAGATGTATTCTTTGATTTGAAAAGGCAGCGTAGTGCAGAAGCGATTACATCTTCTTCACCAGAGATTAAAATTAAAAAAGTAGAAGAATAAAACAACCTCCTGCATCATTGTAGGAGGTTGTTTTGCCGTTATAATCCTAGTAACACACGTGCGATGTCTGGGAATCTCATGCCGTCGTATAGCATGAACGTGCCGGACTTCATTTTGTCAGTATAGTTATTCTCTTCCATATAAGCATCAAATTTCTTCGCGTCTTCGATAAACTTCTCTTGCTCTAGCTTCTTAGATAAATCAGAAGAAGCCGTTCCAGGAGCTACGGTGAACTCGCGACCGTTAGTAAATTTTGTTGAATTAGGTGTTTTTGATGAAACCGTTTGAGAGATTGCTAATTCCTTTTTTACGAGGGCCAATTCTTTTTGAATCGCAGTCAATTCTTTTTCTAAAGAGGCATCCGTTCCTTGCGGAGTATTGACCAAATATAAAATACCGCCCGCTAGTAAACAGCCGATGCCAACTGTTCGTAAAACTTGTCTAATCATAAGTGTACTCCTTTAGAGCGCAGTACGGCGACGACTTCTGCTTCTGCAAGAGACGACCTCTGCGAAATTTCAGGGATGGTGTAGCCTTGACTATGCAATGAAGTGATTTGATTGACAATAATTGCATGAATCGGTTTTTTAGGTGCCGCAAATGTCTCTTGTGCTGGTGCAACAATCATTAATTCCTCTTCTAACACTCGCACGCGCTTTTTTAGATTACTCGTTTCTTGATAAAGGCTAATTGAAACCTTTTCCAATTCGTCTTCCAACACCCGGGTATTGCTGCCTACGAAAAAAGAGGCAACGATAGCAATTATACCGATAATAAGTAATAATAAAGGGATGTCCATAGTATGTACCTCCAAAATAACTAGAGTTTTCTACATAATACCATAAGCGTCAGATGAATGATATTTGAATATTTCTGCTGTACAATGAAAAAATATATGGTATAATTTATTAGTCGTATAGATCATGCTCATGTTTTATTTTATATCTATCGCTAATGAGTGGGAGGGACAGTAATGCGCGTAAATATTACACTCGCTTGTACAGAATGTGCAGAGCGTAATTATATTTCAAAGAAAAACAAGCGTAACAATCCAGAGCGTATTGAAATGAACAAATATTGCTCACGTGAAAAAAAGCACACGTTGCACCGTGAAACGAAATAATTACTAAAACCAAAACCTGCTTCGGTTTTGGTTTTTTCTTACGGGAGGTAGCGAAAATGGAAAAGCACCATCATCGAAACCAAGTGTTGAAGCAATTACATCAATTAACTCCATCTGATCACGAACAAAAATCAGCAATGATACATGAAAAGTTTCTTGCTTCGGATGAATTTAAGAATGCACGAACGATCGGAATCACACTTTCTAGATTTCCGGAAGTAGCAACGCATCATTTGATTGAAATCGCTTGGCAAGCTGGAAAACGAATTGCGATTCCGAAATGCATCGCTGCTACTAGAGAAATGGATTTTCGTCTAATCGATTCGTTTCATCAGACAGAGACGGTCTATATGGATTTACTAGAGCCGCGTGTTGACTCTACAACATCAGTTGCACCTGAAGAAATTGACCTGCAAATTGTGCCAGGTGTCGTCTATTCAGAGCAAGGCTACCGCATTGGTTTTGGTGGCGGCTACTACGATCGATACTTAGTTGACTATCCTTTTCAGAAGGTATCATTGGCATTTGAACGACAAATAACCGATACTATAGAGAAAGAATCTCATGATGTACCGGTTTCATATATATTTACTGAAGAACGTATAATAGACTGTCAGAAAGCACGTGAAAACTATGAATGAGTTTTACGACGTACTCCAATTGCTTAAAAAGTTTGGAGTCATTATTTATACAGGTAATAAAAGACAAGATAGTATGGTGATGGAGTCCGAAGTGAAAGAGCTATATGATCATCAATTTATTGATAAGCAAACGTATCTACAAGCGCTATTAATTTTGCGTAGAGAAATTAATAAAACGGATACACGTTAACCATATATAGGAGAATCTACTCATTTGACTCGATATGTGAAACTTTTCACGCAGCCAAACGTCTATAATTCAGTAAGCAAAAACAAGCTACGAGATAGTTTAGAAACAGATATGAAAGGAAGAGATGGAATGAGAAAGATTTCATGGCCAAAGCATTCCGTACTCATTATCGCTGTGATCGCTACTTGGTTGACTACCTATATTGGGTATTTCACAAGTTTCAATATGAAAATCGATAATGCTATGCAACAATTTATATTATTTATTAACCCATTGGCATTTTTGCTGTTTATTTATGGGATTGCGCTATTTATTAAAAAGACTAGAACACGTAATCGTTATATTTTAACTATCAGTATCTTAACTTCAGTAGTCATGTTTAGTAACGCAGTATTCTATCGTTTCTTTACAGACTTTATTACGATTCCACTATTGTTCCAGACGAGTAACTTTGCAGATTTAAGTTCTTCAATTACAGAGAATATGCGTTTTCTAGATGTCTTTTTCTTTACGGATGTACTGATCGTTTATCTAGCGATTAAGTTGATTCCGCAAGAGGCTATACAACTGACGGAAAGAAAATTAGGACGCAAAGTGTATTTCGCAGCTACGGCAACGTTATTGATGTTCAACTTGGCTATGGCCGAAGCGCAACGTCCGCAGTTGTTGACACGTAGCTTCGACCGTGAGCTACTAGTGAAAAACATCGGAACATATAACTATCATCTATATGATTTATTCGTTCAATCGAAGTCACACGCACAACGAACATTTGCTGACGGTACAGAACTAACTGAAATCGAAAACTATGTGAAAGCCAATCACGCACAACCGGATCCGAAAATGTTCGGTACAGCGAAAGGTCGTAACGTAATTATTGTTTCACTTGAGTCTTTACAAAACTTTGTCATTAACAATGAAATGGACGGCCACGTGATCACGCCATTCCTGAATGAACTGACAAACGATAAAGATACATTTTACTTTGATAACTTCTATCATCAAACAGGCTTAGGGAAGACATCGGACTCTGAGTTCATCGTAGAGAATTCTTTGTATGGCCGTAACGGCAGTGCAGTATTCTTCACGAACAGCGGGAACACATACAATTCTCTATCAGAACGTATGGGCGAGAATGGGTATTTTACAAGCGTTATGCATCCGAATAGTAAAAGTTTCTGGAACCGTGACATTATGTATAAGGCATTAGATGTTCAAAAGTTCTATGATGTAGATAGCTATACAATTGGTGAAGGTGAAGCAGTCAACTGGGGGATGAAAGATATTCCGTTCTTCCATCAATCAGTAGAATTGATGAAGGAAATGCCACAACCATTTGAAACGCGTATGATTACATTAACAAACCATCACCCATTTGATTTGGATGAAGAAGATAAGTTAATTCCTGAATATACATCGAATTCTAATACGTTGAATAAGTATTTCCAAACGGTTCGCTATATGGATGAAGCAGTGAAAGAATTTTTTGCTGATCTGAAAGAAAGTGGATTATATGATAATTCGATTATTGTAATGTATGGGGATCACTACGGAATTTCGGAAAACCATAATAAAGCAATGGGCATGTATATGGATAAAGAAATTACGCCATTAGACAATGCTGAATTACAAAAGGTACCAATGTTTATCCATATCCCGGGTTTTGGTGAAGGTAAGAAGATGGAAGAACTTGCTGGACAGCTCGATATTCGTCCAACAATCTTGCACTTGCTAGGTATTGATACGAAATCAGATATGCAATTTGGTTCTGATGTGTTCTCACCGGACCATGAGCCTTTCGTAATCTTCCGTGATGGACGTTTAATAACGGATAAATATATCTACGCACAGGAAGTTTGCTACGATGTTGAGACTCGAGAGCCGACAGATCAAGCGCATTGTGAGCCGTATGTAGAGCGTGCTACGACTGAACTGAATTATTCAGATGCACTTATCATCGGGGACTTGCTTCGATTCAAAGAGCAACCAGAAGGTAGTCCAGAGTTGAAAGAAAGAAAATAATGCTATAAGTTGCACGGCTATCTATGCCGTGCAGCTTTTTTTATACATAGAAAAGAGGGGGATGTTGTGAAGCGAATAATTTTGCCGACCATAGCAACGATTTTTCTGCTCGGTTGTCAGCAACAAGAAGTCGAAGCGCCGGAACCTACATCATCCGTTGAGGAAGAAGTGGTGACTCAGACAGTGAATGTGTCAGAGGAAGAGTTTCGCTTTGTGGCGGGATGGCTCGATGATCAAACGATTGGTTTTGTCGTTCATCAGGAAGAAGAAGATCGCTTACAGACGTTTAATATCGTAACGGGCGAAGTTGAAACATTGTACACAAATCCCGCTATTATTTCAGAAGTGCTCATTCATCCGTCTAAACAACAGTTTCTTGTAAAAACAGCAGATAAATCTACCGAAGCGAACATTATTGTTTTTACAAACGAAGCACAAGTGCTAGATGAATTAGTAGTCGAATCTTCAGAACTAGAGATTAATTGGAATCCCGTTGACCCATCCGAGCTATTGCTATCCGCTTTTGCGGACGATTGGAGCTATCAAATGTATCTGTACGACGCAAAAGAACAAGCGGTCACTCCTATAACACTTGCTGATCCGTTTCCGCAGTGGTTAGGCGGAAAAGACGTTGTGTATATAGAAGATACAGCGCTAGTAAAAGAGACGCTAGAAACAAATGAAAAGAAAATACTTGCACCAGAGGCTAATCAATTTCATGCTTCGTCTACTCAACTCTTACTCGTAGTATTCGAAGACGAAACGTCGAATTATAAGTTATTTGATGTAGAGGGAGAAGAGATAAGTACGTGGATTTCTGAAGATCCGACGCAAGTAGTTGAGAATGTAGAGATGATAGACGAGGATAATATTATTATGTCAACTACCAATCAAACATCTGCAACTCCGACAGCGTTCGTTCATCATGTACAACATAGTAAAGAAGTGAAGCGGTATGAAGTTGATATAGAGTCTAGTTTACTCAGTTGCGCGTCAGCCTATACATGTCTGACTGGCAATCGCTTCGAAACGTTGCTTCAGCTAGAAACAGGCGAGACGGTAGATTGGTTGATTATTAATGAATAAAAAATAAGGACACTCTCTAAAAGAGAGGTGTCCTTATTTTTTGGAACTTATTTGTGTAGCTGTGGCGGGTATCCTGAATATATGACAGTAGCGACCGTAAATCCTCCGATAACTACAACCGTTACCACATTGAAAATTATACTTACTAGATTCCGCTCTTTAAAAGCTTGGACCGTTCCAAAGACTGCTAAAATTGCAATCAATCCAAAAATGATTACTAATAAATTCATTGAGAAGACACTCCTTTCAACAGTGAAAAAATGAATGCCGTAAAGCAATATTCCTCCTCTATTGTACTGTTAAAGAAACTGTTTGTCGAGATTAAATAATGACGATTGTTTGAAATATGTGTCAGGTATCATTTATAGTAGAAACTGAGGTGAGTTATTTGAGAATACATACACATCCACTCGGTCCAATTCAGACGAATTGCTATATAGTGGAAGATGAAAAGAAAAATTGTTTAGTGTTTGATCCAGGGAGTGATGGGGAGGCGTTACTTGCAGAGCTGCGTAAGTTGTCGCTGAAACCGCTAGCGATTTTACTGACACATGCACATTTTGATCATATCGGTGCGGTAGATACGGTTCGTGAAGCGTATAACATTCCGGTGTATTTGCATGTGGCGGAAAAGAAATGGATGACCAGCGCTGAGTTGAATGGTTCTGCTAAATATCCCGTGCTACCTGATGTCGTATGTAAGCCGGCTGATATTTTACTCGATGAGGAAAAGACGTTGCAAGTAGGGCCATTTACGATGGGGACGCGCCATACACCTGGACATTCGCCAGGAAGCGTCAGTTACATTTTTGAAGATGACGGATTCGCTATCGTAGGGGATACATTGTTCCAAGGGAGCGTAGGGCGTACGGACTTGCCAGGTGGTAATACAGAGACTTTGCTAACTTCTATCCATGAGGAGTTATTAACGCTTGATGATGAGTTTATTATTTACCCCGGACACGGACCTGCTACGACGCCAGGACGTGAAAAAGATTCAAACCCTTACTTGAATGGTTTTTAAATGAAAATAAGAAAAACAAAAAACAGCTTTCTAAAAGAAGGCTGTTTTTTGTATGTACAGATTAGTGTCCTCCACCTGGTACGTGAATAAAAATGGAATAGTAACTGAAACCAACCATAAAGATCATCAAGTATGCTCCGAATAAGTATACGTACATACGCTCTGAAATTTTCAAATATCCAAGTAGTATAAAGAAAATCGTACTTGCGACCATCAGTAAAGATGCAGGTACCATATGTCCTACATAGAACATAACTGCAAAAATACCTGTCCAGAATCCACAAAGTTTGAACATATTATCCATCTACAAGTCCCTCCTTCACAACAATACAATAAGCTCTTATCCATTATAATAGAACGTCAGCCTAAAAGTAAACTCCAATCAATTTTACATTGTGACAAAAGAGTGTACTTGCGCGGGTGACGCAGACAATAGCTTTCTCTAGTATACCAGAATATCGAATGAAAATAATATGAAAATTCATTTTTGAGTTCAAATGTGGCGTAAGAAATGAATTTTGGTGTGATATTTATAGGTAAAATTGAATTGATGTAATTGTTGGTTGTTTTTAAACAATTAGTTTCCGTTGTATACTCCATTTTAAGATGGAAAGTGGTCTTCCATTCATTAGAGAAAGGAGAGAATTATGGAGGTTAACGAAAATCCAATTGAAAAAACGTGTTTTCAGCTGTTGGAGAAAGCTATCCAATCGGATGCAACAGATATCCATTTTGTACCGACTGCTGAAGGCTATGACGTGACGATCCGCAAGCAGGCAATATTCTCGAAAATTGGCCAATTTCCTCAAACACTGGGTGGCCGCTTAATTTCATTTTACAAGTTTTTATCGTCTTTGGACATTAGCGAACAGCGACGACCTCAAAGCGGGTCCTTTCACCGGTCATTTTCTGACCAAAACTTCTCGTTTCGTGTTTCCACCATACCTTCTATTCAATTGCGAGAAAGTGTCGCGATACGCATCCAAAAACATGACAAGATCGTTCCCCTTCATCAATTATGTATGAATACTGATTGGAGCAAGCAATTATCTGAAGCGATATCGAATAAACAAGGATTATTTCTCGTCACAGGTCCAACAGGTTCTGGTAAGACGACAACATTATATTCTTTGACATCTCATTGTGTAGCGGAATTAAAGCGTCACGTCATTTCGTTAGAAGATCCAGTAGAGAACAATCACAGTCACCTCTTACAAATCCAGGTCAATGAACGATCTGGTATTACTTATTCAGCTGGATTGAAAGCGATTTTGCGACATTCACCTGATGTTATTATGATTGGAGAAATTCGTGATGCGGAAACAGCGAAGATTGCTGTAGAAGCTGCCTTGACAGGGCATCTAGTGCTCACTACGATTCACGCGAAAAATCCGATTGGTTGTTTATATCGTTTATTAGATTTGGGCATTCACTTAGAAGAACTTCGACAGACGATTATTGCGATTTCAGCTCAAAGGTTAATAACCAAACCTTCAGGAGAAACAGCTGCAGTTTTTGAGATTTTGAATGGGTCTACTGTAGAAGAAGCGACAGAAGCTATCACAAAAGGGCAGCGATTTACATCTTCAGAATTCGGAGACATTGATAAACAACTAATGATTTATGAACAGGTACGCGCCGATGGAGAGTAATCTTTTTAGTGAAAAATCAGTCAAGAAAAAGTTGGTAAAACCTGCTGAATTTCTCCATAGGTTATCTGTGTTGTTAGAAGAGGGGTATACCTTTCATGAAGGATTGATTTTGATTTTGCCTTATCATACGAAAAATTACGTAGAAAGACTTGAGCAGGTAGAAACAGAGTTAAAGAGTGGCTATGGTGTTTCCTATATATTGGAAAGCTTAGGTTTCAGTAAAAGTATGATGTTGCCTATAGCGATTGCAGAAGTAGATGGAAATTTACTTCGTGCACTGAATGAAGTGGCAAATCGTGTTAATCGTAGAGAAGAAAAACAAAAGCAAATTCAAAAGCTATTAGCCTATCCGGTTGTTTTGTTCTCATTTCTTCTACTGTTATTAGTAGCGTTCCGACAATTTTTCTTGCCTAACTTTGAAGCCTTATCAATCATGCGTTCTGATGAACAGTCAGGTGTGGTCCAGCTGTTACCTTATATTGTATCTGCCATTCCTAATTTATTGCTAGTCATAGCAATCTCAGTAGTTGTAGGCTATGTTGTCATGAAGTTTTGGATTAAGAGATTAACAGCTGCTCAAATCTTACGAAAGTTTTTAAAAGTACCACTAGCGGGTTCGTTTTTTTGTGATATGAAAACGAGAGACTTTGCGAGTGAATTAGGAAGTCTTTTGCAGTCAGGCTTGTCATTGCAAAGCGCTTTAGGTGTCTTAAAAGAACAAACGGAAGATCCAATTTTAGCAGAAATTACGGGACAGCTAAGTAACTATGTGATTTATGGAGAACCATTACATGAAGCGATTCGATTAACGGATGGTCTTTCCAATCGACTGGCGGACTTTGCTAAACATGGTGCAGACACAGGATATCTTTCTAAAGAATTAATGATTTACAGTGAACATACAGGTGAGCAATTAGAAGAGAAAATGAATCGATGGATTACAATATTGCAACCCGCCCTATTCGGCATATTGGCTATTTGTATTTTGCTGTCGTATTTATCGATTTTATTACCTGTATACAAGATGATAGACGGTATCTAAATGAGGAGGAAAACCAAATTGATAAAGAACGAAAAAGGATTTACTTTGATAGAGATGATGATCGTTTTGTTGATCATTACGGTCTTAATTTTAATTGCGATTCCAAACGTAACAAAGCATTCCAAATCAATAGATGAAAAAGGCTGTGAAGCATATGTGAAAATGGTGGAAGGGCAAATACAAGCATATAAAATGGATAAGAAAAAGATTCCAACAATAACGTTGTTAACAGATGGTGACTATTTACCAGAGGAGCCTGCTTGTCCAGATGGAAGTGCGATCGCGATTGATGCAGAAGGAAAGGTGACTGTTGATAAAACGGGCGGTTAAATCAAAATGGAGAAAAGAACATGGATTCACTTTTCTAGAGATACTATTAGTATTATCCATTGTCGTCATTATGACCGGTGTTATTCTGCCATTCAGTGACAAACGTTTGCATAAAAATTCAGAAGAGGATGCACTAAAAGGATTCATAGTAGCTGTTCATGAGACACAATTATATGCAATAACTCATGGTGAACCAATACGTATGACATTTTTCGAAGATGGAACCGTTTATAAATCTTTAAAAGAAGATCAAACGGTGATAGTAGAAGGTCAGTTTCCTACAGGTATGAGGAGGGGGAGCGACACAAATTTAAAGGAATTATATTTTATGCCCAATGGTAATTTATCTCCTACGGGCAAAATGACGATTATCACAAAGACTCTGGGAAATAGAACAATCAGTTTTCAATTTGAAAGGGGTAGAATGATAATCAATGAATGAAAAAGGGCAGTCGTGGCCGGAAGCTATGTTATCTTTAGCCATCATCATGATTATTTTTAGCTCACTTTTACCAATGGCGATGAAGCTAACGACTTCTGTAGTAGCAAAAAAACATATGATGATAGCCGCTCAAACTAGTTATCAGGCGGCAATTCACTATCGTGCAAGTGGCCAAATGGCGGGAGTGCGCACGCATGAAGAATTGGAATATCAATGGACAGTAAATAACGAAGAAATTTGTGTGATATATGAAGATTTACGAGGTCCTGGTAACTATTGTGTGAGCGTATGAAAAGAATCGATGAGAAAGGATTTTCGTTATTCGAAAGTATGATTCATCTACTCATATTTACAATTCTAATACAACTCACTCTATTATTCTTTCATTGGAAAGAGCCTGTACAATCTAGCTATCAAAATGATTTTCTCAGCGAATGGGAAGTTTTCTCGCTAGAAGTTCAAGAATTATTGAAGGAAGTCCACGTAATAGAACAACCTAGAACTACTAGTTTCACCTTTCACACGGAGAGAGGACGGATTACACTTCAAGTATACCAGCAAATGATCCGTAAGTTAGTAAACGGAGAAGGTCATGTGCCCTTATTAGTCGATTTACGATCTGCTAACTTTTTAGTAGAAGGCAATCGCTTAAAGATAATGGTTGAAAAAACAAATGGAATTAAAAAAGAAGGGACGTTTGCGATTGGAATATCATCACAATGAGAGAGGAGGATCATTTATTTTCGCCATTGTTCTACTTTTTTTCGTAAGTCTCTTTCTTTTCTCCCTCGTTTCATGGCATGATAGGTTATACGGGATATATGACTCGGTGGAAAGTCATTATAAACAACAGGCGGTCAAATTAATGAAACGGGATGGTTGACTATGAAAAGGGTTTACTTAGTAGGATTTATGGGGTGCGGGAAAAGTGCGATTGGGAAACGGCTACATACGCTGACACATATACCTTTCTATGATATGGATCATGAAATTTCAGAACAAATGCAACTGACGATACCTGAAATTTTTGAAAAGTACGGAGAACCGCACTTTCGCGAGCTAGAAACGGAATTTTTACGGTCGTTTCCAGAAGAGTATTGCATAATCGCAACAGGCGGCGGTGTGGCGGTGAAAGAAGAAAATATACAACTTATGCGAGAAACCGGAATTGTGTTTTTCCTGAATGCATCGTTCCGCGATATTTGGCGAAGAATCTCGACAGATGTTAATCGCCCCATTGTGCAGCAGTCTTCACGCAAAGAATTGGAAACACTGTATAGAAAACGAAAACCAAAGTATTTACAGGCATGTCATTTTACAGTAGAAACTACAGGTAAATCATTGACGGATATTGCTGAGTATATTATTTTTCAAATTGAAAGATATAAGTAATGACATTTCATAAGACGAATGATGTAGTGTTTTTTCATCTTATCATTCGTCTTATTTCCTTTATTAGAAATAGATTGCGCTTACTTCTATGAAATGTTAAGATATCTGTGAAGAAACAATTAATTAAATAATGCGAATGATTGTATGGGGAGAGCGCGCATTGGGCGCCGCCGAAGGAGCAAGTAACGAATGTTATGAATCTCTCAGGTAACAAAACGCATACATGACGCATCTCTGGAGAGTGCCGAGTCAATCGGCGGCCGAAGAAAGTATGGAAACTGTAAAGCTTTCAGGCAAAAGGACAGGGGTCTCTTACTATAGGAGACCTCTGTCCTTTTTTATGTATTACCTACTGGTCTATAGGATCAGATGATAAAGGAGGAAGCAGTTTGACAAATCAACTATTGCGTACGCCCTTATTTGAAAGTTACAAAGAGTATGGAGGAAAGACAATCGACTTTGGCGGCTGGGAATTGCCTGTGCAGTTTTCAAGCATTAAAGCAGAGCATGAAGCAGTCCGTACGAAAGCGGGTCTTTTCGATGTGTCCCATATGGGCGAAGTTCTTGTTACAGGTAGTGGGTCGCTTGAATACTTGCAGATGCTAGTGACAAATGATGTATCGAAGCTACAGATTGGTCAAGCGCAATATACAGTGATGTGTAATGAGGACGGCGGTACAATTGACGATTTCCTAATCTATAAACTGGCTGAAGAACGCTATTTATTAGTTGTTAATGCATCTAATATCGAGAAAGATGTTTCCTGGATGAAAAAGCAACAGACAGAAAATGTTGTTATTGAAAACCAATCAGCTGATTATGCATTACTTGCACTGCAAGGTCCTTTAGCGCAAGATATACTGCAAAAATTAACAGATGAGCCATTAGAAGAGATCAAGTTCTTCCGTTTTAAAGAGAATGTACAAGTGGGCGGGGAAGATGTACTCGTTTCACGTACAGGGTATACAGGAGAGAATGGTTTTGAAATCTACGGTTCTCCAACAGCGATTCAAACACTATTTCCAAAAATCTTGCAAGCAGGGGAAGAGGAAGGCGTGGTGCCAGCAGGACTTGGCGCGCGTGACACATTGCGTTTTGAAGCGGGATTGCCGTTATATGGTCAAGAATTGTCAGAGGACATTTCTCCTTTAGAAGCAGGTCTTGGATTCGTTGTGAAGTTAAACAAAGAACAAAACTTTATCGGTAAAGAAGCATTGAAGAAGCAAAAAGAACAAGGGTTGAAACGTAAATTGGTTGGTCTTGAAATGATTGATAAAGGGATTCCACGTACGGGCTACAAAATCTATTCCGGTGAGACAGAAGTTGGAGAAGTGACGACAGGAACGCAATCTCCTACATTAAAGAAGAATATCGGTTTTGCGCTACTTACTACAGAGTTGACGGAGCTAGGTACAGAAGTGGAAGTAGAAATTCGTTCAAAACGTTTAAAAGCCAAAGTGATTGGCACACCTTTCTATAAAAGATCATAAGCGAAAAGGGGTAAAACTATTATGAAGCATCGTTATCTTCCAATGACGGAGCAAGACCAGAAAGAAATGCTCGAAACAATCGGAGTTTCTTCCATCGATGAATTATTCTCAGACATTCCTGAAGCGGTTCGGTTTACAGGGGAATATAAGATTAAACCAGCGAAATCTGAAACATCTTTATTGAAAGAATTGGGTCGTTTAGCTGCGAAGAATAGTAACGCGCAAGACTATGCTTCGTTTTTAGGTGCGGGTGTTTACGATCACTACCGACCAATCATTGTCGATCATGTCATTTCACGTTCTGAGTTTTATACAGCGTATACACCATACCAACCGGAAATTTCGCAAGGTGAATTGCAGGCGATCTTTGAATTCCAGACGATGATCTGTGAATTGACAGGCATGGATCTTGCCAACTCTTCGATGTATGATGGCGGAACTTCATTGGCAGAGGCAGGAACACTTGCGGCTGGTCATACACGCCGTAAGAAGTTGCTCGTGTCTTCTACAGTACATGCGGAGTCCCAAGCAGTTGTTAAAACGTATGCGGATGGACAATCGATTGAAGTCGTGACGATTCCACATACAGACGGTGTCACGTGCGTAGAAAAGTTGAAGGAATTAATTGATGATGAAACTGCTGCGGTACTCGTTCAATACCCGAACTTCTTCGGTCAAGTAGAAGATCTTCAAGTAATGGGCGATATTGCACACGAAAATGGCGCATTATTTGTTGTTTCAGCTAATCCGTTAGCACTTGGTCTATTGACACCTCCAGGAGCGTTAGGTGCGGATATTACGGTCGGTGACGCACAGCCATTTGGTATTGCGGAATCATTCGGTGGTCCGCACTGTGGTTATTTCGCTGTAACGAAAAAGTTGATGCGTAAAATGCCAGGCCGTTTAGTTGGAGAAACAACTGACGATCAAGGACGTCGGGGGTATGTATTGACGTTGCAAGCACGTGAGCAGCATATTCGTCGGGAAAAAGCGACGTCTAATATTTGTTCGAACCAAGCATTAACGGCTTTGGCAGCTTCTGTTGCGATGACAGCTCTTGGTAAAGAAGGCATAAAGGAAATCGCGTATCAAAACATCGCGAAGACAGCCTACGCACGTCAAGCATTTGAAAAAGCAGGATTCAACGTGAAGTTTGGTCCAGCTCATTTCAATGAAATCGTCGTAGATTTAAAATCTCCTATTAAAGAAGTGAATAAGCGTTTGCTTGAGCAAGGCATCATCGGAGGTTATGATTTAAGCTTGATAGATGAAAACTTAGCAAATCACGCATTAATCGCTGTGACGGAACAACGTACTAAAGAAGAAATCGATGCATTCGTGCAAGAACTGGAGGCTATCCATGCATAAAGAAAATCAATCGCTCATTTTTGAGATATCTAAAGCTGGACGTGTCGGATACAGTTTACCTGAGTTAGATGTACCGGAACTAGATGTATCTTCTATTTTACCGAAGCAACTGATTCGTACAGAAGATGCAGAACTACCGGAAGTGTCGGAACTAGATATTATGCGCCACTATACAGCGCTATCCAACCGTAACCATGGAGTCGATACAGGATTCTATCCGCTCGGTTCTTGTACGATGAAGTACAATCCGAAAATCAACGAAGCTGTTGCTCGATTCCCGGGATTTGCGCGTATTCACCCATTACAAGATGAGTCTACGGTGCAAGGCGCTTTGGAAGTAGCGTATGATTTGCAGGAGCATTTAGCTGAAATTACGGGCATGTCTCAAGTGACGCTACAACCCGCAGCTGGAGCACACGGTGAATGGACAGCATTGATGATGATTCGTGCATTCCATGAAGCGAATGGCGACACAGCACGTACGAAAGTTCTAGTACCAGACTCCGCTCACGGTACAAATCCTGCATCGGCAACCGTTGCTGGTTTTGATACGGTGACAGTAAAGTCCAATGATAATGGTTTAGTAGATTTGGAAGACTTAAAAGCGAAAGTTGGGCCCGATACAGCAGCATTGATGTTGACGAACCCGAATACACTTGGTCTATTTGAAGAAGAAATTCTTGAAATGGCGAAAGTTGTTCATGGAGTTGGCGGTAAACTTTATTATGACGGCGCGAACTTGAATGCAGTTATGTCTAAAGCACGTCCTGGAGACATGGGCTTTGATGCGGTTCACTTGAACTTGCACAAAACGTTCACAGGTCCTCACGGTGGTGGCGGTCCAGGTTCTGGTCCTGTCGGCGTAACGGACGAACTCGCAGCATTTATGCCGAAACCAGTTATCACAAAAGTGGACGATCGTTTTGTCTTGAACTACGATGTGCCTCAATCAATTGGGCGCGTGAAGCCATACTACGGTAACTTCGGTATTTATCTACGTGCTTACACATATATCCGTTCTATGGGTCCAGATGGCCTGAAAGCTGTTACGGAATATGCGGTACTCAATGCGAATTATATGATGCGTCGCCTAGAGCCATACTTCGACCTTCCATATACACAGCATTGTAAACACGAATTCGTCTTGTCTGGCCGTCGCCAAAAGAAACTTGGTGTACGTACACTTGATATGGCGAAACGCTTATTAGACTTTGGCTACCATCCGCCAACCATCTACTTCCCATTGAACGTAGAAGAAGGCATGATGATCGAGCCAACAGAAACAGAATCGAAAGAAACATTGGATAACTTCATCGAAGCAATGATTCAAATTGCTAAAGAAGTAGACGAGAATCCAGAAATCGTCCAAGAAGCACCACATACAACAGTTATTGGTCGCTTGGATGAAACAAAAGCTGCACGTAAGCCAGTATTGCGTTATACGAAAGAAGCGTAATAGGTAAATAGAAAAATTCGCATCGTGTAAAGCGGTGCGAATTTTTTGTTCCTATGAATGTTACTGGTGGAAGGTTTAATTGGTTATCTATAGTATATTTGTGATAAACGGATTAACTATAGTTGTTTCCAGGTAGATATTCGTTTTCTTTAAGAAATAATAACTTAATCTAATAGGCCAAAATTACATGATACTACTAACTGCGAGGGATTCGTTATGAAAGAGATTTTATTATCAGGTATTCAAGTTACGCTGAGAGCGATGATGAAAGACGATGTGCAGGCCCTTTATGATGTGGCGCAAGATGATCGGATATGGGCGCATATGACGAATACAATGAACGCACAACAGGACATGGAGAATTATGTTCAGGTAGCTCTCAGCGCGAAAGAACTTGGCAGTGAGTATCCATTTGTTATCATTCATAATGAAACAAATAAAATCATCGGTTCGACTAGGTTTATGGATATGAATATTGCCCATAAGCGTTTGGAAATCGGGAACACTTGGTTGAATCCTGAATTTTGGCGAACGCCGATCAACACAGAATGTAAATATTTACTACTCACTCATTGTTTCGAGGAATTACAGTTGAATCGTGTCCAACTGAAAACCGATCATAGAAACATTCGTTCCCAACAAGCTATTGAACGAATGGGGGCGAAAAAAGAAGGTGTTCTTCGGAATCATATGATTCGTGTAGATGGAACAATCCGGCACACCGTAATGTTTAGCGTTACTAAAGAAGAGTGGGCGAGTGTGAAAAGAAATATTAAAAACATGATGTAACACGATCAATTAGTGGGGAAAGTAGAGGTGGGTTATTTTGAGTAATGAAAGTTCTTCAATTTTTGAAAAATGGCGAGCGAAATATGCAGCTTTAGTTATTGCCTTAAGTTGCTTATACAGTGTAATCATGAATTGAGGAGAAAATTGGATCCTTACGAGCATTTTAGTGCTTGGTGTAATCTTCTGTGAAACAATAGATTTTTTTGATTTCATTCATATGAACTATACAATGAGTTATGAGTAGATGTGTGTGGCGGTCTATCCTGTCCTCTGATTAAGTTTAGTATCTATATAGATAACTTATTTTTCAATTATATGGTATAATTAAAATAGTCTGGAATTAGATGTTGCCCCATCTCTATTATTTTCAATATAAAGACTTTTTTGCAAAGTACGTAATGTAATTTTCAATACTAATTATATGGAGGTTTTACTATTTATACGATTGGATTTGTAATTAGTCATAAAAATAATGAAAAGAGAAGAGCTTTAGTTCCAAAGGACTTAACACAAATTAAATGCGTGGACAAATTATACTTTGAAGAAGGATATGGCGATGTTTTAGGCTATTCAGACGAAGAGTATACAGCTCATGGCGTTCATATCGTATCAAGAGATCGTGTACTAGAATGTGATGCGATTGTGGACGTTAAACTAGGAGACGCTGATTTCTTTGATAAGATACCACCTGGCAAACTGTTGATCGGTTGGGCACATGCAGTTCAGGATATCAAATTCACTGATGCCGCGTTAGCTGGAAATCATACAGTCATGGCTTGGGAAGAGATGTTTGATGGTGGAAGATATATTTTCTATCGCAATAGAGAAATTGCAGGAGAAGCTGCAATTATTCAATCGTATCAATACTGTGGTAAGATGCCGTATGAAACAAAAGTTGCAGTTCTTGGAAATGGTCATACGACAAAAGGGGTATTAAGAATTCTTCATGGTTTAGGAGCAGATGTTGATGTATATGGTAGAAAATTAGAATCCCTATTTAGAAAAAATATGTATAATTATGATGTGCTTGTAAACTGTGTCATGTGGGATACGAGTAGAACAGATAGAATCATCTATAAAGAAGATTTGAAGAAACTTAAAAAAGGTGCAATGATTGTTGACGTAAGTTGTGATCCGAATTTAGAGATTGAGACTTCCCGTCCTTCAACTATTGATGATCCAGTCTACACAGTAGATGGAATTATCCATTATGCAGTGGATAATACACCAGCTATGTTCCCACATACTGTCACAAATATGTTGAGCGAAGTATTTTCTGAAATGGTAGATATGCTTTCTGAGGGCAACTGGACGGATATGGTTCGCCAAGCAATTGTCATCGAAAAAGGTAATATTCTCGATAAAAATATTACAGAATTCAGAGAAGCTAGAGGCTTATTCGTTAAATAAATTACTACCGGAATATGTAAAAAACAAGGGGGTCCATAATGGGATCTCTGGTCTTTTTAGTTTGTTGCTTGCCATCGAAGGACATAGTCTGTGGGGGCATTATTGTTTAATAACAAAATAAGATTGGACAATAATTTCTCTTTACGAACTAGAAAGTTTTATTCATTACTTTTCTAATGTTAACTGAACCGGTCGTGTCGTAAAATATTAAATTGAATTTCCAAAAGTAATATACTGTACCAAGTGTCGCAGCTATTCAAAGCTGCATCGACTCTTGGTATTTTTTCTATCTATTTTCAAAGATAGTCATTGAACCTATATCTCCCAATTTATCTAACTATGAAAGTATTTGTAAAATTAGTGAAACTTACAACATAACAAATTCGTTACTATATTAAAGGGAGTTTATAGTGAAGCAGAGGTTCATAGGATCTTCATTAAAACGATGGGAAAAGCAGTACGCTATTGCTTGTACAAGAAGCCCAGTTTAATTGGAAACGATCGCAATTCGGAAATACGTACTGCGTTTCTATTAGGCAAAATTAATCAATAGGAATGTTAGTTCATAGTAGATGGAGGTTCTATGGGGAGTTTTTTCGAGCAATATAAAGGCGTAGCATTCTTTGTATTTGTCTATTGGTGTACGTGTTTTATCATGTTTTATAAAGATCCTAATTTCCTTTATATCATGTTGTCGTGGAATATTTTGTTAGCTGTATTACCATTATATTTTATTGGAAAAGCAGAAGTGACTATGAATCAAAGAAAAATGGGGAGTTCCATTTTTTGGTTGGGACTTTGGTTGTTTTTCTTTCCGAACTCAGTTTATCTGGTGACGGATTTTATTCATATATCTAACGATAAATTTTTATGGTTAGTAGAAGTTGAAAGGTATTCGTCAGATTCAGGTGTTGTTTACAGTCATGAAATTATTGTTTGGGCAAAATTATTAGTGATTGGATTTGGTTTCTTTTTTGCCCTAGTAGTTGGTTTAGAGTCTTTCTATATTTTTGAAAAGGTTATAAGAAAGAACTATTCAAAGAGTATTTGTTACGTAGGAATGTTAGTAGTCACGTTGCTAACGGGAATAGGAGTGTATATTGGGAGGTTTTTACGATTCAATAGTTGGGATATACTTTTCAACCCATTGCAATTGTTAAAACAAGTTGCTGTACTCGATGGATTTGCAGCTCAGTTCATTGGCGTTTTCACTATTTTCGTTATAGGTTGTTATACACTTCATAGAATGTTTAGAAACGGGTCTTTTGAGAAATAATTTATAATTTCTAATAGGACGTGTCGTAGTAATTGTGATTTTATTTCTTGGGCTCACATGCAAAAACTCGCCATTATGTTAAGTAGTAATATGAGAAACTTATAGATTTCACAGGAACATTTAAAAATGGGATGAACGCTATGAGACATGGATCTGACAAATCAACAGATTAAATCATGGATGAGTAGCTGATATCTACGTTTTCTTAGCTAAAGAACTAACCAAAACAAATAAAGAAGGGGCACTCTTCTAATGAAGAATGGCCCTTCGTTTTCTATACACTTAATAAATTTGCCTTTCCCAAAATCGTTGCTGACTAATAGCCCTTATAAAATCATCGCTAAACTCGGAGGTATTTTCAGCTTGTATAATACCTGCTCCCTTTTTTGTGTCAGAAGCCTTAAATAGGGAGTTACCTGTTGACGCAATACCAATGGGTTTATAATGTTTAAATGCTTCATTGATAAAATAAACACTCTCCGAATTAAACTTCGCTTGATTTTCTGCCGATCCTCCCACAACATAAAGAGAATCAAATAAGACAGGTGCCGTTGTTAAAAACGTATCACTTATATTGATCGCTAGTCCGTTCTTGCCTTTTACTGTACCGATCTTTTCACCAATTGTGTAAACCCATACGCCGTATTTCGATAGATTTTCAATCGTTGACTTCACTTCTTGATCAGTAAACTCGTTGCCAATGATGATCCCTACTTTTAAACTGTATGCAAAGTGATTCGTATGTTCTTGACTTAAAGCCGGTGAAGATGCTGAAACATTCACTTGTTCACCCGTTGGCTTGTTAACGCCTATATTCATCGCAATCGTAGTTGCCATTTCCTTATCCACATTACAAAACATATCTACCACTTGTTGTCTAACATGAACACTATTTACTTTTCCAAGTTCAAAGCTAAACGCGTTAATGATATGTTGTTTTTCTGGAGGCGACATACTATTCCAAAAGAGTCGGGCTTGAGAAAAGAAATCATCGAACGATTTGCTTCGAGCTTGAATCACACGTCCCTCAACTTTTTGTGCGTAATGAACGAATCCGCCTTCTTCCGCTGTAGACGTGGATGGCGTATTGTTGGCTAAGGAATTTTTATGATAACTAACCGGTCCGACATCAATTCGCTGACGATTAAACCCATTCCGTTGATTATTATGAAATGGACAAATCGAACGATTGATTGGTATTTCTGTGAAGTTTGGACCGCCTAGACGATACAGTTGTGTATCCAGATAAGATAAAAGTCTTCCTTGTAAAAGTGGATCATTGGAAAAATCTATTCCGGGAACCACATTGCCCGGATGAAATGCAGCTTGCTCGGTTTCAGCAAAGACGTTGGTAACATTTTGATTTAACGTCATTTTGCCAATGATTTTCACTGGCACGATCTCTTCAGGCCATAGTTTTGTTGGATCCAGAATATCAAAGTCAAACATAAATTCATCTTCTTCAGCAATCATCTGGACACCAAATTCATACTCCGCAAAATAACCATTCTCAATGTTTTCCCATAAATCTCTGCGCTGGAAGTCTGCATCTTTTCCAGCAATTTTCTGCGCTTCATCCCATACAAGTGAATGTACCCCAAGTATGGGCTTCCAGTGAAACTTTACAAACGATGCTTTACCTTCGCTGTTCACAAATCGAAATGTATGAATACCAAACCCTTCCATCATCCGCCAGCTTCTAGGGATGGTTCGGTCTGACATTTGCCACATGACCATATGCGCAGATTCCTGGTTATTGGCAACGAAATCCCAGAATGTGTCATGCGCTGAAGCGGCTTGTGGCATTTCTGTGTTAGGTTCTGGTTTGACCGCATGAATAAGATCCGGAAATTTAATACTATCCTGAATGAAAAATACGGGTAGATTGTTTCCTACTAAGTCATAGTTTCCTTCTTCTGTATAAAATTTCACCGCAAAACCTCTTACATCTCTTGCGGTATCAGCAGAGCCAGAGCTCCCCGCCACGTTAGAGAATCGTGTGAAAACAGGTGTCTTCTGTCCCGCTTCTTGTAGAAAACTTGCTGTTGTATACTCTTTCATCGATTCATAACACTCGAATTCACCGTGTGCAGCGTAACCTCTCGCATGAACCACGCGTTCAGGAATTCGTTCACGGTCAAAATGCGATAATTTCTCTTTAAAATGAATACCTTCCATTAAAGTAGGGCCACGCACTCCTGCTTTTAATGACTCTTCATCATTTGAAACTTTAACTCCTTGATTGGTAGTAAACTTTGTTCCTTCATTATTCACTTTAAACTGATCTAACTGTTGGTCTTTACGATTCTTTTTTATGTTATTTCCTTTGTTTGAAGATTGATTCTTCACAATATCGCCTCCAAGTCATTCCTAGCATCTCATCGACAGTATATGTGTATGTATAGTTGACTAGTACATATAGTAATGCAACGTATTTGGAAGAAAATCGAGGGATTATTGAAACATTTTTAAATTAAATGAAACTTACATCATGACTTATCCGTTAATACAGGACGGAGAGTTATATAGTATAAGAAAACGGGACGCTACTATATGAGTATAGTAATACAGTGGTAGGGGATAAATGGAAAGAAGAGCTATATAAGTAGTTTATCGAAGAGGGTTTTTATTGTGATATAGCGCATGGTAAAGGAATAATGGTCGGGCATATTGCCGTGCCAATAAGCTGTATATATTTAACTAGTTTGTAGAAATATATTTGTAAGGAGGGGTAAGTTTGAAAGTGTTAAAAAGCAATCAGTTACTAGGTTTTTTCTCAATTATGTCAGTGGTTTTATTAGTAGTCTCATTTCTCATCACATCAACAAGTTATTTCAATACAAAAGAGATAAACAACCTAACATCTACATGCTACGAGAGTCACGGGGAAGTTAGAATTGATATTCACAATAACCTGACGAGTAGCTACTCTTTCGAATGTGAAAAGTAAAAGGATGTATTCTGAAGAATTGAGAGATCTATGTCCTTCGTTACCACAGCAGCAGTCGTTGGGTAGTTTCATTAAATATTTTTAAACAAAAGGCTGCGATTGGTAGGGAGACATTTATCCAATACGGGCCGAAGGGGAGGATATTCATATGAAAAATATTCAGATAGTTTTTAAAGCAGTTGCATTAGGGATGGGTGTGAGTACACTGGTTTTAAGTATTTTAGGAAATTTACCTGTAGATACTGCAATAACATTATTATCAATTGGTGTGACTTGTTTAGCAATTGTACAGCTCCAAGACAAAGAAAAGTGAGGTTGAATAATGGATAAGACCTTTTGGATTCCATTATTAGTTTCATTTGGAACGATAATATTATTATATTTACTAGGTTATGTAGCGGATGTAGATGTCCTTATATTTAGAATGTCGCTGTCGGAAACTGAGATTTCCCTAGTACCTATCGCTGGAGGACTGTTAGCAGGGTTTATCACTGAACGTATGATCAAATCGAAAGCTACGTAAGGTGAAATGTTGTACTGCGAATAATATGACGCGATATTGGAAAGACAATATTGCGATCTCTCTAATTGCATTTTCAATGTATTTATTTTTTGAATGGCATGGAAACCGCATGATTATAAGAAAAGTAAAGAATAGGAGTGAAGGATAGTGGTAAAAACAATCACTTTTTCGTTCGCTAGTGCTGAATATGAAGGGACTGAGGCGACGGAGACATTCACCTTTGAGAAATTAGGTCTTGATGAGCACATGGATGAAAAAGATTTGGAAATTGAAATGAATCGGATATATCATGCCTGGGTTTGGAGTAAGCTTAATATTTCAAGTAGCATTATCATCGAATAGGTAATTTCTCGGGAAATATTTATAATGCGTTACACGATGAAAAGGGGTGAATGGACTATGGAATTATTTCTCTATATTATATTCATATGTTTTCTCGCTTTAATGTTTAGTTCTTTATTGAGTAATCAACAGAAGAAAATTCGAAGTAATAAAAGAATAGAAGAGAAATTGGATAAGTTAATCGCTTTGCTTGATAAAGAAGAGCGTGGAAAATGAGAATAGGAGCTGTCGCATGAATCCAGGAGAAGCTATCTACTTTTTTCTACTAGCAGTTGCCGTAGTTGTTGTCATTCTATTACTTTGGCTCATATGTAGAAAAAGAAAAAAACTAGCCATTGTGTTAACTAGTCTGCTTGTTATTAGCTATATCGGATACTATTTATATTATCCTACGTTGAAAATAAACACACATGCCGAGCGATATGGGCAACTGATTGACTATCTGGTAGAAAACTATCCAGATAAGAAGCTAACTATTTCACCGGAACATTATGAAAATGGACATAGTGTTGGACAGTTTGATGTCAATGATGTGGAGACGCCAACGATCGGTGTGACGTTTGATGTTTCTAAAGAAGGACAGGTGAAACAAATAGGTACTTGGTCAACTGATGAGTATCCAACGCAGCAAGAACTATGGCGAGAAGTTAAATCGATTGTTGGGGATCCGTATACGTTAGAGGCTGGGATTGCAGACATTACGAAGGAAGATGAATGGATCGATGCTTTAACGATCGATCATCAGCCGGCCATCGCGTTATTTTCTTATTCAAAAGAAGGCTATAGTTTACTCAAATTACAACAAGGGGAACGTGGAAAGTTCGTTGTTCTTGAAGAACGTAACCATTTATTTGTTTATGTGGATGAACGCTATAAAGGGGAAACGGTCACGGGAAAACTTGATTCGGGTAAGGCGTTCACATGGGATATTAGCGAGCGTAAAGGGCAATTGCTTGTTGAAAAGCAGCAGTAAGCAGGTTGTTGATCTTTTAAAGGAGTTGAGAAATTATGAGAAGTTTTTTAATGCTAATCGTATTACTGACTAGTGTGTTATCCGGATGTGGTAAAAATGAAGTGTCTTTTTCAGAAATAAGTATAGATCAAGCGACACGTGATGTGAAAGATTTCATTGAAACTGGTGTAACTACCGAAGATAGTAATGGAATTCATATATTTGAAAATGCGTCAGACACGCGCTATCTGTACCTTGATCAAGACTATTTGGAAAGTGGTAAGGGGTTTGGAAGTTTGGATATTAAGACAGATGATAACGCATGGAATATTTACTTAACCGAAGAGGATGAAGTTACGAAAGCTGCCGAGAGCTACAGATTATATAAGATCAAATTGGATAAGGATTATGAATATATGAGAGTTTTTAAAAATGGTGAAGAAACCTATTTTCAATCCGTAAGTGGGATAAAGGACTATTGACGGTTCAGTTTAGGAAGTGGGGCGGATGATGTTTGGATGGAATCCGCCCCTACTATGGTCGGTTCTACAATAAGCATTAGATTAAACAGAGATATTCCAAATAATAACTAAACAAGGACAATAATAAATGCTCACTGCTAAATAAGTGGGCGTTTTCAGCTTCCCTTTGATTTATTTATAAGGATCTACCCGTTTTTCACTCATTAAATTACTTACAGTGTCTAGATGAAGTCCTTTCTCTTTTGCCCCTTTAATTATATTTTCCAATCCTTCAGCACTTGGTTTTGTAGGATGCATAAGTATCATGGAACCATTTTCAATTTCAGATAAAACTCGAGTGACCATTTGCGATGTATCTGGCTTTTTCCAGTCGATCGTGTCAACTGTCCATAGAATCGTTTTCATCCCAAGTTCATGTGCAACATCGACAGTTTGCTGATTAAAACTTCCGCTAGGCGGTGCAAACCACTTAGGTTTCACGCCAAGTGTATCTTCAATGACCTCATTCGTTTTCCCCAATTCATCTTCTGTTTCTTTGAGAGAACTTTTGTTAAGATCGGGATGACTATAGGCGTGGTTACCAATTTCATGACCTTCTAGGCTGATCATTTTCGTAATGCCCGGATTTCTTTTCACCCAACTTCCGTCAAAGAAAAAGGTGGCCTTTACATCAGATTCTTTTAATGTTTTCAACATATGTGGAAGATGTTCCTCACCCCATGCAACATTGATTAATAAGGCTACCATCGGTTTTTCTGGATTGCCTTTATAAATAGGCGAGGGTGGGAGATCATCCAAATGAACTTTAGGTGGAGCTTCTTTAAAAACTAGATGATTCGTGTCGAAATTATTACCATCCAACATCATTCGGTACGTCTTGGAAACATCGACGGTTAACCCATTGTATCCTGGAATAGCTTTCCACACTGGGTCAATCTTTGCATCAATGGGCTTTATATCATGCTTCTCCGCATAGGACTGGACTTTTTTTATGTAATCGTCCAATCCGTTGTCAATCAATGTAGCCCCAGTTGTAATGGTTTTGGATGTGGGAGTCATTGTTTTTTGAGGTACTGGATCTTTTTCGTTATCTAGAATCAACAAAGTAGCGCAAACTATTAACAAGCATGTCATTAGACTAATTTGTTTCATAAGGTCCTCCTTTTTGAAGTGGTAGTTAATTATTCCTGTTATGCCCTTATTTCGATTATTAATACGTTTTATGGCGGGTTCATAAGTTATCTACCAACTAGCTAAATACTACAAATTTTCCATTTAGCATGTAATGGAGTGAATAAGAATTCTCACGTGTCCAATATCGCGTAAATAACGTATCGTGTTAAAGAATTTGTTGGCATAATACGACAGACATTGGGAATTCTATTTGTATATTCAAAAACCAGGTTGAACATGTTGCTTGCTTTCATTTCTGCTGCTTAAAAGGCGGTGAAACGTATGAAAGTTAGACCATCTGTTAAGCCGATTTGTGAGAAGTGTAAAGTTGTTAAAAGAAGTGGAAAAGTCATGGTGATTTGCGAAAACCCCAAACATAAACAAAGCCAAGGATAGCTCGTTGGTTTCAATTCTTTATCTAGGAAGATTGCAATGAGTCAGAAAATGATGGGGGAATTGGTGTTAGCGGATGATTTAAGTGCACCGTTTGCTTCTGATGGTAATACGTCGGCTCTCTCTTTCCTGATTGGCGGAACCATTGTGGACCAATTGTTAATTAGAAGAAAGCGTTAAATAGTTAGTTTTAAATAAAGCAAGCACCTCTTTTACTAGGTAGTGATTTCTTGTTAATCACGCTAACCTAAAAAGGGGTGTTTTATTTTGTGTTCGTTCACAAAGAACTCTATAATCGAATGTATGGAATATTTAAGTAATTATTGAAACTTAAAGAAGGATTTCTCATGAGGGTGTGCTTCATTTTTAATCTCAGTAAGTACGTTGATCATTGGAGTAGCTAAACGGTCTTGATGCTTCATGCTGATCTGTACGGTTAGTTTCATACCTATTTCGTACTATGTTTCAGGAGCAGTTAACGCGTTGAAGTATATTAGTTTGACTCCGATTATTTCGCTACTCGTAGCGCTCTATTTTGGACTTTCAAGAAAGAAGGTTAAGGTAGTTTCATAGGGAGGTTTACGATGGTTGTAATCAATATTTTGTTTTTCATATTTGTAGTAGTTGTTTATTTTTTCACTTTGTTTTTTGATAAAACGACTGATTTCCTGACACGTTATTTGATGTTTGTCCTAGTAGTTTCCTTCTATTTCGTGTGGATTGTCCAAATAAAATCTGTGCTTTGGTTGACTTTGGCCTGTGCAATCGGGTTAATTCTAAATTCGAGTGTTTCAATTATCAAGAAGTTTTTACTAGTAGTGGTGTCAGTACTATTTGTTTTCTTCTACCGCGTACCAGTCCTCACAAGCGATTTCACCGATTACGTATATGAAGAATATGGGCTTTATTGTGAAAGTGTGGAATGTGTGCAGATTTCGCAATCGGATTCTGCTCACTTGCAAGCGAATATTAAGAAGATAGAGTTCCTTGACTTCAATTCTAATTTCTTTTGGGCTACAGGAGAAATTCAGACAGAGGATCAGTCGATAAAAGCAGCAAACATCATGGGTTTCTGGTTTCCTATGAATGAGGAGAGGTAATTATGACAACTAAAAAAATTCCAAGCTTATTACTCTCGCTACTCGTTACGAGTTCCATAGTGTTTGGATGTTCTATTGATCAATCGAAACTTGTGAAAGTGAAGGGTACTAGTTTGACTTATAGTGAGTATTTTAAGCCTTATGATCGTCTGGATGAAAGAGAGAATGTTACGTTCTACAAACCTTTTCTGCTGAATAAAACAGGATCATCATTACCTGATCAAGTGAAAAATACTGTGCATACAATCGATCACGACAAGCTACCGTTTACAGTGGACGAGGTGAAAGCTTTTCTAGTCACTTCAAAAGACAGAGATGGAAAAATAAAGGATCAGGTACAGTTGAGCTATCTCGGTAAGGATGAGTATGAACAAACGAGTGATTTTCTTATCCTATCGATTACTGAAGCTGATAAAAATCCATTGGAATCATACGATGGAATGGATGCATATGACTCCGTAGGGAATACATTAATAAAACAAAAGCTAATAGGAGATTTACCAATTTACCAGCAAGTTCTCACAACGGATCGTGCATTATTATACCGATATTACGATGAAAATGAAAAAGGTCTAACGACTGTAGCGACTGCTGCTAATGAATTTTATGCATACTACGATGGACACATATATCATATAGGGTATTTAATCGATAAAGAAAAGAACGATGAGGCTATGAAGGAAAAGATGCTGCAACTCGTTCGGGAATATATCTTAACTAATAAGTTTCCGCAATGAGTTATTTCATTAAGTTAATTGGATCTTGATTGTTCTGCTTTGGGATTATTTTGTAGCAAAAGGTTCCAAGTTTATGATGAAGAATGAAAGTCTTAAATTTAGAAATAGGGGATGATATGTTGAAAGCAGTAATTGGAACAATGGTTGGCTTCATCATTCTTAGTTTTGTGGTTTTACCTTTAATTTTTGACTATTTCTTTGGTCCAGAGGCAGGGGATTTGTTTCCGATATATTCAGGAATGATTCTACTTAGTGGACTTATAGTTATTTGTACAAAAATTGTGTTAGAAGAAATAAATAGAAATATAGAGAGGTAATCTTACCGCCTGAAAAGTTAAATGGGTTCGTCTCAATATAAAGGAGATTTATATGAATACAAAGCCTAAAAAGAAAATCTGGGGGATAAGTTCAGTAGCATTCATTATACTTGTTATGATTTTTATATCTTGGTATTATCCATTTTCACCATTTAGCATCGACCAACGCTTTACATATCAACCTAGTTGGGAAACTCATAATGGGAAAACGTATAATGAAGAGATTAGCGAGTTTAGAGCTACCTATGAAAAAGATGTGAAAATGAATGTAGAAGGTGATAATTACAATGCTACAGTAGATCGAACCCAATATATTCTTCCGATTTTTGAACAGGAATGGCTCATCGGTACGGATTCCAAAACAATGGATAAAGATCAACTAGATAGAATACTTCTTGATGTAGAACAGGCAAGGAATACCCTGTTAGACCTTCTTTCTAAAGGAGATTATAATAAAGAAGAAAGAGGGTACTTGGTTGACAATATAAAAAGGTTTCTAAGCTTAGAAGAAAGAATTAGGTATATAAGAAACGGAAAATATTTCTCGAGAAGCGATTTACAAAGATTGTTAGGTAATTTACGAGGAGAATTCAGAGCAGGTTTTGATTTCTATACGACCGTTTTTTATGATGTATCTCACAAAAAAAAGTCGTGAAGCGAGCGGGCGTGATTCCCAAATAAGGAATAAGCGCCTATATCGCTAGAGGGCCATTATGTGTGATAACAGGTTCGGAGGGGAGCCGATGAAAGAGAAAAAGAATACGCCCGCCAAAATGATTTTATTCTGTGTACTATTTGCAATTATCGTTACAGCTGATAGTCTGCTAGTCATTAATTCACCCTATGTATTTGTTAGGGTGTTAAATCTTTTTGCGGTGATTGGTTTGTCGGGAGTTATTGGGGCATTTATCAGGGATTTTTTTATTTTGAAAGAAAAGGAGAGAATGCAACAAAAATAAAAAGTTCTTATTCCATAAGGGTGAACGTATGTGAAATGGGTTGGAATAGTTATAGTAATTGCAGCTATGTTTATATTTGTAAATAAGTCATATTATCCTTCCCTACCGATAGACAATATAACTGCAAAAGATGTAATTGGGAAACTGAAGAATTCCGATGAAAAGATTGTAGAACTAGCTACAGACAATGATTCCACATGGTATATTACGAAAAGCAAGAATGAAGGTATTTCAATAGCCGATGAAAACGTTAAAAAAATGATTGCTTCCAAAGGTTGGGAATATAAAGCTAAAGAGGGTTCTGGTCTCTTTTTTGAAAAAGTGGATGAACAATTAATTGTCACTACTCAAATGTGGACTAAGAAATACGTTCTTGTTCAGGTACAGAATAAATTTAAAGAACGATAAAAAGTTACGCAAATCGGTGCGATTTTAGCGGAATTTACAATTAAGTAATTAAACAATAATCGGACGCTAGTCTTTAATAAAGATTTATGCCAATTCAGCAATAGTACGAGTTAGATGACGTGGGGGTATGTCTAAAGAGAAAAATGGCATCGGTTTAATTTTATCCATTTGGGCTATATGGATCTCACTTAGAAAATTCTTAAGACGAGACGTAATGATTTCTAAGTTATTTTCACTACAGTTACTTATCATGTCGCTGCACTCCTTCTTCATATCGATCACGTTGTTTATCAGTAGATTTTTACTGGAATTAGGAATTGAATCTAATAGTGTGTGGATATGGAAAGGAAATGGACGTTTACCATGACTAAAAGAAAATTATATTGGATCTTACTTATTCCTAGTATTTTTATATTTGTAATTGCTCTAATTTTTTTACCTGAAGCTAAAAAGAATTATTCAGTATGTATACCTCTCCTATTTTGGACGATTTATTATGGTGTAATAAAAATAATAGATCTAAAATCTTAAAAATAAAATGAGAAGAGGTTTATTCTAATAAATCAAAAGGCTAAATCAAGAGCCTTCGAATTTGTAGTTATAGTATGTTCACATACGCTCCTAACGTTGGCGATGCTTGGATATAGGAATCTTGTTTCCCTTTTAGTATTCAGTTGCTAGACTCGATTGTGATAGAAAAGGTTTCTAGTAGAACAAAATAGCGCAAAGAAGGGCATCATACATATAGTCATGGTGTCCTTCTTTGCGTTATGAATATACTACTATACGATTCTTTTCTGACTTTACATTGTATAATGACAATATAACTATACCAATACATAATGTGACGATAAAAGGGGGACCTATGAAAAAACTAACGAACCTATTTAAAAAACCATGGTTTCTGGGGAGTATAGTTGTTATTTTTATAACCGTAGTCCTATGGAACAACCCAATCGAGAAAAGGAAATATGGGCTTTCTCAAAGCAGTTTGGTAACCGATTATACCGGTCTTCTTCCTGAACGTGTGGAACGAGTCGTGGTGGCGGACAACCGAGAGGATTTGCAACGGATTGTAAAACGAGCAAACGACAATGGGCAGCAGATCTCAGTTGCGGGATTACAACATTCGCAAGGTGGCCATACGTATTATAAAGACGGCGTCGTTATTGATATGCGGACTTTCAATCGAATACTAGAACTGGATGAACGTCAAAAAACGATTCGTGTAGAAGCTGGAGCGACATGGGAAGATGTCCAAGAAGCACTACTTCCGTATGGATTAGCTTTGAAAGTAACCCAATCTCAATCGATTTTTACAATCGGTGGTTCTCTTTCAGTCAATGCGCACGGACGGGATATTCGCTTCGGTTCGATGGCGGAAACGGTTGAGGAAATGACGCTGTTAACCCCTACTGGAGAAATAAAGAACGTCACGCGAGATGATTTAGATGAATGGATGAAGTACGTATTTGGTGGCTATGGATTATTCGGTGTAATTTTAGATGTGACGTTGCAATTAACGGACAATGATTTATATGTGATTCAGACAGAAAAGTTGAAAACGAGCGAGTATGAAAGCTATTTTACTCAACTAGTTGATCATCAAAATACGGCGATGCACTACGCCAGACTGAGTGTTGCACCGAGTTCTTTTTTAAATGAAATGTATATAATCAATTACAATTACACAGATAAACAGGATCAAAAAGATTTTCTAAAAAAAGAACAAGGTGTGCGATTATCTAAGATAGCACTTGATATGGGGCGACAAGGTGGGGCTTTAGAGGATCTATTTTGGGCTATGCAAAAGAGATATATTGCTTCTATTCATGGAAAAGAGATTACACGCAATAATGCGATGCGTTCAGAATCCACGTTTATGGAATATACGAAGCCTGGTCGTGTCGAAGTACTGCAAGAGTTTTTTGTACCGGTTGATGCTTACGAAGACTATATCCATAATTTAAAGCAAGTGATCTCAGCCGACGATAAGACTGATGATTTCAAAGTTCATAATATAACAATCCGCTATGCTGCTAAAGATAGCTTCACGACACTGAACTATGCAAAAGAAGACATGGTAGGTTTGGTAGTTTTGATGCAGCATGGAGTAAAGGAAGAAGCGGTTACGAATGCGACATCAATTATCCAGCGTTGGACGGACGTCACCCTTAAACACGGAGGAACGTATTACCTGCCTTATTACCGCTATCAGACAAAAAACCAATTCAGGCGTTCTTATCCCGCGTGGGAAAACTTTGCGAATGAAAAATTGCGAAGAGATCCAAATGAAGTGTTCCAAAATATGTTTTATGACTATTACATAAAGTGAAGGAGCACTGTATGAATGATAAAACTACACGTTTTCTACCGCTTGTTGTCACTGTAGGACAAGTTGTGATTTTTCCGTATTATATCATTTGGCTAAAGCAAGTATCTCTGACCTTCACATTATTTGCCTGGTTTTTTGCAGCATTTTCATTTGCGGCTGCTTGGGGGTATCGAATCTTTCAGTCCAAAAAGAATAAGGATCAGTCTTTTATATTCCTTATTTATGTAGGCATAGGTATGGTGTATGTACTAATTGGCTATATAAAAAATCCATTTGAAACCCTTCCGTATATGGTGCTTCTCTTGCAGGTCATTCTTGGCTTATTACAGGGGTATTTTCGTGCTTGGCATACCGAACAGGAAACGTACCATTTACACGCGGTTCATCATTATTTGATTGTCGGTTTCGCGATGATCGGTTTTAGCTTTGTTACAATCATTTCCCCAGTGGTCTTTATTACTATTTTTGGTTTGTTATTGTGTTTGTGTGGCGTTTGGGAGTTTATTAGAAAAAGAAAAGAGAGTATATGAATATAATTCAGATTTTATTTTCGCCTATATTATGAGGTGGACACAAGGGTGCTATACTTTTCCCGATTACTTGGGAATACGTTGTATACCTATCGATTGTAATGTCATAAAAGGAAAAGCATTATTCCGTTCAGTGTCGAACGAAATAATGCTTTTTGCAATGACAAGCGCTATCAAAGTTATTCTTTATGTTTATCAGTGTTCGATTTTTTTCTTTGTTCAATTTCTTTTGTAAGAAGTTCATTCATCTCATTATATGTTAGACCAGATTCTGAATTTAGTCTTTTTACCTCGTCTATATTCGTTCCAACTACTGTGTAGTTTTCCTTCTTCATATAATAATCTCCTTTCGATTTCTGTTTTCTGAATGGCTTCCCTATACCTTTTCCCACAGGCATTTTCGCGAGCTAGCTTAAAACCCTAATTCCATGTATTCGTTGATTGTACATTTATGAATAATTTACATTTCCTCTTGCCGTAATATGTCTCGTTTTGTTGAAGTTATACATGGATGATAAGTGATCAGGATAAAAACGAAAAAGGTTTAGCAATGACGTTAGAGGTGAAGTGCAAACACAATTTAGAATTGAAGGAGAGGAAATGTAAAAAAAAAGAGTATAAAGTATTGTTGGGGATGCGGTTGGAACTTTAGAAACCTTTTGACCGTATGACTATTGTTTAAAGGAAGGATTTGCAGCATTCACTAAAAAATAACTTCATCAAAATACTTTTCAAGTATTTTGAAATTCGTAAAAGACCTATGATAATGAATCATATGTATACAGGTATTTTAATTGATTTATTTCTCATTTGTTAAATACTGCATGAAAAAAGACGAACATCATGTGAGGTTCGTCAAATGTGATTATTATTTACTTGCTGTATTACCCATTGCAATAGAAATTCTATTCCAATTGTTAATTTGATTGATGATTAATATAAGATCTACATATTGTTTCTCGTTATAATGTTCACGTACCCGTTGATAAAGGTCATCCGGAACGCGTTTCGTTGGAATTAATGTTACGTGCTCTGTCAGCTCCAAAGCCACTTTTTCTGCTTCAGTATAGAATTCACAATCATCCCATGCACTGACACAGTATAATCTTTGCTCCGTTTCGCCCATTATTCGGGATTCTGCTGTATGCATATTTAAACAATATGCACATCCATTAATTTGGGAAGCTTGAATTTTGATAAGCTCACGAAGTTTTCGTTCAACTGCTGATGTTTTTGTGTACTTCTCCATTTCCATCATGATTGCCATACCATCAGGTGCAATATCTGAATAGGGGATTCTTGGACTCATGAAACAAAACTCCTTTAATTTGAGATAAGGAAATTATATATCCAAAAGAACGTTTGTACTAACTTTTTGCCCATTTGCGGCTTCTCGGTGGATAGCGAATCTTTCTGAATAAAATGGAATGGAAAAAACTTCTGTATAGCAACACAAAAATCCACCATAATGAGCATTTTTTTGTGTACATATATTTATAAAGTGGGTTTGAAGTGAATTGAGATAAGTATTTGTAAATGAATCTAATAAAACTGAATAATGGGCTTGATGAATATATCAAATTAAATAAAATGTACTGTAAATGGAAGAAAGAAGTTAATTGTTGGATGACTTTAGGTAAAATAGATTCAATGATTAAGGCGAATCTATATAGAATTGATTTTGAGTTTGCTTATTCCTTAAAGAACAAAGATTGCCCAGGAAATACTTAAATGAATGGATCGTGTGGTACGACTAAAGCGCAGTTACTGAATACATGCTGCGCATTAAGGTAATGAAAATTTGAAACGTTACTTCATGTCATACGACTAACTTTATAAAGGGAGTGGGGTATAATTGAAAAAGGTCAGTTTTCTTTTATCCATCAGTTTACTTTTACTACCGTTAGTTGGATGCCAACAGAAAAATGAGATCGTTATAGAAGATGAAATCGGTCGTCCGAAGACTCCTTATCCTCCTGAAGACGCTATAGAAAATGGCGATATAGTGAATCTTCATGGGAAACTGAGTAATGTGCAAAGGTTTGAAACGTTTATTGAAAATGTAACACATGCTACAAAAGACAACATTCGAATTACAATTTACACCGTTGAAGGGGCTCCAATCTTCTATGATCTTCAGTATGACGGAAATAAACTCCACTATACGTATGATGATTCACGCGATGGATTCGGTGGCCCTGACATTGGAATAAAAGACACGACTTGTTCTGAGATTGTATCTACACCTGTTAATCAAGGAGTTATGTATGAGTTACGTGATTGCTTAGATGAGGTGGGTCAAACGTTTAATTTTGTCATATCGGATTGATGAAGAGTATTTGACTAAGGAATATGTATGTTCATTTGGGAAAGGTTGAAGTCTATGCAAAATAAAGAGTTAAACGTACTAGACATACCAAAGTGGGGGCGCTATTTACGTGGTAAATGGATTGAGAGTTTTGCTGCAAACCTAACAATAGAAGAGCGAAAAGAAATTTATATGGATCAGTTTTTGTGGCATCTTTGTAGTTATGAAAAGGTAGAATGTCTTGAAAAGGAAGAAGCGATTAGTGCATTCGAGAAGAAAAACAAAAAGCAATGCACTATATTTTATCAATTTTCGGATGATGCTTATTTAGTTCAGCATGCTAAGAATCTTAGTGTGCAGGACTTGCCGAGGGATGAGTGGAATATGGATTATCAAGATCTATATGTAATGGATCAGGATCATCAATGGACTTTTATCATAACGCATGAAAATGACTGGCTTGGACCGTATTTTATAGAAATGGGATAAATACGTTTAATGATATGATGAATAAAGTTACTGAGAAAGGTAGGATGTACTATGACTAAACACAAGATTTATACAATGAGTCTCGCAAGTGTCTATCCATTATATATTAAGAAAGCAGAGAGAAAAGGTCGCACGAAGGAGGAAGTTGATGAAATCATTCTATGGTTGACAGGCTATAGCGAAGAAGAATTCGACGCACTTCTATTGAAACAGACAGATTTTGAGACGTTCTTTGCCGATGCGCCAAAAATGAATCCTTCACGAACGTTGATCAAAGGTGTGATTTGTGGTGTTCGAGTGGAGGAAATTGAAGAGCCGACGATGCGGGAAATTCGCTATTTGGATAAGTTAATTGATGAGTTAGCAAAAGGAAAAGCAATGGAGAAGATTTTGCGGAAGTAAGTGGTAGGGTTTTAGTAGGAAGGGGGATTTTATGAAGTTATTTTTCTCGATTGTTGTTGGGGGTCTTTTGGGGATTTTAGCTCTCACTGGACCGATTGGAATTTTTCTCGTCTGTACAATTATTGTGATAGTTATTTTTAGATCGTTTCTTTTGTTAGTGGAGATACATAAACACGTTGTACCAGTTGATGCAAATGATCATGTGAAGGATGCGTATGAGAGATATATGATTGAAAGAGCCGAAAAGGAAAACAGTGGCAATGAGTGAGGTGGGGAGGTTTGAAATGGAGCAGCTCAACATCAATGGACGTGTTGTTCATGTGGATGTGCAAAAAAACAGGAGCTTTGTATGCGGAACTTCCGCTGATTTCTGATAAACGACATTGTGGTTGTTCTGATTGTATGGATTATACAAAAGCAGTCGTTCGCTCCTCTGCACCTGTACAAGAATTTTTTTAGCGGTTGGGTATAGATCCTAGAAAAGAAGCGGAAGTATTTAGAGCTTGTGAAAATGATGATGGTACAACTTATTTCGTAGCAGATTATCATTTGATCGGCGAAATTCAGGGAGTCAAAGAACTAGACTTGGCTGTTGTGGAGGAGGCTTCTTTTGGTCTGACGAATATCACACAGTATAAACCTTCACCGATGATTCCGGAAAGTTTCACACCCCCTCTTATTGAAATGATTGTGAGAATTAATTTGTGTGTGGATATGTAGTCATTGAACAGTAGTACGAAATGGATGTCGAGACAGTAGCTGTACGAAGAGTAATGCTCAAAACTGACGATACCCAGGTTCTCGTTGAAGACCCATTGGTTTAAGAACCGGGTACCGGTCACTAATAAGCGGATAGTCTACTTTGTAGTTCTCGAAACGCACGAAACGAAATTACACATATAGCTCCATTTGACATTGTTACCGTGCGTTTCTTTTTATCCAATTCTTTCACATGCTGCAGGTTAATTAAAAAACTTTTGTGACATCGATAGAATGAGGGATTCACTTCCTCAAAATCTTTCAGTCTTCCATAAAATTCATAAAAACCGTTTTTTTCATATAAAGTCAACTTATGTGGAATCGTAGAAGTTTCGAAAAAATAAATATCCTGAAGCGCTATATTTTTAATACGTTCTCCAATATTTATTTGAATGAGTTCTGTAGGAACCACTTCAGCAAATTGTATATATTTTTCAAATGCAGCTTGTAATGCTTCTTTAACTTGTGTGGCTATTTGATCAGGTGTATCTTTCACGATAAAGTCAAGTGCGGCCAATTTATAAGTAAAAGTAAGTTTAAGTCGATCTGCGTGAGTTGTAATAAAAATAATAGTGGCTAATGGATCTTTTTTTCGAATCTCCATGGCTAATTCCATCCCATCTAATTGATGATCTAACTCGATGTCTAAGAAATAGCAGTCTGCTTGATAATTATTCAGGTAGGATAATACCTCGTCTGGAGTATTTGTACATAAAACCAATTCAATACTTGGCTCATGGAAGCTTGTATAGTTCATAATTTCTTTATAAATAAATTCCCTTTGCACTAGATTATCTTCACATATGATCACCCTCAACTGTAATCCTCTCCCTGATAATGATTTCATGAATAAACCATTGATTTTCTATTCGTGAATTCCAAGTAATATTCGGGTACCCGGATAAAACATTTCTGACTGAAGACAACCCGAATCCTCTATGTTCACCTTTTGTCGAATATCGTTCCGTAAATAATTGTTGAATGCTTATCTCGCTATTCAATAGTTTATTTTCGATGACAATAATGATTTCGTTAGTCATAGAAAGGAAAGCCAAATTAATTTGAGGTGCATCCAATGAAGCAGATGCTTCAATTGCATTATCTAAGAAAACTCCCAAAATACGTGATAAATGGAGCCGGTCAATAGAAATATCTTTAATCATTTTTGGCACTTCTACAGAAATGGGTATAGATAATTCATCCGCAAGTAATAGTTTAGTCGAAATTAATCCCTTAATTTCAATTATCTGAAGCCGATCCAACTGACTAAATAGTTGGTTTTTAAATAAGGTCTGCTGCTCTACCTTTACAATTTTCTCCTCAAAATACTTTTTAAGTCCGATAATATCGTCGTTCTCGATATAGCCACGCAAAGAAAGAAGTATGTTTGCGTGATCGTGTCGGAAATTCTGCATGTCCCGATTAACTTGTTCCAGTGATTGCATGTATTGGTTAAATAATTGTTGCTCGATGAGTTTCGCGTTGATACTTTGCTCCTTCATCATTGTAAATAAAAGAATTCGGGTCAAGGTGATCATGATTATAAAGTATGAGGACAGAATTATTAAATTGGTTATGGAAATTTGGATATCACCCTTTTGGGCAGTGACAAAAATCAGTTTATAAAAGACGATAATAGTGATAGTTGCGATAAGGAATAATACCATTTGAGATCGTATCGCAAGATTTACTTGATTCCAATTGTAGTGGGTAAGGAATTTTTTATATCCAAGCATTATAATTGTAAGTAGTAGTACGATTAAACTACCATGAACGACTAACGATAAATGAAAAATGCTCACTAAAAATAGTACAGCATATTCTACCAAGATACTAGAAATATAAATAGTTAGTAAATGAAAATAGACCATATGTTGTTTTGAAAATAAATAAATTAATCCAGTACTTAAAGTAATGCTAACGGCAATCGAAATCCAAATTGATTGCGGAAATATGTACGCTAGCACTGAAACAAGTGCATTAACGAGCATACATAAAATGAATCGTTTTATAGTAACATGTAAATTCATAATATAAAACAATGATCCATAGATGATAAAGAAATTGAATAAACTAAAGAGGACAAATGTAGTTGTCAAATCGTCACCTCTGTATTTTGTGTTCATTTTTCCAGTACGTTCAAGATTGAATTTGATACGTTTAAGATAAAAGTACCCTAAATCATTCAGGCATGTCTATAATGAGTTTGAAACTTATGCATGATTATCTGTATAAATTCATTATGGTGTCTGGAGGAATATAAAATGAACGGTGAAAGTTTAATTGAAATAAGTAATCAAACATTATTGGTGGCATTTATCATGTTATTAGTTGCTATTGTGCCGGTTGGATTATCGGTTACCTCAAAAAAAGAGTGGACAAAACGGCTGGGTATAGGCTTAACCTATTCAGCGTTATTATTACAACTAACTTATTTTGTACTTAGATGGCTTGCGATTGGTCATGCACCCGTAAGCAATATGTATGAATTTATGACGTTTTTCGGCATTATGCTTGTTACAAGTTCATTACTACTATACCAGTTATATAAACAAATGGTATTGGTGTTATTTTCGATCCCTTTTTCACTAATCGTTATGGGATTTGGGGGAGTTTTTATGAGTGAAGCTTCACCACTAATTCCAGCGCTACAAAGTAATTGGCTATCTATACATGTTATTACTGTAGCCTTTTCAAGTGCCATACTATCAATAGCGTTTGCAACAGGAGTTATTTATTTACTATGCGTGTTAGATGTTGAATTAAAGACCGTGCACACAAAGAGCTTGGAATTCGTCATGTATTGTCTAGTTATATTATTAGGATTTATCATGAGCTCATTCATTTTTTCAAATATATCCGACGAAAAATTGATTCGGTTTGAAGGTGAAGAACAGAAGACAGTTCAAGTGACATATATGTTGCCTGCAATTATCGTGAATCAAAATGCCGTACTAGTGGATGTTGAACAATCTATCGGACTCATAGAAGTCCCTAGCTTTATCGATGCAAAAAAGGTTAACACTATTCTGTGGTCGTTATTAATAGGTTCCTTTTTATATCTGATTATTCGAAAGCTAACCGGAAAGAACATAATCCAATTACTAAAACCATTTACTAAGAGAGTGAACTCAAGGGTGATGGATGAGATGTCATATCGAGCAGTCGTCATCGGTTTCCCTTTATTCTCGCTGGGTGGTCTATTGTTTGCTATGATATGGGCTCATCTTGCGTGGGGGCGATTTTGGGGGTGGGATCCAAAAGAAGTATGGGCTCTTATCACCTGGCTATTTTATGCCGCCTTTTTACATCTACGGACATCGCAAGGATGGGAAGGAAAGCGGACTGCCTGGATGTCAATTGTAGGTTTCGGTCTAATTGTGTTCAATCAGGTATTTGTCAATCTGGTAATTTCAGGATTGCATTCTTATGCCTAGGTAAATACTTTGTTTTATAGTCAATTTTGAATGATCGCATCGTTGGGTTGAAAATTCAATAATGCTTGACGTTTAAACCGGAATCAGTTGAGTGCTTGATAAATAATTGTTAGTAGATCAAACTAAGTCTGTAGAGTTTATTTCACTCTACAGTCTATTTTTATGCCGTAATATAATGTTAGTTATGAAAAATAGGCAAACCCTTTACAAGACAATCAAATATATACAGCTAGGGAGGTCGAACGCATGTCAAAAAATAAAGATGAAATAATCTTACGTGGACTACAAGAAAATAATTTAAAAAATATAGATTTGAATATCCCGAAAGAACAACTCACGGTATTTACAGGACTTTCAGGTTCTGGAAAGAGTTCAGTTGTATTTGATACGTTAGCTACAGAAAGTAGAAGACAAATGACGCTGAACTATCCACTATATGTGAGGAATCAAATGCCTCGATACGAAAGACCGAGTGCGGATCTTATGCAGCATTTGAGTCCAGTCGTCGTTGTTGAGCAAAAAGCGGTAGTTGGCAATTCACGTTCTACGGTAGGTACGTATATGGATATCCATCCATTGATTCGGTTGCTATTTTCTAGAATTGGGAGTCCGTCTATAAGTTCCGCTACGGACTTTTCGAGCCAAAGTTCATTTGGTAGATGTCCGCAATGTAGTGGATTTGGCGAGGTTGTAGCTCCGGATTTACATAAGATGATTGATCCCAATAAATCGTTGCGTGAATATGCAGTACAGTTTAAGCCGTTATCCCCTTCAGGCTGGCAAGGTCGGTGGATGATGACTGGGGGGTTATTTGATCCGGATCTACCGATAAAAGACTATCCTAAAGAAACGTATGATTTATTAATTTATGGTCCTCCAGAAGGTGAGCAAGTTTTTGCACCTTTTCATACGAAAGGCGGACCTCAGGATCATGAGTGGGACGGGTTATTGCCTAGATTTGTACGGCTATATATTAATCGCGACGTTTCGAAGCTAAAACAAACATCTCAGGATGAGGTATTAGCAGTTTCTACGCGTACAATATGTCCGACTTGCTTCGGTTCAGGCTTAAATCCAGAAGTTTTGAAATGTAAAATAAATGGTTACAATATTGCCGAGTATGATCAACTAGAACTGACAGAATTACACAGTGAACTTAAGAGAATTCAGGATCCACTAGGAAAGTCTATCACGCAACAAGCTATACCGAATATTAAACAACTAGTAGATTTAGGTTTAGGCTATTTAAGTCTGGCAAGAAAAATAGGAACGTTATCTGGTGGTGAAGCGCAGCGGGTGAAAATCGCGCGTCATTTAGGGAGCAGTTTAAATAATCTGACGTACATTTTCGACGAACCGAGTGCAGGACTTCATCCTGAAGAAGTAGATTTATTACTACACATGCTGAAAAGTTTGCAAGCAAATCATAATACTGTAATCGTCATCGAACATGATTTATCTGTTATAAAAGTGGCGGATGAAATCATTGAGATGGGTCCAGGAGCAGGCGTACATGGCGGAGAAATTGTCTACCAAGGAACGCCTGAAGGGTTGAATAATGCTTCGGCGGTGACAAACCTGGATCATACGTTGGAAATAAATAAACAGCCAAGAGGTAGTGAAGAGTATTTTGCGATAAAGAATGCAATGACTAATAATTTAAAAGATGTCAGCGTAGATATCCCTAAGCATGTTTTCGTTTCGATATGCGGTGTATCGGGTTCTGGTAAAAGTTCGTTACTGTTTGAAGCATTCCCAAAAAGTTATGGCGAGGCGATTATGGTAGGTCAAGGCAGTATAGGAACTTCCTGTCGTTCAACACTCGCAACGTATATGGGCATAATGGATGATATTCGTAAGATTTTTGCGAAAGCTACGGGCCAACCAGCGGGCTTGTTTAGTTTTAATTCATTAGGTGCGTGTCCGGTATGTGATGGGAAAGGCGTCACGACTCCAGACGTAGCCTTTGCGGATCCAGTGACGATTCCTTGTGAAGCTTGTGGCGGAACGAGGTATTCAGATGAAGCATTGTCCTATCGTTACGAGGGTAAAAATATAGTGGAAATTTTACAGTTAACGATTGACGAAGCGAATCACTATTTTACAATGCCTAAAATCGTGGAAAAAGTAGACACGCTAAAAGATGTGGGACTAGGGTATCTGACATTGGGCCAAACGACAAGTTCATTAAGTGGCGGTGAAGTGCAGCGTCTTAAACTAGCAAGTCATTTGAAAAAAGAAGGACAAATCTATTTACTGGATGAACCGTCTTTAGGGCTGCATGTACATGATAATGCGCGATTGTTGGACGTCTTTCAAAGTCTTGTCAATAAAGGAAATTCAGTAGTGATTATTGAACATAATATAGACTTTATTGCGGCAAGTGACTGGGTGATTGAGCTAGGTCCAGAAGGTGGGAAGAATGGCGGGCAAATACTTTTTGAAGGAACGCCGGAAGAGATGGTACATGCGGACACGCCAACTGCGAAGTGGCTTCGGCTTGGGGTAGAGGGATCATCTGTTTTATAAAAGAAGAATAGGCAACTGACATCTTTTTTGTTTCCGATAGTGGCATCTGTTTTTTTACTGAGTAGCAAATACCCAAAGAACCCATAGGATAGATTAGGCAATCAAATCAGGGGGAAGGAGTGCCATGATGACTAATCATCATTCTAGCGATACAGCAAGTCGCCCGATGGTTGTAGCGTCCACTACAGGAGATGTTACGGGAGATAGAATACCTGACCACGTGTATTTAACAGGGACAAAAACTGCAGATAGCCCATTCGTTCAGCAGATTACGCTTCATGTGCGAGATGGGAGAACGGGCATGTTGACTAGTGTTGCGCTTAAGGAAAATGTGGGCTACAATCCTACGCTATACGTAGGAGATTTTACTGGTAATGGTGTGGAGGAGATTTTAATAAGTATGGCTACAGGTGGCAGTGGCGGGATAATGAACTATTATATAGTTTCCTATATGGGCAATAAACCAACATGGCTGTTTGACTTTGAAGCGTATAATAACTTGTATTCATACGAAGTGACATATCTCGATCATTACAAGGTGCTAGTAACAAGTAAATTGAACAATGAAACGTATATGATTGATCTATCGCTAAAAGGGGCGGACTATTTAAACGAAGTATATGATAGAAACGGAAAGTTAAAACAACCGATCAGTGGTTTTGTGAACCCATTAAGTGGTTTGTATCCGATAGATTTTGATGGGAATGGCGTTTGTGAATTATTGGCTTATCAAAAAATAGCAGGGAGATATAATGCGGATTCTCTAGGATTTATTATGAATACGTTAGGATGGAAGAACAATCGATTTGAATTGGAAAACCAGTATTTGGCTATTTTTGGTGGCTAAAATATGATTTGATTGGATGAATTGTAATGATGAAAGGCCTTGTGTCGAGTATAATGAACGGACTATAAAGATAAGCGGAAGTACTTCTATTTGAGAAGAATTTTTTACCGACAAGCAGCCAAACCAGAAAGTGAAGATAAAACGAAATTAGCACCGAATATAGCGGTGCTTTATTTAATTGAAGAGAAATTGTATCATGTACTAGATACTGAATAGGGTTCGTGAATAAATAATCATGATAAATACCCAATTTTTTATGGGGGGGCGAACGAGTTGATAACGAAAGCAGAAATAATAGACCAACCATATTCGGGACAATACAAGGAGAGGATTTATGATGTTATAAGTCCATGGAATTCCCAAAGTTGGACATGGGTAAAATTTGAGAACGAGGATTTTACTGAGTGGTGTGGTGAATTCAGAGGGGCACCACGGGCTGTTGCATTATCGAAGAAATATAATAAAGTTCTAGTTCTTACTTCAGATTATTTATTTCAAATGGATTGTCTAAGTGGAGAAGTAATTGAATATGAGTCTCACCATCTATATCAAAGTTTAACTGTAACGCCATCAGGCGAATTCATAATAGCTGACGATTATAGTATCGAAAAGATAGAATCAAATATAAATGATAAGACACTTTTGGAAAGTCCATTAGAAATGATAGATATGATTAAATTTACTGGTTGGTTCAATAATAAGTTATCAATCACATGTAAGGAGTCAATCAATTGGGATAATAATTTTTTGTTAGAACTTGATGGAGATACACTAGGAATAACTAGTAAAGACTGCACATAATACGATATCTACGTTTTAGTAATATTCATGTTCAAGTAAAAGGCGCACAGCTAATCTACTGTGCGCCTCATTCTACGTTTTCATTTACTCATATTGCTCAATATCTTTTAATGTGAGTTTTGTATCATGTTCAAATCCTACCGCATACTTAACAGAAAAAGGGCACGATCATTCTGTTAATGAGATAGTACCCGGCTGGTATTGATCTTTTTTGGTGAAAACCCGCCAACGAGTACCTTTCCATTCGGTAAATACTTTTGTATGATGATGGAAAATAGGATTGGAATACCCAAGCCGAATGCCGTGAAGCCAACAATGCCATAGGTAAAGTAATCATTTAACAAAATATCTGTGAAGATGTGCAAGTACATAATTGTTAAAGAGTGTTTCTCGATTTTTTGCAGCCATTTTACTGACAGCTTGGCAGCCATGCGTTGGAATACGCCAACTACTACGAGCGTGAACGAAAGTGGAATGATCAAATCTAGAATGAAATGCTCATAGCGTAAAAATTTCATGCTCAAATGGTAGTCGATTACATGAATGGCATCGAGTACAATGGCTACTACACTACCTACCAATCCCGCGATTAACCATCTTCCCGAAATGTTCATCCAAACACTCTTCATATAATACCCGAGAGAAAAATAGATGACTGCCATAAGTGCAACATCGATATTCCAAATCATTGGGACTGTTTGGGACGCAGTATCGGGTGCGCCACCAATGACACGCATCGCAAAAATACTTTCATAGTGGGCAATGCAATAAGAAATAATCAAAATAATGATTTGTTTCGTGCGGCTAAAGTATGTAGTCAACCATAAGAAGAATAAATACGTAAAGAAAAGCGTTGTTACAAACCAGAAAACACCGTACGCACCACGCGCAAAACGGCCGCCGACAACGAGTGTCCAAAAATCATGTGCATACCATGATATGTCCATATTGCCCGAACTAATTTCTATCCCGTAACGAATTAGCGTAATGCTTAAAAGGAAAAACAAATAGGGGACAATCAACTGCATAAATCGTTTATGAATCGAGAGTCTCATGAAGCCTTTTTCTAGTACAGGTTTAAAAAACAAACCACTTAAAATAAAGAAGGCCGGCATGTGAAACCAATAAATATACTTAGCGAGTGGGAATTCAAGCTGTCCAGGGTAATGACCAATGACGACAAGAATCATTAAAAATCCTTTGGCACCATCTACCCAGGTTAAGCGTTTCTTATTCATAATAAAGCACCTCAAGAAAATTGACGTATTTCCATTGTACAACCTAATTGCAGTCTTGATTATTATGTAACAAAAAAGACTTAGGAATGTAAGTAAGTTGGAAATAGATAGGAGAATTTTCTTTGTATATTACGTTTGCATGAATAATGTATTACATTTACTCACTACAATCAGCGTAAGCCGCAGGAAGATGCTTTTCCCGCGGCTATAATTATTTAGTAAACGATAGTTTTACTAGAGATCATATTGTGGACATTGGTAGATTGCTTAGTAACTACGTGTGATCGATTCCATAACCATTCACTTCTCCTGCTCTTTCGCAAATTCCATAAACATCCGCAGTTTTTCTGCAACTTTTCCATACACCGTTTCTTTTTCATACTCACCATGTTCATCCGGTTGGCCAGCAGGGAGGCCAGTTAAAATTTCTATTCCTTCTTCAATCGTTTGTACTTTATAAATGTGGAACTGTCCATCACGGACGGCTTCAATGACTTCATCGTTCAGCGTCAAGTTCTTGACGTTTTGATGGGGGATGAGTACACCTTGTGTGCCTGTCAACCCTTTACTTTTACAAACAGCATAAAATCCTTCAATTTTTTCATTCACGCCACCGATCGGTTGAATTTCTCCGTTTTGATTGACGGAGCCGGTTACTGCTAACCCTTGATCGATTGGGACTTCTGCTAAACTTGACAGAATCGCATAGAGCTCTGTACTCGACGCACTATCACCGTCTACGCCGCCATACGATTGTTCAAACGCAATATGTGCGGTTACTACTAATGGATACGTTTGAGCAAACTTTTGACCCAAATACCCACCTAGTATATAGACGCCTTTATTATGAATATTACCGCTCATTTGGCTTTCTCTTTCAATATTGACAAAACCTTTCCTTCCCATAAAAGTGGTTGCAGTAATACGGCTAGGTTTACCGAAACGATATTGCCCTAAATCATAAACGGCCAAGCCATTTACCTGACCAACTTTTTCACCAGTTGTATCAATCAAAACACTTCCTTCATCAATGCTTGCTTGAACTTTTTCCTCATATAAGTTTGAACGATAGATCTTTTCCTGAATGGCTTTTTCAATATGTTTAGCTGAAACGAGGTCGTCACCCATCATGCTTGCCCATGCATCCGCTTCGTAAAGCAGTTCAACTTGAAGGTTGAACCGTGTAGATAATTTGTTTTGGTGCCCAGCGAGACGTGAGCTATATTCTATAATTTTTGCGACAGCTGAACGGTCAAAATGTCGCAGTCCATGTTTTTTGCAATGTGTATGAATAAAACTTACCAATGCTGTTATATTGTCCTCGTTGTATTTCATTTCAATATCAAAGTCCACACGAATTTTAAAAAGTTTGCGGAAATCTTCATCATGAGTATAGAGAATTTGGTAGATATCCATATTGCCAATAATAATGACTTTTACATCTAAAGGAATAGGGGCTGGATTAACCGATGCTGTCGCAATGATGCTTGTGTGCTCGCCTATATTCTCAATTTGTAGTTTATGGGTCAATAAGGCTCTTTTTAATCCTTCCCACGCTTGGCTTTTTGAAAAAATATCTTTCGCTTGAATGATGAGATACCCGCCATTCGCATGATGAAGATAGCCTGGTTTTATTTTAGTGAAATCAGTGCTCATAATACCCATTCGGTTTTCATATTCTACCTTGCCAATTAAATTATAAAAAGTAGGATTGTCCGCCGAAATGACAGGCATACCTACTGTTTTACTATGATCAACAAGCACGTTAATTGTATATTTTTTAAACGCCTGTTGTTCGTCTGTAAACAGAATGCCTAGTTGCTTTTCTTCTTGTGTAGATTCATGTGGTAAAAAAATATGAAAGTTTTCTACAAGATCTTTTCGAACGGCTTTTACATGTTGCATCACTTCAGGACAATCTTTATAACTCTTTTTTAACTCATCTATCTGATAGTCAATTGCGATAAGGGCTGTTTGATGATCAAAGCCAGTTAATGATCTTTTCAACTCTTGTTCAAAATGGTGAATAGATTTTGTAGCTTCCAGTATGATTTCTTGTAATTTGGTAGAGTCCTTTTCCATAGTAGCCAGTTGTTTTTCATCCATTGCTTTATAGGCTTCTTCACTCAGAGGTTGTCCGTCTTCACCCATAGGTATAGTTAAAATCGTTGAACCGGACTGTTTGAGCAAAAATCCATAATCGGTCGCCGTTTGATCGGTCTGTTTATACACGTTTTCTATCTTTTCTTTATATTTCCGAATAATGGATGCACGATTTTTTTGATGATTGTCTTCGGTGAAAGTACTTGGGATATCTACTTTTAAATCATTCAACAAGTTTTCCATAGACTTTTGAAGTTTCTTACCTAATCCAGCCGGGAGTTTTAACACTTTAGGCTTATACTCGTCTTCAAAGTTATTCACATAGCACCAGTCGAAAAGTTTAGCCTCTCTATTAGCGAAGTCATTCACGACTGAATTCACAAAGGAAGTTTTCCCGGTGCCTACGATCCCGCTGACGTATAAATTATATCCGGGTTTATTCACGTGTAGGCCAAAATTCATTACTTTACGGGCACGTTGTTGTCCAACGATCGTTGTTAACTTTTCAGCTTGTTCGGTTGATTCGAATGTAAACATCGAGCTATCTACAACTTTTTTTAAATCTGTTGGTTCCAAGGCGGTTTTCTGTTTAATAGATTGTCCGTTGGAATTTGCCAATTAAATTCACCTCACAACAATATTTTCGTCTCTACTTTCTGTATACCCAAAATAATAGGAGTACACGCAATAATTAGAAAAAAGCCTTTCATTCCGTTGTAGTGGAGTGAAAGGCTTTTGGTTGTGCATATTCCATATTTCGTTACGTGCATAGCGAATGGTAAAACACTGGAACGCTGACATTGGTGTCGCAGGTTTACTCATAAGGGTACACCGATCATTTTTATTCGACAAGGTCTACCTTCAAAGTACCTACACCTAGATCAACGTCTATTTCGATAGTCGTTCCTTTATCGGTATACGCTTCATTAACATATACGTTTCTACTTTGTGCGATAAAATCTTTTAATTCAAGTGTGCCAAGTCCTTTATCTACAATCAGTTTGACGCCAGTCTGTTTTGGTAGAAGGAGTGTCATCTTTCCAACTCCTACATCAATATCGCCTTGAAGGTCATTCTGCCGCTCACCACTTAAGTCAATAGTAGAGTCGCTGACACCGCTATCAATTGTTAAGTTGTTCAGTTGTATTCCGTTCAAGTTCAATGTTGCTTTCGATACGCCCATATCCACATCTAAATCAATAGGTATGTCATTATTGAGTTGAATGTCCCAGTAATTCTTTTGTTTGCCTTTATTAAATCGGAAAATATTAGATTTTGGTTTAACTGTTAGTACACCCGTATCTTTTTTATTCGTATACGTTACGTTAGGAAGAAATTTTTCATCTTTCGTATCAAATATAGCATCTAACCAGTTTGTAGATCCGCCTTGGATGACTAGTTCGCCTGCATCGAATTGGACGTTTACTGCTAGTGATGTAGCTTCATCTTTTTCAATAGTGACTTCACGTTCAGTAGAATTCCCACTGAACCACTGATAGCCTATGATGCCTAGCATAACTAGGACACCTATAATTAACCCAACCACTAAAAACTTCTTCATTTAACCCGCTCCTTTTTTATGGACTCTACTTTCTACTATATTATTTTAGGTGTACAATTTATAGCTTACAGTATGACGTATCCTAGGTCTAAACATATTTTTAAGTACGGCGAATTAGAGAATGTGAGGTAAGATAAGTAGATAACAAAGGATGCAAAACCATTGCGGTATTGCATCCTTTTTGTGTCAAACATTAAAACCCTATTTCTGAACCGCCATCCCAGTCATGACGAGTGGCTTGTCGATGCTGCTTTTGTAATTGCTGGATACGCTCTTCATAAATAATCATATCATCATAATGATAGGTAAGCGCAATGGACATATACAACTCGTTTAACTGCGAGATGGATAAGCCTTTTGTTTGTTTGGCGATATCTCCTATTTGTGGTTCTTGCAAAATCTTTTTCTTATCGAGTTTCTCGATATATTGTTTCCTCACTTCTTCAGTAGGAGAGGGGATCTCATACGTGCTGTCAAAACGTCCAGCGCGGTTAATAAGCGCAGGGTCGATTCGTTCAGGATAATTAGTCGTGCCGATAATAAAGAGGCCGTCACGGACATGTACGCCGTCTAGAATATTCAAAAATGTGCTTCTCATATGCTCGGGCATGGAGTCGATATCCTCGATCACGAGTATTGCGGGTGCGAGTCGTTCTACAGTCGAAAACACTTCCTGTACAGAATGACTGCCTGTAAATTCAGTAATTTGCCAATAAACGACTGGCGCGTCTGTTGTTCCCGTGATGGAACGGACGAGTGTTGTCTTACCGTTACCTGGAGAGCCATACAGTAAGATTCCGCGTTTGTATGGAAGACCGTATTCTTTGAAAAACGCACCATCATTCGAAAAGAATTCATCAATCGAACGGAATAATTCATTTTTTAAATGTTCGTCTAGCAACACATCACTACGTTCGATTTGTGTACCTAGTCCGTACGTCTTCTTTTCAATTCCTTCTTCAGTATCGACCAAATATGTAATATTCGTTTTCATCGCTTGGCGTTGTAAGTGATTCAACTTTTCTATGAATCGTTTGACGTGATCAGCTGATGGCGCGAAGACGGTATGCTCTGACCATGTGGAGCCGGTAGCGACATAATAGCTAATATTCGCCACTGCAAGTTGATGCTCTGGGAAAAAGAGTAACTGATTATCGATTGTTTCTGCCGTTTGTAGTGCGAAACCATTGGTCGAATCATCTTGTCGGATTTTCTCGGTTGGTAGTGTTTGATATAGATGGCAAAGAGATTCATAAGGCAAGCGTTTGTGATGGATGAGCTCGGGAAGCATCGTTTCTGTATAAGAGGAGAATTCCTCTACTTGGATCAGTTTCCAATCAGCGGGTGAATGCGCGGTGAGTTTGTCTAGAATGGCTTGTATGACGACACCATAATTTTGAAAATACGGTAGCTTTTCATAGTGTGCTGCGTCTAAAGGGAGTAAAAATGATGGTTTCATACGATTTTAAATTCTCCTTTATATATGAGTAGATCCCCCAAAAAAGGAGGATCGATAGTCGTTATTTTGTTTTAATTTTACCTGTCCACTGCTTGAAGCCGCCACGTAATTGATAAATTTCTGTGCATCCTTTTTTCTTCAAAAATAAAGCAGCACGACCTGTACGACTCGTATTTTGATCGTAAAGATAAATGGGCTTGTCAGGTCGGATTTCTTTGTAGCGCTGTGAAAATTGTGTGAATGGAATGTTACGCGCGCCTAAAATATGTCCAGCTTCAAAATCTTTTGGTTCCCGGACGTCGATTAACTGCGCTTTCCGGTAGCCTTTAATGAATTCTTCTTGCGTTAACGTAGTGAGTGCTTTCCCCACACGAACGTATGTAGTAATAAAATACACGATGATTGCGAGCACAGCTGCGCCCAAAATATAATAAGTCAAAAAACTTCCCCCTTTTATCAATATCTCTAGTATAAAGATTTTCTAGCATCAGTTCAATCCTAATGCTAAAATGTAATGCGTTATTGTTTTTTTCATTCACGATTTCCTATACGATAGATGAATTATGACTTATTAAGGAGAATAACTATGGCAAAATTTGTTTGGCATTATGTAGATTCAGGGAAATGTAGCCCGTCATATAATATGGCGCTAGATGAAGCGCTTCTTGACTTGCATAGTCGAGGAGAAATTGGACCCGTTCTACGCTTTTATGAATGGTCTCCTGCTACGTTATCGATTGGCTATTTCCAACGTATTGAAAAAGATATTGATATGGAGAAAGTGAAGGAGCTTGGGCTAGGGTTTGTCCGTAGACCAACGGGGGGGCGTGGTGTCCTACATGAGCATGAACTTACATATAGCGTAATTGTTAGCGAGAATTACCCAGAGATGCCGGAAACGGTAACTGAAGCCTATCGGGTCATTTCAGGCGGTTTGCTGGAAGGTTTCCGTAATTTAGGCTTGCAAGCAGAATTTTCTATTCCGGATTCAGATGTGACAAATCAGTTAAGAAATCCGAAAAGCGGGGTCTGTTTCGATGCGCCTAGTTGGTATGAATTAGTGGTTGAAGGAAAAAAAGTTGCAGGAAGTGCGCAAACTCGTCAAAAAGGTGTTATTCTTCAACATGGTGCTATTTTACTGAGCCTAGATGTCGATAAGCTGACATCGATCTTCAAGTATTCATCAGAGGCGTTAAAAGAACGTGTCCGTAGAACGTTACCGGATCGCGCAATAGCGATTGATCGTCTGTCGGATCGTGATATTACGATTGATGAATGTAAAGTTGCGTTTTCACAAGGCTTTGAAAAATCACTCGATATTACATTGGAGCCACTTGAATTGACGGATGAACAAATGGAATTAGTGCGTCAAATTGAGAAAGAAAAGTATGCCAATGATGAGTGGAATTTCAAGAAATAACGTTAGGGCTTTTGTTTTATTTTTTTTGTGAATTGTCGATATATCAACTGTTGCCTATTTTGAGGATTATGTTGTCCATTGACATTTTTTCAATATGTAGTAGATTAATAAGTAATAACAACACTAGATGTTGTGTTTGGTGAAATTGAAGGAGGATGTTATATGGTTACGATGTCTAAACAAGGTGAACCATTTTTGAACAAACAGCAATTGAATGAGGACATTGAAAAGTTCCCACAAGTGCATCCGATTACGGAAGATATGAAGCTGACGCATAGCGGCGTATCTCGTCTAGTCATGATTGATCGTTATTCATTTAAAGATATGGAAAAGAAGACATTGAAAGTTGGAGATTTCGTTGTTCTGACAGTTCGAGAAGATCCGAAATTTCCTGCGCGTGGGCTAGGGTATATTACAGCGCTCGACATGGAAGCTGGAGAAGCCGATATTTGGATCGAAGAAGAGTTTCGTTCATCCATCAACGATGCAGAAGAGCAGCATAAAGGAACGATTACTCGTCCACTAGATGTGGTTGAAAAGCCATTGGAAGTATTTTATGAGCAAATTGCTAAGCGTAATGCGACAGGTTTAGCTTCTGTTGAAACGACAGAAGAAGGACGAGCACAGTCGTATGAGCGATTTTATGACCAGTTAAAAGACTTGAACTTCATTCCGGCCGGGCGCGTACTGTACGGTGCGGGTTCCGATACGGATGTTACATTCTTTAACTGTTACGTTATGCCGTTTGTTCCGGATTCACGCGAAGGAATTTCGGATCACCGCAAGCAAGTGATGGAGATTATGAGTCGTGGCGGTGGCGTCGGTACGAACGGTTCAACATTGCGTCCACGTAATACATTGGCACGCGGTGTCAACGGTAAATCCTCCGGTTCCGTTTCATGGCTCGACGATATCGCAAAGCTTACACATTTAGTGGAGCAGGGCGGATCAAGACGTGGTGCACAAATGATTATGTTAGCTAACTGGCACCCAGATATTTGTGAATTTATCATCTCCAAGATGCAGAATCCGCGAATTTTGCGGTATTTGATCGAAAATACGGAAGATGAAATGATTAAGAAGCTGGCACATGAGAAATTGAATTTCAAACCACTGACAGCGCAAGAAGAAGCGATGTACCAAGGGATTACAAATTATAAACACATTCCAGGTCAAGGTGGTTTCAATGCAGCAATTATTCGTGATGCAGAGTTGAAACTGCAAGATGGCGGAACGTACACTGTTCATAATCCTGAATTCTTAACAGGTGCGAATATTTCTGTAACGTTGACGGATGATTTCATGAAAGCTGTAGAGGAAGACGCAGAGTATGATCTTCGTTTCCCGGCAGTTGAAAATTATTCACCTGAAGAAATGAAGCACTACAATGAACAATGGCATGAAGTGGGCGATGTACGTGAATGGGAACGACTTGGACATGATGTCCGCGTCTACCGTACAATCAAAGCTCGTGCGTTATGGGATCTAATCAATATTTGTGCTACGTATTCAGCGGAACCAGGCATTTTCTTTATTGATAATGCCAATGACGAAACGAATGCGAAAGCGTACGGACAGCAAGTAGTAGCAACGAATCCGTGTGGTGGAGTTCGCCTCACGTTAAAAATTGCGGGATGAAGCGGGAAAGCTGAGATGCCAATCCGAACCGAAGGCTGGAAGTAAAGTTCTAGTCAGGGGCAACGCATACCTGGTGATCCTGATTTATTATAATCAGACTATAATCCAGGCACGAGACCGCAACACTGTATATGCAGTGAAAATGTATGCTGAACTTACAGGAAGACAACTGTAAGAACTAGAGGATAAAAAGCCTTTAGGATAACAACTGGAACAACCACTCGCACCATACTCTGTCTGTAACTTGGCAGCTGTCAATCTTGCAGAGATGGCGGATAAAGAAACGAAGACGGTAAACTTTGAGAAGTTGAAAGAAACTGTAAAGACAGGTGTACGTATGCAAGATAACGTCATTGATGCGACACCGTATTTCTTAGAAGACAATAAAGTACAAGCCCTAGGTGAACGCCGTGTAGGACTTGGTGTTATGGGACTAGCTGATCTTCACATCTATTGTGAAAAAGAATACGGCTCTCCTGAAGGTAATCAATTAGTTGACGAAGTATTTGAAACGATCGCGACAACAGCTTACCGTGAATCTATCGAGCTTGCGAAAGAAAAGGGAAGTTTCCCATTCTTGATCGGTAAGACAGATGAAGAAACGAAAACTTTACGTCAAGCGTTTATTAATTCAGGCTTTATGAAACGTATGCCAGAAGATATTCGACAAGCGATTCTAGAGCATGGTATTCGAAATTCCCATCTTCTAACTGTTGCTCCGACGGGATCTACTGGAACAATGGTAGGCGTTTCGACCGGCTTAGAACCTTATTTCTCCTTCACATATTACCGCAGCGGACGTCTCGGCAAGTTTATCGAAGTCAAAGCAGAAATCGTGGAAGAGTATTTGCAAGCTAATCCAGAGGCAGATCCGAATAACTTGCCTAAATGGTTTATTTCTTCAATGGAACTTGCACCAGAAGCGCATGCGGACGTGCAATGTATCATTCAGCGCTGGATCGATAGCTCAATCTCGAAAACAGTTAACGCGCCACGCGGCTATACAGTGGAACAAGTAGAAAGCGTTTATGAAAGATTGTATAAAGGCGGAGCGAAAGGTGGCACGGTGTATGTTGACGGAAGCCGTGATTCACAAGTTCTGACGCTAAAAGCAGAAGATAATATTCCTGATACGGAAGAAGTCGTTGAAGTAAACGAACAGCCGAAAGTTGTGCTTGTGAACACGATCCAAGCATTGCGTTCGACAAACGTAACTATCGGCTCTGAAGTAGGCGACACATGCCCAGTTTGTAGACAAGGGACGGTCGAAGAAATCGGTGGCTGTAACACATGTACGAATTGCCAAGCGCAATTAAAGTGCGGATTGTAAAATTCAATTAAAATACCCCACGAGTCAGTGAAAACGGACTCGTGGGGTATCTTTCATTTATGACAAGATTGTCATAGCTTTCTGTTCATCAACTGTCTCTGTTTCCACTGCAACTTTTTCGTTCAACACACTGACACCGTACTTTTCGACTTCTAATAATTTTTCAAAAGAAGCAATTGCGACTTCGACTTGCTGATCGTCTGGCTCTTTTGTAGTGAGCAATTGCAACCACAGTCCAGGATAACCTAAGTAACGAAGCACTGGCACATTTCTTACTGCATTCGTCAGCTGCAATACTTCAAACGACACACCAAGCACAACAGGAATCAATAGAATCCGATTGACAACACGCAACCAAAGGGGATCAGTTGGTACGAAGAAGTAAATGAACATCCCGACAATTACCGTAAATAATATGAAGCTACTTCCACAGCGATAATGCAAACGAGATTGTGATTGCACATTTTCAACAGTCATATCCAAATTATTTTCATAGTTGTTAATGACTTTATGCTCCGCACCGTGGTATTGGAACACGCGTTTGATGAGTGGTGTCATCGAAATCAAGCCGATATACGTCAGTAACAACATGAGTTTGAAAAGACTTTCAATTATAATTTGCGCTGTTTTACCTGGAGCGATTGGTTGGAATAACTCCGCTAAGAAAACCGGAACTAACGTGAAGATAAACTTACTAAATAAAAAGGTTAGAACGCCAATAGCGGCGACGCCAAGAAACATCGCGAGTTTTGACGTCTCCTCTTCTTTTACTTCTGCCTCTTCACCTGGCATTACATCATAGCGATCACTGGCGAACGTCAAATGCTTTGAACCATTGCCTGCCGATTCGATCAATGCCACAATGCCTCGAATGAAAGGAATCTTCTTTAGTTTCGCGCCAACCGGATGCGACTCCCTTGGTACATGATAATACTCAATAGAATCATCTTTTCTTCGAATAGCTGTCACTGTATCTTTTTTTCCGCCAAACATCACACCTTCTATAAGTGCTTGACCTCCGTATGCGGGAGGAGTTTGTGATTTGCTCATTACATACCCACACTTTCTGTCGTAAGAAACGATATCTCTAGTGTACTAAAAAAACGGTAAATACACCATTCAGATGTTTAAAAATGATAGGAAAATCCGACACTGTCTGAGGGAGGTATTGTCATGAAAATTACTGCAACTCAATTTTGGACAGCTGCAATGGCTGCGGTCTTGTCACTTATTTCATTAAAATTTTTGAAAGTCTTTAAACTTATCAAGTGGTCACCTATCGGGTGGACTGCCAAATTTCAAATGTTTGCGACGACACCTGCTTGGTTTAAGTGGATTTTACTTTGGGGCCTTTGTTTTGCGCTGTTTTTTCTTCTTTATACGATGACGCTCTTCACGTCTAAAATTCCGCCGACGGTATCGTCCCTCGTTGTTACGATCATTGCACTATTTTGTATCGAGTGGATGATCCACATAAAAGCGGATCTAACAATGACGCAATTTATTAAAAAGGTGTCCATTCCGTTCGGATGCCTACTAGCTATAATTATCCGCTTCGTCATAGGTACGTCCGTCTACATGAAAAAATCCTTTGGTTAGTCAAATAGAAATAGTTTGTTCGTCCTTCCCATTGTGCTAGAATAGGAAAGAAAATAAATGGGAGGGGATCAGATGGAACTGTTACTGTTAAACGGTCCAAACTTGAACCGATTAGGCAAAAGAGAACCAGACATCTATGGTGCGGAAACATTGACGGACATCGAGAATCGAATGCAGCGACTTGCTGAACAATCGGATATCTCACTATCTTGTTTCCAATCAAATATAGAAGGCGAACTTATTAATCGGATTCATGATGCGGGAGACAAAGGAATCGACGGTATCATTTTCAATCCGGGCGCATTTACGCACTACAGTATCGCCTTGCGTGACGCGATTGCTTCTATAGATGTACCGGTAATCGAAGTCCACATCTCGAATATACATACCCGAGAAGAATTCCGCCACACGTCTGTTATCGCACCCGTAGCGGCAGGACAACTCTGTGGTTTCGGAACAGCGGGCTATGATCTCGCCTTCCAAGCGTTTCTGTTAAAACGAAAGGAGAGCGAATCATGAAAATCGAAAAACTCCGTAAATTATTGGAGGAACAACAACTAGATGCTTTACTCATTACGAATCCGTATAACCGTCGCTACATGACGGATTTCACAGGTTCTGCAGGGACAGCAATCATCTCCAAAAACGATGCGGTATTTATCACGGACTTTCGTTATATGGAACAAGCAAATGATCAACTGACAGGCTACCGGATCGTCCAACATACCGGTACGATGATTCGAGAAGTTGCCAATCAAGTGAAAGAAATGAAACTTGCGACACTTGGCTTCGAAAAAGAACATCTAAGCTATAGTCAATTTGAAATGTATGAAAAAGCGGTTGAAGCACAATTAGTTCCCGTCGCAGGCTTGGTAGAAAAACTTCGCCTCATCAAAACACCAAAGGAAATTGAAGTGTTAAAACAAGCGGCGGCTATTGCGGATGCAGCATTCATCCATATTTGTTCGTTCATAAAAGCGGGTAAAACAGAGCTTGAAATCGCCAATGAATTGGAATTTTTTATGCGTAAACAAGGCGCAACCTCCTCTTCATTCGACATAATTGTCGCTTCTGGCGAAAGAGGGGCTTTACCGCATGGGGTTGCATCTGATAAAGTGATTGAGACTGGTGATTTTGTTACAATGGATTACGGTGCGCTCTTTAATGGATACATCTCTGATATTACGAGAACGGTTGCTGTCGGAGAACCTTCTGCTAAACTACGTGAAATCTACGAAGTGACGTTGCATGCGCAGCAGTTAGGCGTAGAAAAGATCAAGCCTGGCATGACAGGTATCGAAGCGGACGCAATTACACGCGACTATATCAAGTCAAAAGGCTATGGGGATGCATTTGGTCATTCGACAGGTCACGGAATTGGAATGGAAGTTCACGAAGCACCTGCTTTGTCATTCCGCTCAGAAACGGTGTTAGTGCCCAATATGGCAGTAACAGTGGAACCGGGAATTTATTTGCCGGGAATCGGTGGCGTACGGATCGAAGATGACATTCTTATTACAGAAACCGGTAATGAACGGTTGACAAAGTCTACTAAAGAATTGCTTATTTTATAATCGGATAATAATGGAGGAATACGAATGATTTCAGTAAACGAATTTCGTACAGGACTAACAATTGAAGTAGATGGAGATATTTGGCGCGTAATGGAATTCCAACACGTTAAGCCAGGAAAAGGTGCAGCATTCGTTCGTTCGAAGTTGCGTAACCTTCGCTCAGGTAACGTTAACGAAAAGACGTTCCGTGCAGGCGAAAAAGTAGCGAAAGCACAAATCGATAACCGTCGTATGCAGTACTTGTATGCGAATGGCGACGATCATGTCTTCATGGACAATGAATCATACGAGCAAATTGAACTTAACGAATCTCAGATTGAATATGAGTTGAAGTTCTTAAAAGAGAATATGGAAGTTCACGTCATCACATACAAAGAAGAAGTACTTGGCGTTGAATTACCAGTAACAGTTACGCTTCAAGTAGCTGAAACAGAGCCGGGTATCAAGGGTGACACAGCGAGCGGTGGATCAAAGCCAGCAAAAATGGAAACTGGCATCGTTGTACAAGTACCATTCTTCGTCAACCAAGGCGATATGTTGGTCATCAACACAGAAGAAGCAGAATACGTTTCCCGCGCATAATCTTACACCAAACACACGAGGTAATTTACTCGTGTGTTTTTTAGTTTGTGATGAGAAGAGTGGGAGAAGGGGGATATTACCGTTTCACTGCGTTCCAGGCGGACGCGTTCCGGAGGGCGGGCGGTGAACCACACCCCTCGCTACGCTCGCTGGGTGTTTCACCTGTCCCGCTGATCCTCCTGGAGTCGCCGCCTTACACTACGTTTCACTAGTGTTTTCATCTGAAGACAGTTAGTGAGATCTTTAGCTTTGTACCTTTTCCTTTCATTTGCATATAAAAAGATGAAGAACAAATACTAAGTCACTCAATAACTACAATGGACTCTATAAGTATTTGTCATCTATATATAGGATTGAAGCGGAGGAGGCGGCGACTCCGGGAGGATCAGCGTGAGTCTGAGACCCTGGACTGAACGCGAGCGTAGCGTTAGAAGCACAGCTGCCTTAATTTCTGCAAAGACAGCAGAAATACGGCAAAGCGAACCCTTCGCTGTTCGCTTGGCTCAGGCCACGCCCTCCGGAAAGCGTCCGCCTCTGCAGCTCCAATCCCGGACGGCTCACTAACTACTAATTAACATTTTTCTATGGTCCCAAACACACGAGAAAAGATTTCGTGTGTTTTTTTACGTCTTTGCATATCTAGTGACCGAGCTTCATAGAGTAGAGCATGGAGGAGGCGTAGTGGGATGGAATTGAATGACTTATTGCGCATCGCCGGCGTCGGATTAGTGATTGGGGTATTGCATGTCTTCTTTGAACAAACCGGTAAAAAGGACTTTTCATTCTTTCTATTTTTCTTGGCGTATCTGTACATCTCGATTGAATTGCTGATGTTTCTCCGCGTGTTCTTCACGGAAATCACGGAATTCTTCAGCTGGTTATCTATGGCGATGTAATGGCAGTTCTCTTTCAACTATTCATCATCTATATCGTGCTGCTATTACTGTCATTCGCGGTTCCAAGCCTACATCCGATTCTGTATACGACGCTGTTTTTGATGGCGGCGGTGTATGTACTTTTCACAGTTCTCGTACCGTTTGCGCGCACGTTACTAGCACTTGTGGAACAACTGCCAGCACCGACCATATTACTAGTAGTCAGCGCGGGATTGTATTATATGGCGGAACTACTGGCCTTGCAGATGAAGGATGAAGGATATGAAGCGTTCGGCCAATTATTTCAGACTGTCATGAAAGTTGTCATCCTTACCCTATGGTTTACGTCCATCAGTCAATTAATCGAAACCATTCATACGCTAATCCCGTGGTGAAATCAGAAACTAAACCTACGAATGGACGAGACAGCCTATGCCGGAATTTCTGAGTGACATCATTGCAGGTGTACTAGGCCCTTTTCTTTTATTGCTCATACTATTGTTGCTAACGTCGCTAATTGATTTTTTTCTACCTGCGTTCCAAAAATGGACGAGGTTTCTGTTGCTGCTGATGATTCTTGTGTTATTAATCGAACCAGCAACGGAGAGCTTTCAGCAAATTCAACTCATTACGCATTCCATTGCATCGCTTTTTCTCGGGATGTACCCACTCATCGCAGCCATGATCTTAGCTTCCGGCGCCACGTTTGGTGTCGTGAATTTTCAGCCGGCAATGCTGCTATTCGCGCAAGGGGCTGTCGTGTTTGCAGAGAAGTTTTTATTGCCCGTGTTATTGACAGCGCTGTTACTCGATATTCTTACGCGTCTAATGCCAGAAATCATTTTTACACGAATGGCTGATTTACTTCGGACGTCGTTACTGGCGATTGTATCAGCGATGGTTGCGGCGTATTCGATTTTTATTACAGCTGGCGGAGCGTTGTCGTGGACGATGAGCGGTGCGCTAAATGAACCGTTAAAAGAATTAATTAAACAGAATATTCCACTAGTTGGTTCGTTGTTGACGGACACGCTTGGTTCGATCGGTCGCTATTCGTCTGGTGCATCAGCGTATATTAGCGTCTGGCTGTTGTTTTCAATTTGGACAATCGCTTTATTACCCGCTATAAAGATTTTACTCATTGCCTTTTTATACCGCTGGACGGCTGCGGTCATTGAACCTTTTAGTCAAAAAGAAGTAAGTGGTTTGCTGGACGATATTGGCCGAACATTATTTGTTCTGTGCTCGATTTCCTTTTTGCTATCGTTTGCGTTCATCTACACGACGATTTTTATCGTGACGTTTATCAAGTTGATGACGCTCGGAAAGTGAGGGAGCGGGATGCATCTTTTTTTAGTAGGACTGACAAATCTTGTGTTGCTGGCGGTAGTAATACAGTTAGTAGCTACCCCAAGCCAGGAGAAAATCTTTCTACCTTTAATCAAACTCGCAATCGCTTGTTGGATTATACAGTTTTTATTGCAGGTGGCAGGTCATAAGTTGCTGTAACTCTACATAGTATGCAAATGTAGAATTCGTTTTCAGTAAAGTCATGCTAGAGTTGGTGATGGCTTTGGAAAAACCAACAGGGAAGTCCAATATGTTGGTAATCGGTTTGTTGATGCTTGTCTTTGGCATCATCTGGTTCACGAGTACGGGGCTAGGAGGCGAGAAAGAAAGTAAAGAAGAGAAACGCATGCTGTCAAGTCTTGAAGAAACGCTTGAACAAATGGAAGGGCTAGGTAAAGTCACCGTCTACTTTCATTATGACGAAAAAGAATCTGAGAATTCGTTAGCAGGGTACTTTTCGATTTCGTCTAACGCTCCGAAAGAAAGTTCTTCGTTAAAAGGACTACTTGTCGTGGCGGAAGGAGCAGAGGATCCAGCGGTTAGAAACGGGCTCTCACAACTATTAGCCAATGTCCTACAATTGCCTGAACATCGTATTGTTATCGCTGAAATGAAGAAAAGGGGGAATCATCTTGAAAACAAATAAACGTACAGTGTGGTTTTTAACATTACTTAGTCTAGTCGCAGTGATTTCTATCTACTATGTCAAAAAAGAGGCACCTATGCCGTTTGACGGAATTGCCATCTTCACGAAAGAAACGAAGGATGCAACGAAGTTACTCGAAAAAGAAGGTAAGTCTGAGGAAGTAAAGCCGGTTTTCGCTGAGTCCTACATCTTCCAAGACATGCGTATGGAAGTGCGTAACGAACGCAGTGAAATGGTCGAACAATTGACAGCTAAAATGACTTCATCCGATTACTCAGCGGAACAGAAGAATGAAATCTTCAATGAAATCGCGGAACTACGAAAAGTGAGCTCTACAGAAGCTTTAATGGAAATGCAAATTGAGGCACTAGGCTACCCAGAAGTGTTTGTTCGAGCGGAAGATGAGCGAGTGAATGTGACAGTGTTATCAACAGAAAGTCACTCACCGAAAATGGCAGATGAAATTACACAGTACGTCATGTCAAGTTGGGATGGCGCGCAAACAGTGAAAGTAGACTTCGCAGAGGCGAAACAATAAATCGTGTAACCAGTAGCCGAAAAAAGCTGCTGGTTTTTTTAGAGATTCCTTTCATAGTCTGAATAAAACAGAAATGAGTTAACCGTCGTAACTCGCAGGATAACGCATGCATGTGAATATTGATGAAAATAAGTAGAAATTAGCAATCTATCTGTAATTTTAATTAATTATAGAATAATTTGCGATTTTTCTATTCCAAATTTATTGTAAAACGTCTATCATAGTATACGGTAGGAAGAAAATTATAGTCAGGAGAATCAGATATGTTAAAAATTCAAGAAATTCGTGAAATTATTAAGCTTATCGACCAATCATCCATCCAGAAGTTCACATTTGAAGCAGACGGTGGGAAAATCAAGCTTGAGAAAAATGCAGGTACAGTAGTTGCGGAAGCGACACCCGCACCAGTTGCAGCAGCACCCGGACCGGTAGCAGCTCCAGTAGTGACACCAGAACCCGTTGCAGCAGCACCCGCACCAGCTCCGGTAGCAGAGGTAGCAGCACCCGCACCCGCAGCAGAAGTGGCGGAAGATGCTTCATTGCACAAAATCACTTCACCAATGGTTGGAACATACTACCAAGCGCCATCACCTGATGCAGCAGCATACGTTAAAAAAGGCGATAAAGTAACAGCTGAATCTATCGTATGTATCGTTGAAGCAATGAAACTATTTAATGAAATTGAAGCAGAAGTATCCGGAGAAATCGTTGAAATTTTAGTGCAAGACGGTCAACTCGTGGAATACGGACAACCTTTATTCCTCGTCAGAGAGAACTAAGGGGGGCTAACTAATGAAAAAAGTATTAATTGCAAACCGTGGAGAAATTGCAGTACGGATCATTCGTGCATGTAAAGAAATGGGTATCAAAACAGTCGCTGTTTATTCGGAAGCAGATGCTGAAGCGTTACACGTTCAATTAGCAGATGAGGCGTACTGCATTGGACCTCGTTTATCTACAGATAGTTATTTGAACTTTTCTAACGTTATCAGTGTGGCGAAAGCGACGGACTGTGACGGGATCCATCCTGGTTATGGTTTCCTTGCAGAAAATGCTAGCTTTGCCGAGTTATGTGAAGAAGTAAATATCGAGTTTATCGGACCTACTTCGGATGCAATTTCAAGAATGGGTACGAAAGACGTTGCGCGTAATACAATGAAAGATGCTGGCGTTCCAATTGTTCCTGGTTCTGATGGACTTGTGGATAATGCAGAACACGGTCTTGAAATTGCGAAGAGAATTGGTTTCCCAGTTATCATCAAAGCGACAGCTGGTGGTGGCGGTAAAGGAATCCGTGTCGCTCGCGATGAGGACGAGCTAGTGAAAGGTATTAACATTACACAAAAAGAAGCAGCGGCTGCATTCGGAAATCCCGGCGTTTATCTTGAAAAGTACATTGAAGTGTTCCGCCACGTGGAAGTTCAAGTACTAGCTGATAAATTTGGCAACACGATCCACTTAGGGGAACGTGATTGTTCAATTCAGCGTCGTATGCAAAAGTTAGTGGAAGAAGCTCCATCTCCTGCAATCTCACCTGAACTTCGTAAGGCAATGGGTGAAGCGGCAGTTAAAGCAGCAAAAGCTGTTAACTATCGCGGAGCAGGTACGGTAGAATTCATCTTCGACCATATTAACCAAAAGTTCTACTTCATGGAAATGAATACACGCATTCAAGTAGAACATACGATTACAGAAATGATCACAGGTGTTGACTTGGTTCAACAGCAGTTACGAGTAGCCTCTGGTGAAAAGTTAGCGATCAAGCAAAAAGATATCAAGCTTACTGGATGGTCTATTGAGTGCCGGATCAACGCAGAAAATCCAGAAAAGAATTTCATGCCGTCTCCAGGTCAAGTGACAATGTACTTACCACCAGGTGGTTTTGGTGTACGTGTCGATTCAGGAGTGTATCCAGGCTATACAATCCCGCCGTTTTACGACTCAATGGTCGCAAAACTAATCGTTCATGCGGAAACACGCGAGCAAGCGGTCGCTCGGATGAAACGCGCGCTCGACGAATTCGTTGTAGAAGGCGTTCATACAACGATTCCGTTCCATTCCAACTTGATGGATAACGAAATTTTCCAATCTGGTGATTTTGATACGAAGTTCTTAGAGAAATATGACGTCATGAACTAATTGGAGGAGACTTGTAATGGCTGATAAAACAAATCCATCGTTTGTCGGAATGACACCGTCTGGAGATGCTGCACTTGGACGTGTTCAACTTGCACCTGAAGTATTAGAAGTCATCATTGGCATCGCTACGATTGAGGTCGAAGGCGTTGTAGCTACTCAAGGAAATTTTGCAACGGGTGTTGCGGAGAAGTTGGGTAGGGTGATGTACGGTAAGGGTGTGAAGACTGAGTGGGTAGATGAAGGACTGAAGATTGATGTATATTGCATTATCGAATATGGCCATTCGATTCCTACGGTTGCGACGAAAATTCAACAAGAGATTCGTCAGGCGGTTTACCATATGACTTCCCTTGCTACGCATGAGGTGAATGTTCATATTACGGGTATTCGGTTTGATGAGTGAGTATTAGAAGTAAAAGGAGTTGCCCAGGAAGTCGTGTTTTGCGATTTCTTGTGGCGGCTCTTTTTTTGTGTGTTGTGTCGTAGCTCGACTCATTTTCGGTACCGAAGTTAGTACAGGTCAGCTTCCTATCACCGCTTCGGCACGTGGGGGATTGCCTCCCGCCAGGAGCCAACAAGCGAAGGGCGCGCTAGTTGTCTCCTGGCTTCGGCTGACCCCGCAGTTGTGCCTTCGCTGGTGAGTACAGTGTAGTTTTAGTGGGCTTTGGCACTTACCGAATGAAACCTTTCAACTTCAATGTACTATGCCATTTACTTATCCTTACAAAACGAAGGCGCCTTACAAGCGGTAGGCGGAGCGATGAGACAGAGAGGCGATCTTCCTTTCTGGCTCATTGCGGGAGCCATCCGCCAGCGCCGAAGTGGGTTCAGTGGTAAATCACTTCACTACATACAGAAGCGTATTGAAGTGGCTTGAAGTTACTGAATCGCTGACGAACTTCTAAGATTACGTCGGATCGTTGCACGACTTTTTTAGGGTGCTGAAGTTCGTAAAGGTCCGCTTCCTATCAACGCTTCGGCACGTGGGGGATTGCCTCCCGCCATGAGCCAACAAGCGAAAATCGCGCTAGTTGTCTCATGGCTTCGGCCGACCCCGCAGTTGTGCCTACGCTAGTGAGTGCAGTGCAGTGTAGTTTTGTACTCTTTGGAACCTAGCGAATTCTACTTTTTAACTTCAACGTACTATACCATTTACTTATCCTCACAAAACGCAGGCGCCTTACAAGCGGTAGGCGGAGCGATGAGACAGAAAGGCGATCTTCCTTTCTGGCTTATCGCGGGAGCCATCCGCCAGCGCCGCAGTGGGTTCAGTGACGAATTACTTCACTGCATACAGAAGCGGATTGATGTGTCTTGAACTTACTACTAGTTTGTAATGTGTCGTCGCTCGACTTTTTTATGTTACTGAATTTCATGAAGGTCCGCTTCCTATCAACGCTTCGGCACGTGGGGGATTGCCTCCCGCCAGGAGCCAACA